>NZ_CP113917.1:1800000-2100000 GCF_029395475.1 Bifidobacterium sp. ESL0775 | reverse complement strand
ATTGGGGCGGCTGATTGGGCTGAGTGGTCTGGGCAGGTTGGGTGGATTGGGTGGGTGCCGGCATGCTTTGCCCGGGGTATTGCGGGCCCGGTTGTTGCCAGCCGTTTGGGTATCGGCTGTTTTGAGCGGCAATCGGATTCCCGGCTTGCGTATTGGTTGCGGCTTGGCTGGGTACAAGGTATTGAGGGGTCACTCCTGCGCCGGGCGCGACATATTGAGGAGTTGTCATCGCCTTGTTGGCGGCCGTGGACCCGGCCGCAGAGGAGACCGGACCCACGAGTGCCCCTTTAAGCATCTTCATCAGGCCAGGCATGGCGGACACGATTTTCGGCCCGACGCTGAGCGCCACAGCCTCGACGATGAACATGGCCAGCGCCATGATCAGCGGGTGCCAAGGCGCGATGCCCCTGACGCAGGTGTATTCGTGGGTGTACATTTTCGTTTCTTCGAAAAGTCGCGCCAATTGAGTCGATGTGGTCGTGCTCAGATTGGTCGTCGACAGGTCCACGATGACGGAAACCATGAGCCAGAACAATGCCGTGACGACTGGGGCTTTCCAGCAGTTCGTCCACCTGGCGTTCGGCCGGTCCTGCAGATTGCGCACCGAAGCCCTGAGTGCGATATACAAGGTGGCGATTATGAACAGGGCGATTGGAATGTATACCGTCAAAATGTTGAAATTGCGGAGAAGGGAGGGATAATCCCAGGAATCATTGAAAATCGGCCTAGTGGTCAATCCCGTCGCGACTTCCAGCTCTCCATGGTAAGGTTTCCTGTCAAAATCAAGGTAATTGAAGAACCCTCCGAAAGAGCCTGCATAGAAAAACGAGTTATCGGGGAAATCGTAAAGGAACGAGGAAAGAGACGGGAAACACATCAACATTGCCACAAGGTACAAAATGAAATGATAGACAAAGAAAATCGGGAAATACACACCGAACGCTTCCAGGCAGGTGCGTAGGAAGCCTCGGGTGCGATGAGCCCACCGCCAAAGCGCCGAGAACACGTTTCCGTTCTCGCTCGCCAGTTGGCCGAGCCGATAGCCGATGAGGGCTCCCAGACCGGCAAGCAGGAAAGCCATCAGAAACGTGACCCAGGTCAAGGAACTGGCCATAAGATGCAGATTGGGTATCGGACTATCGTCTGGAATATCCACAATGGCGAAGCCCTTGGGCGCCAGTTCATAAGCTGGGGCGCTGTAACGCATGGGGAACAGTGCGGCGAACAAGAGATAGACCAATCCCGCTATGACGCCGATGATTGCGCAGCTGGCGATGGTCTCCTGGATTTTAGGGAGGATAAAGTGCCTGGAAACCATGTAGGCCCCGAACGCCACTCCGATAAGCAAGGCGATGCCCGGAAGCCCCACTCCGCTTCTTTGCAGGAGACGTGCGTTTGGTATTACTGTTCCTGATTTGTCAAGGAACGAGATCGAAGTCGCGCCCCCTGTCCCGTTGGTAAGCAAAGTGATGAGTTTCGGAAGCAACGGGGCTTTGATGGAGGGAGTGATGCCTGCTCCCAGATTAATGCCTAATGGAAAAATATAATAAAAAATTGCGAATTGAGGGTTATAGGGAGCGTGCGGCAGCTTGTGGTATATGAGGGGCTCCAAATAAGAGAGTCCCATGATCAGCGCCGTCACGATAACGGCCGCAGCGAGCCCGATTCCCAGGGATGCGGCCATCGATTTGATGTTGTCGGCGCTCGCGAAACTGGCGGGCATGCGTTTCAGCGGTTTCTTGCCCCTGGCTGGGGTTCTGTTGCGGTTCGATATGGATGTCTGGGCGCCATACATGGGTTGTGCCGGCGGATACGCATTGTTGGGGTTGCCGGTGGCGGAGGCGTGATACGGGAATTGGGCCTGTTGCTGTCCGGCAGGGTATCGCGAAGGCGAAGTCGGGGCTTGGAACGGAGTTGAGGGTTGGGCCGGTGCTGCCTGAACCGATGTTTGGATTGGTGATGATAGAGCCGTCTGGACTGGTGTCGGGGTTGGTGATGACGGCGACGTCTCAACTGGAGATGGGGCTTGAGCTGGGGCTGGGGTAAATGTCGCGTTTTGCGGTGAGGGTGCCGCGTAAGGTGTCGCCGTTGTTGTTGTCATTGTCTTGCCGCAATTGGAGCAGAACCGCGCGTCGGCAGGTAAAATCGCACCGCAATAAGGGCACTTCATAATCTCTCTTTTCTCTCAACACTGCGACGAAAACCAGAAGATACCTCACTGTATCATCGGGCAATCTCAATGAATGTGCGCTATCAATGCCTTAATAGGCGTGGTTTGAAGTCGCAGGCAGCCCGTATTATGGGAAAGCTATGTCTGGCGCGGATTCGCGTCATGATGTGGCGCGCATACACACTCCTGTCGCGGAAAGACCGCGGCCGACTTTAGTCCGAAGGAGGTGGGTGATGTCTGCACACAAGTATGAACTCATGTTCATCGCCGATCCGGAGCTTGACGAGCGAGCCCTGAAGAAGCTGACCGATCAGTATATGGAAATCGTCACCAAAGAGGGCGGTTCCGTTTCCGACCCTGATATCTGGGGACGCCGCAAGCTTGCCTATGAGATCGATGGCAAGACCGAAGGCAACTATGTCGTCGTCAACTACAGCTGCGAGCCGGCCACGAACGACGAGCTGGACCGCGTCCTGAACCTGAACGAGTCCGTCATCCGTACGAAGATTCTTCGCAAGGACGTCAAGTAAGCCCGAGATCGGGAATTAAATTTTAGTCTATTTTGCTTTTTGCTTTCATTGTTATGAAGCGTAAAAGCTGGTGAGGAAGGCACGTCATGGCAGGGGATACTTCGATTACGATCGTCGGCAATCTGACCGCTGATCCGGAGCTGCGCACTCTCGGCAGCGGGGCGTCGGTCGCGAGTTTCACGATCGCTTCGACGCCGCGGACCTTTAACCGCAACACGAACCAGTGGGAGGACGGCAACGCCCTCTTCATGCGCTGCTCCGCGTGGCGGGATATGGCCGACCATTGCGCGCAGTCCCTTTCCAAGGGCATGCGTGTGATCGCCCAGGGCCGTCTGCAGCAGCGTTCGTACACCGCCAATGACGGTACGAACCGCACGGTCGTGGAGATGACGGTCGACGAGATCGGCCCGTCCCTGCGCTATGCCACCGCCCAGGTGCAGCGCCAGTCCTCCTCCAACGGTGGGTTCCAGGGTGGTTCCCGCAACAGCGGAGGCTATAACGGCGGCGCCAGCAATGGCGGCGGTTATAACGCCGGCGGCAACGGCGGCTACCAAGGCGGCGCAGGCTACTCCGGCGGGGCATCGGCCCAGCCGCAGCAGAACCAGCAAGCCCAGGCTCCCGCAGCCGATCCGTGGGGCAGTTCCGCCAACTCTGGTGATGGGTTCTCGACCTTCGGGGGCAGCTCCGATTTCGGCGGGGATTCCGATGAGCCGGAGTTCTAGCGAAACGGTTCCAGCGAAAGCGCCAAGAGGCGCGAAAGCAACAAATAGACGTTTATAAGTGTTAAGGAGACATTGATATGTCACGTAAAAGGCCAAAACCACCAGTCAAGCCGTTCAAGAAGAAGCCGAACCCGCTGAAGGCCGCGAAGATCACCGAGATCGATTACAAGGACACCGCGCTGCTGCGCAAGTTCATCTCCGATCGCGGCAAGATCCGTTCGCGTCGCATCACCGGTGTGACCATCCAGGAGCAGCGTGAGATCTCCCGCGCCATCAAGAACGCGCGCGAGATGGCCCTGCTGCCTTACGCCACCAACGGCCGCTGATAGGAGGATACGAACAATGGCTGAAACTAAGGTTATTCTTACCAAGTCCGTCTCCAACCTCGGTCACTCCGGTGACGTCGTTGAGGTCAAGCCCGGCTACGCACGCAATTACCTCATCCCGCAGGGCCTCGCCTTCGCATGGAGCAAGGGCGCCGCTTCGCAGATCGAAGCGATGAAGCGCGCACGCCTGGCCAAGTCCGTGGCCACCCGTGAGGACGCCGTGGCCGCCAAGGCAGCCATCGACGGCACCGTCGTCGAGCTGAGCGCCAAGGTCTCCGAGTCCGGCAAGCTGTTCGGTGGCATCTCCGCCATGGACATCGCCTCCGCCCTCGAGTCCAAGGCCGCCGTCGATCCGAAGGCGATCAAGGTCGAGACCATCAAGACCACCGGCGAATTCCCCGCCACCGTGGCCCTGCACCCCGAAATCTCCGCGAACTTCACCGTGAAGGTCGTCGCCGAGTAATTTCGGTTTGTTGATAACGGTTCAAAAAACCGCAAGCTTAAGCAGGAAGATCCCGTCGCACGTAATCGTGTGGCGGGATTTTCGTATCTGCGGTTCCGTGGATTCGCAAGTTGCGTTTCGAGCCATGCTGTAGGCCAATGGATGAGTGTTCTGCATCAATGTTGCAAATGAGTGTTTCTGATGGGCATTCTGGCGGCATGATGTGTGAAGCTATCGCGGCGGTCGGCGTATAATGGAGAAGTTGCGGGCTCGGAGGGTCGGAGCGTGCGATCAACTGTTCTACCCTGAAGCCTGATAGCGGCGGAATCGTATTGAGGTTCGAGAATTTGCAAGAAGAACGTGTTTCCACACAGACCAAACTATCCATCGCGGCGGCCGCGCTGCTTTCCTTCATCGGCATCCTCACCGAGACTTCGCTGAATGTCACCTTCCCGACCATGACCCGCGAGTTCGGTCTTCCGCTTTCGACCATCCAGCTTTTGACCTCGGGCTACCTCCTGATGGTCACCATCATCATGAGCACCTCCTCGTTCCTGCTCAAGCGTTTCGACACGCGCCCGCTCTTCCGTTGCGCCGTGATCGTCAGCGTCATCGGCACCATCCTGTGCTGTCTGCCGCTTAATTACTGGCTTTTGCTGCTTGGCCGCCTGCTTCAGGCCACGGCCACGGGCATCTCCACGCCGTTGCTGATCCATGTCATTCTTTCCTTGGTTCCCGTGAACCGCCGCGGCACCTACATCGGCATCGCGAATATGGTCACTTCGTTTGCCCCTGCCCTCGGCCCGACTTACGGCGGCCTCATCAATTACTACTTCTCCTGGCGCATCATCTTCGTGTTCACCTTGCCGTTGCTCCTCGTCGCCTGGGTCCTTGGCGAGGCCAACCTGCGCCTCGACGCACAGGGCGCCGGCAAGTCCTTCGATGGCGTCGGCTTGGTGCTGCTGAGTTTCTTCATGGTGAGCTTCACCGAGATTTTTGATCAGTTCGGGGCGAACGGTGGCTGGTCGTTTACTGTCACCATTGCCGTTTGCGTGGCGGCGCTTACGCTTGGGCTGTTTATCTGGCGTTGCCTCACCTCGAAGTCGCCTCTGCTCAACCTGCGCCTCTTTAAAAAGATCATCATCGGCCTTCGCGGCGCCAATTACGCCATCCTCCAGTTCATCAACATCGGCAGCTCCTTCCTGCTGCCGGTTTTCGCCGAAAACTTCCTCGGCATCGATTCTCTGACCGCTGGCCTGATGCTTCTGCCGGGATCGCTGCTCGGCGCGTTCATCGCCCCGTTCGTCGGCCGGCTTTACGACCGCCGTGGCCCCACGCTGGTGCTCCTGATTTCCAACGTCTCGCTGATTATCGGATCGGTCGCCCTGTGGATATTGACAGGCAAATCGACCGTTGTGATTCTGATGCTGCTGTATATGTTCATGCGCGCTGGCTTCAATTTCGGCTACGGCAACACGATGTCGGACGCCAGCAAGTTCGTCCCCGCCTCGCAGCAGACCGATTTCAACTCCCTGTTCAACGTGCTGCAGCAGTACGCCGGCTCCCTCGGGACCACCGTGCTTTCGTCTTCGCTCTCCTTGGGCGAGGCGCGCTTCCCGCACGACGTCAAACTGGCCGCCGTCCATGGCGCGACCAATGCGTTCGCCTTGGTCATCGTGCTCGCGCTGGTGGCGTTGGCCATCACGCTGGTCTCCATTAAAATCCGCAAGGACCCGTCCGTCGAGATGCGATCGATCGGAGCATGATCACCGGTTTATTCGGTTGATTTGAAAAGCATCGCATTCTCCAATGAACAAAAAAGTTCATGAATGTGGTTGATACAGACCGAAGAATCAAACATCATTCCAGATATCTAGACGAATGCGAATATGTCGAATAAAAATCTTCTAATACCATATTTATTACATATTTGAAAGCCGTTACGCTCCCACCTCATCGCGAAATAAATAGATACTATATATCAACATGTCTGTTTTGGGCATTTGGGGGAAATGTCCGTTGGCTACGGACTGAGTTGTGTTCGTCTCGCCGGGGTGTTTCCGCCGAATTTCGTTAGTTTGGTGAAATAAGGAGGTATGGCGATGACGACTGAGAGCAAAAAACATCTGATCGAATATCTGTTGAACCGGCGTAATTTCGTGTCTGGAACCGAGTTGTCCGCCATGCTCGGCGTCTCAACGAAGACCGTCACCCGCCTGGTCGCGCAGATCAACGAACGCAATAACGGCGACGAGCCGATGATCGAATCCCAGCGTGGCCGCGGCTATCGGCTCAATTATCGCAATTATTTCCGACAGGAAAGCGCCGCCACCAAGCAACCTGATGAGCACGTCGGCAAGCTCACGCCGGTGGAGCGCCGGGACGAGGTTTTGAAACGTCTGCTGATGACCTCGCCGCAGCACTACCGCATCGAGGAGCTGTGGGGCAAGTTCTACATCAGCGACTCCGCCATCGCCTCGGACCTGAAGGTCCTGCGCACGATGCTTTCGCGCTTCAACCTCTCGTTGGAGCATTCAAGCGATTGCGTGTGGGTCGAGGGCGTGGAGCAGGACATCCGCAAGGCCATCACCGATCTGATTTTCGACGATGACGACGTGGCGGCCAGCGGGCGGTTCATGCAGCCCGACCAGCGCGTCCACCAGCGCGACGCGGCTTTCGTCTCCCACCAGCTCGACCTGATCGAGGACCTCACCCACGCCGAGATCCCGTACCCGTACAGCGTCAACTTGTTCACCCACCTTTACATCCTGGTCGAGCGCTTCCGCGAGGTCGGCTCGCTGATTGATGACGGGGAGACGCCCGAAGAGGCGGCCGAGCTGTTCGAAAAGCACCCGAAGATGGCCGATATCTGCAAGAAGATTATCGCCAACTTGAACGCCTACCTCGACGCCACCCTGCCCGACGTCGAGAGCTATTACCTTTACCAGTACCTCACCTCCTCGCGCATCGACGACAACGTCGCGATATCCCAGGAGATGCCCGACCAGGTGCGTGAGGTCACGCGCTACTTGATCGACGAAGTGGCCAAGGAGCCCGGCTACCAGGACATCGATGACGACGACCTTTATTCGAGCCTCGTCAAGCACATGAAGCCGCTGCTCAACCGCCTGCAAAACGGCATCAAGGTGAAGAACAACCTGCTTGAGCAGATCAAGCTGGAATACCCGCGTCTCTTCGACGTCGTCAAGAACGCGACGAAGCGCGCGGTGCGGCATTTCGGGCTCAACGAGATCGACGACGAGGAGGTCGGCTTCATCGTCGTCTACTTCGCGCAGGTCATCGAAAGCAAGCAGACGCCCATCAACATTCTCCTGGTCTGCACCACCGGGTTGGGCACCGCCCAGCTCTTGCGCGCCAAGATCGAGCGCCGTTTCTCCGAATTCAACATCGTCACCACCGTGGCCACCAAGGACTTGGGCGACGAACTGGCGGAACATCCCGAGGTCGATTTGGTGGTCTCCACCGTCAATCTCGCCGACGATGAGATGCCGGTGCCGACGCTCGTGGTCAGCGCGATGCTCACGCTTGAGGACCAGGAGCGCCTGGAGCGCCAGGCCGACCAGATCCGCCGGAAGACGGTGATCCGATGAAGTGCCTGATCGAATGGGAGCCCGCGTCTGGCGCGGTGATCAAGGACAAGCCCTCGCTTTTCGCGTGGTTCGCGGATTTCGCCTGGAAGCATGGCCTGATCTCCGAGCGCGAGAGCGTGGCGGGCATGCTGGAGAGCCGGGAATACGAGGGCGACACCTTGCTTGCCGCCAATCTCGCCAATCCGCATATCCAAGGCGCTATCGTCACCGACACGGCGATGGTGTTCCTGAAACTCGCCAATCCTTGTGCGGGATGGGGGTCGATGCCACATGTCAGCCGCGTGCTGTTCACGTTGATCCCGAAGTCTGCCGTGGCCCGCGACATCGCGCCGTTGAAGAATCTCTACTACCGGCTGGCCGATGAAAGCGTCATGCGCAGATTCTGCACCGAAGGGCGCCGGGAGGTCGAATCCATCCTGCGCGCCGACGAGGCGACCTAGGGGATTTCTGATATTTCCGGTATTTCCAATCACCGGAACCCAACAAATTTGAACACAACAGCAAACAATCAATGAAGGGAAACATGACAGTGGAAACTTTATCACTCGATGAGGCACTCGACCGCGGAACGATCGTTACCGATTTCCATGCGACTGACAAGGAGTCGGTGTTCCGTGAGCTTTCGCAGCGTCTGCACGATTGCGGCTACATCGAATCCGTCGACGCTTTCGTCGAGGCGATCCACGAGCGCGAGGCTCAGGGGGCCACCGGCATCGGCGAGCACGTCGCCATCCCGCACGGCCGCAGCGAGACCGTCAAGAAGAACGGCATCGCCATCGCCATCCTGCACGACGAGATCGAGTGGGAGTCGCTGGACGACACGGGCGCCAAGGTCGTGGTGCTTTTCGCCGTCGGCGCCGATGACGCCGGAAGCAAGCGCCACCTGCAGCTGCTTTCGATGCTCGCCCGCAAGCTCGGCAAGGAGGAGGTCGTTTCGGACCTGCTCAAGGCCGGCAGCGTGGACGACGTCATCGCGGCGCTCACCAAGGACTGAATTTTAAAGACTTGATGGGCCGGGCAACAGCGCTTGGCCCACTTCAAGAACAACCAACAGCAAAGAGAACAAAAGGAGCACAACATATGAAAATTGTTGGAGTTACCGCGTGCACGATCGGCATCGCGCACACCTACCTCGCGCAGCAGAAGCTCGAGGATGCCGCAAAGGCGGCCGGGGACGAGATCAAGATCGAGACCCAGGGCACCATCGGCGTCGAGAACGCGCTGACGCAGGAAGAGATCGACAATGCCGACATCGCGATCCTCGCGGTGGATGTCAAGATCTCGGGCGAAGAGCGCTTCAAGAACCACAAGGTCGTCAAGGTCTCCACGGAGGTCGCGATCAAGTCCCCGAAGAAGCTCATCGCCAAGATGCATGAGATCGCAGGAAAGTAATAGAGACAAGGAAGTCAGTTATGAAGGATTTTTGGAAAAAAGCTAATTTTAAGGGTCACCTGCTGACCGCCATTTCGTACATGATTCCTATCGTGTGCGGCGCCGGTTTCATCATCGCCATCGGTATGGCGTTCGGTGGCAAGGCGCAGGACTCGCTGGTCATCGGCAAGTTCGACTTCTTCCAGGCCATGGCGACCCTGGGCGGCAAGGCCCTCGGCCTGCTCCCGGTCATCATCGCCACCGGCATCGCCTTCTCGATCGCCGGCAAGCCCGGCATCGCTCCCGGCTTTGTCGTGGGCCTTGCGGCTGTGTCCATCAGCGCCGGCTTCATCGGCGGCATCATCGGCGGCTACATCGCCGGCTGGATCGCCTTCGCCGTGCTGAAGTACTTCAAGGTGCCGAACTGGGCCAAGGGCCTGATGCCGACGCTGATCGTGCCGTTCATAGCATCGCTGTTGAGCGGCCTGTTGATGGTCTATGTCATTGGTACGCCGGTCTCGTGGTTCACCACCTGGCTGACCAACCTCCTCAAGGGCCTCAACGGCACCTCCAACCTCGTGCTCGGCGCTGTCATCGGTGGCCTGTCCATCGTCGATTTCGGCGGCCCGATCAACAAGACCGTCTTCGCGTTCGCGCTCACCTTGCAGGCTCAGGGCATCAACGGCCCGGTCACCGCTCTGCAGCTGACCAACACCGCTACCCCGATCGGCTTCGGCTTCGCTTACCTCGTCGCCAAGCTCTTCCGCAAGCACATCTACACCCGTGAAGAGATCGAGACCTTGAAGTCCACCGTCCCGATGGGCGTGGTCAACATCGTCGAGGGCTCCATCCCGATCGTCATGAACGACATCGTCCGTGGCATTGTCGCTGCCGGCCTCGGTGGCGTGTGCGAAGGCGCGATCCTCATGTCCATGACCGGCGGCGAAGGCGCGACCGTTCCGTTCGGCGGCTTCCTGATGCTCCCGACCATGGGCAAGAACTGGTGGATCGGCCTGCTGGCGATTCTCGCCAACGTGTTCGTCACCGGCGTTGTCTATGCGCTGATCAAGAAGAACCTCACCCCGGAGGAAGTCGCGGGCATCAACGCGGCCGACGAGGAAGAGGAAGAGCTCGACCTGGACGACATCCAAGTCAGCAACTGAGCTGTGGGTCTATAGCAGCAAAATCGGCCGGCGCAAGCCGGCCGGCAACTGGTCGCCTGCCTGCTTTTCGGCTATACGGCAGGCAGCGCAGGCGGCCAATCATCGTCACTTTTAACCAACCAGCGGTCGATCGGACGGCCGGTCTTGTTATCGAAAGGTAATACATATAGTTATGACACAGACATTGAACACCACTCGCAAGATCCAGCTGGCGCCATCGCTGATGACGATGGATTTGGACCAGTTCAAGGAGCAGATCACCTTCCTGAACGACAAGGTCAATATGTATCACATCGACGTCATGGACGGCCATTTCGTGCCGAACATCTCCCTGTCGCCGTGGTTCATCGAGCAGGTCCGCAAGATCTCCGACGTGCCGATGGACGCGCATCTGATGGTCACGGACGCCGAGTTCTGGATCGACCAGCTCATCGACATCAAGTGCGAGCGCATCAACATGCCCTCCGAAGTGATCAATGGCAAGGCGTTCAGCCTGATCAAGAAAATTCATGACGCTGGCCTCAAGGCCGGTGTCGTACTCAACCCGGAGACCACGATCGACACGATCATGCCCTATATCGACCAGCTCGACAACGTCATGATCATGACCATCGACCCTGGTTTCGCCGGCCAGCCGTTCCTCAAGTCGACGCTCGACAAGATCGTCGAGCTGCGTCGCCTGCGTGAGGAGAACGGCTACGGCTATGAGATCGAGATGGACGGCTCCACCAACCTGAAGCACTGGAAGATGATTTCCGACGCCCAGCCCGACGTCTACGTCATCGGCCGCAGCGGCCTCTTCGGCCTCACCGACGATATCGAAAAGTCGTTCAACCAAATGGTTTCGGAGTATGAGCAGTCGACCGGCTTCCGGTTCGACACGGGCCGCTTCGTCTCAAAGAACTGAAGATTTTAGCATTTTGGGTTTGGCATCGGTTGGGGGCAATCGGTGCCAAATCTGGTAAAGGAGAACAATATGGCAACATCATTTACTTTCACGATCTCGGATCCTGAAGGCATGCACGCGCGTCCCGCCGGCAAAGTCGTCGAGAAGGCGCAGAGCTACAAGTCCGCGGTCTCGCTGACCGACGGCGACAAGACCGTCGACGCCAAGCGCATCTTCGGCGTCATGGGCCTTGGGGCCAAGTGTGGCGACACCATCACCGTCGACATCGAAGGCGAGGACGAGACCGCTGCGGCCAGCGAGCTCGAGGCCTTCCTTAAGGAGAACCTGTGATGCGAAAGATTCAGGGAACCGGTGTTTCCGCAGGCGTCGCCATCGGCACCATCCATGTGCTCGACTCCGGTGACGGGTCCGTCGAGCGTCGCGTCGTCGACGATTCGGCCGCCGAGGTCCAGCGCTTCCGCGCCGCCCGCGACACCGCCATCGACCAACTCGGCAAGCTGCGCGACAAGACCGCGGCCGAACTGGGCGAGGGCAAGGCCGAGCTGTTCGACGCGCATCGCTTGATGTTGAAGGACCCGGACTATGTGGAGAGCGTCGAGGGGATGATCACCACATCGAAGGTCAACGCGGAGTATGCCGTCAACGGCACCGCCGAGCAATTCGCCGCGATGTTCGCCGCGATGGATGATTCTTACATGCAGGCCCGCGCCGCGGATGTGCGCGACGTCTCCAAGCGCGTCATCAAGATCCTTGAGGGGTGCGACACCGCCACCCAGGACCCCGACGGCCAGCATATCATCGCCGCCGTTGACCTGACCCCGAGCGAGACCGTGCAGCTCGACCGCTCCAAGGTCTTGGGCTTCGTCACCGCCAACGGCTCCGCGAACTCGCACACCGCCATCCTCGCCCGCACCATGGGCCTGCCCGCCGTCATCGGCCTGGGCAAGGACTTCGACGCGGAAGACGACGGCAAAACCGCCATCGTCGACGGCTCGGCCGGACTCGTGCTGGTCGACCCCGACGAAGAGAACCTCAAGTCCTACCAGGACAAGAAGAAGAGCTACGAGGACCACCTCCGCCTGCTCCAGGAGCTCAAGGGCAAGCCCACGCAGACCAAGGAAGGCCAGACCGTCCGCCTGTACGCGAACATCGGCCGCCCCTCCGACGTCACGTCGGCGCTGGCCAACGATGCCGAGGGCATTGGCCTGTACCGCAGCGAGTTCCTGTATCTCGAAAGCGAGGACTTCCCGACCGAGGAAGCCCAGTTCGAGGCCTACAAGGAGGTCGCCCAGAGGATGGGCGATCGTCTCGTCGTCATCCGCACCCTCGATATCGGCGCGGACAAGCAGGTCGGCTACTTCAACTTGAAGCACGAGGACAACCCCGCGCTGGGCTACCGCGCCATCCGCATCTGTCTGACGCAGCCTGAGATCTTCAAGGTGCAGCTGCGCGCGTTGCTCCGCGCCTCGGCGTTCGGCAACCTCGCCATCATGCTGCCGATGATTACTTCGGTGCAGGAGGTCCGCGACGCCAAGAAGATCATCGACGAGGTCAAGGCCGATCTGCGCGCCAAGAACATCGCCTTCAACGACGGCGTCAACGTCGGCATCATGGTGGAGACCCCGGCCTCCGTCGTGATGGCCCCGGAGCTGGCGAAGGAAGTCGACTTCTTCTCCATCGGCACCAACGACCTGACGCAATACACCCTGGCCTGCGACCGGCAGAACCCGAACCTTTCGCGCTTCGCCGACCCGCATTCGCCCGCTGTGCTGCGCATGATCAAGATGGCCGTCGACGCGGCGCACGAAGCCGGCATCTGGTGCGGCATCTGCGGCGAGCTCGGGGCCGACCTGAGCCTGACCGAGACTTTCCTCGACTTTGGCTTGGACGAGCTGTCGGTCTCTCCGACAAGCGTCCTGCCGCTGAGGGAGGCGATACGCGAGCGCTGAGACGCGGCTGATTCCGCAGCTCAGACGTTTTGAAAACTTATCTATTCTTTAATCTGACATGTTGGGCGTGAGGCCGTCGACGCAACTGCGGGCGCGGCCTCACGCTTTATCTATTGCGGGGTCATGGATCAGTTCAGGGTGTTCCCCTTTTCGTCGGTTTGCGTGGCCCACTGGTCGATCATGTTGCTGATGACATGGAGCACGAAGGTGTGCACTTCCTGGATCCGCGGCGTCTTATCGGTGGGGGAGCGGAAGATGTAATCCGCATATTCATCGGCCGGCCCCTTGTTGGCTCCGCTCATGAGCACGGTGGTGGCGCCGCGCTGCTGGGAGGCCTTGAGGGCGTTGACGATGTTCTGGGAACGCCCGGAGGTTGTGAAGGCCACGACGACATCGCCGGGAAGCGCCAACGCCTCGAGCTGGCGTGAAAAGATTTCCTCGAAACTGTAGTCGTTGCTGATGCAGCTCGTGGTGGTGGCGTCGGTGCCTATGGTGACGGCCCGTACCGGCCGGCGGTTGAGTTTGTAATGCCCGATGAGCTCACCGGTGAAGTGCTGGGCGTCCGCTTCCGAACCGCCGTTGCCGAGGGTGTAGATGGTCCCGCCTTTGGCCAGCGATTCCCGCATCATCTCGCCGATCTTGATGATGGTGGGAAGCAGCGATTCCAGCTGTTGCGCGATGGCGAGGTAGTCGGCCGCCGCTTCGTTTTCTGCAGTGGGCATGTTATTTGTTCCTTTCTTCTTTGTCCGTGAGGATGTCCGATCGGGTGATTCCCAGCCGGTCGAAGGCTATGGCTCCCGCGCCGATGACCCCCACCTCGTCTCCGAGGCTTGCCAGGACTATCCGGGCTTTCTGCGCTATCGGCTCCATCGCGTTTTCCTTGACGATGGCGCGAACCGGATCGAGGAGCATGGCTCCAGCCCGGGTGACGCCTCCGCCGAGAATCGCCACCTCGGGCTCGAACGCGTTGACCAGATCGGTGAGCGCCTGCCCGAGGATCGAGGTCGTCTCGTTCCACACCGTCGAGGCGACCCAATCCCCGGCCGCGGTTTCCCTGGAGACGTCGGCGGCCGTGATGTCGTCGATAAGCGACAGAGAGGAGACCTGTCCGAGGGAGCTCGCCTCGTCCAGCTTGATTTGCGCTCGGCGGGCGATGTTGCGTCCGGAGCAATAGGCTTCCAGGCAGCCATGGCGTTTGCATGAGCACAGCCGGCCTCCTGGCCGGACCGTGATGTGCCCCAACTCCCCGCCGTTGCCGGTGGCGCCACGATAAGGACGGCCGTCGATGACGATGCCGCCTCCCACGCCCGTCGAAATGGTCAGGTAGATCATCGAGCTGGCCGACGCTCCGGCGCCGTACCATGCCTCGCCGAGCGCCGCGGCGGTGGCGTCGTTGTCAAGGTAGGCGGGGAGGCCGAAGTGGTTGGTTGCGATCTGGGTGATGGCGATGTTGGTCCAACCGGGAAGATGCGGTGGACCGATCAGCACGCCCGTATTGGCATTGAGTGGTCCGCCGCAGGAGATGCCGATCGCCCGGATGCCCTTTTCGTCGCCCATGACCTGCTCGCCCAATTTGAGCAGGCGCGGGATCACTTTTTTGGGTCCGTCTTCACGCTGGGTGGGGATAGAGGTGAAGTTTTTGCATTCGCCGCTTTCATTGACGATTCCGGCGGCCAGTTTCGTCCCGCCTATGTCGAATGCCAAAATCTTGGATGAATGCGCGTCGAATCTGTCTTGGTTTTGGTCATCGTTGAGAAACCTCATGAACGCCTCCATTGGTTGAAGTGAATCTGTATGGACGATTCACTTCAATATGATATGGAAACGTTCCCATATTGTCAAACTGTTGTGGAAATTATTTACCTATTTTGTTGAAATATGGACGGAGGCTCCGGTGCCTTCACGCGTTGTTTTGTTGTCCGCTGATGTCTTTCACCGACCCCCGGCTTTCGATGTGCGCGTTGAGGACGGTGGCTTGGAAGGGCGCCTGGGGATTGCCGATCCGTGAGATGAGCTGCCGGACCGCTGTGGTGCCCAACAAGGCCGCGTCCTGGGCGATGGTCGTGATTCCGGGGGTGACCATGGACATCCACGGCGCGTCGTCAAAGCAGACCAAAGAGATGTCTTCGGGAATCGACATGCCTGCATCCTGGATCGCGCGGTAGGCCCCTTCCGCGAGCAGGTTGTTCGCCGCGAATATCGCCGTCGGGACCCTTTTCTGCTCGAGCAGGCGAGCCACTAATTCGCGGGCGTCCTGCGCCGACCAGCCCGCGTACCCGACTTCCGCGTTGCTGATGTCGATCCCTTCTCGCGCATAGGATTCCTTGAACCCAGAAAGCCGGTCTTTCCCCGTCGTCCAGTCCGTCTCGTCGAGCAGCAAGGCGATGTGCCGGTGCCCTTTGTCCAGAAGGTCGCGCGTCGCGATCGCCACCGCGTCATGGTTGTTCACCGACACCGAATCGCAGCGATCGGTCGCGGTGACCCGGTCCGCCTCCACGACCGGGATGTTGTTGGCCAGCAGCAGGTTGGTGGTCTTCTCGTCTGTGGGGGTGATGACGACGCCGGCGACGCGCATCGTGAGCATCGCCTCGAGAATGTCGGAGGTGGAATCGTCGTCGAAAAGCAGCGTGATGTATCCGCGGTTTTTCGCCTCGTGGGCGGCCCCGGAGGCGAGGTCGGCGTAGAAGGAGTTCTCCAGTTGCGAGACGACCACGCCGATGATGTTCGATGTCTGCGCCCGCAGCTGGCGCGCGTGGGCGTCGGGAATGTAATGGAGCCGCTCGGCGGCCGCAAGGACCCGTCGCCTCACCTTCTCGCTGGTGTACCCGTTGCCGGTGAGGGCGCGCGAGGCCGTGGATTTCGAGACTCCCGCCGCTTTTGCGATGTCGATGATGGTGACTCGTCTGCGATTGGGATTTTGCGGGCGTATGGCCATCATGGATCTCCTATCGCTTGAACAATGCCCGATTTTACCGGGATGATGGTATCTGGCAAAGGCCGCATTTTTGCGTGAGATATATAAGGAAGCTCAAAACTTATAAAACGATAAAAACAATTTGAAAAAAATAATAAAATTTTGAAAGATTCAACAAATTGTGTGATAATATGAGGCTACTCAAACCGATGAGGTGTTTGAGCCTTAAGCAGAGATGCTTGAGCAGTAAGAAAGAAGGTAATGATGAAGTTATCGAATTTCCGCAAGTTATCAACCGCGCTGGTCGTAGTCGCCCTCATGGGATTCTCCGGCTGCGGTGTGAACATGAACGGCGACACATCCTCGAAGACGTCGGACAGCAAGTCGTCGTCGAAGTCGGATGACACCGATTCCGCCATCCCCGACAACAGCAAGATTCTTGACGGCATCAAGGTGGACAAGACGCTGCAAAGCAAGTTGCCAGATTCCGTCAAGAAGGCCGGCGCGGTCACGATTGGCTCCTACATCCAGGCCCCGCCTAACAACATGTACAGGAAAGACGGCAAGACGCCCGCCGGCGACGAGGTCGATCTGGCCAAGGCCATCGGCAAGAAGCTCGGCATCAAGATGAACTACAAGGACATGTCCTTCGACTCCCTGGTGACCGGTCTGGAATCCGGGCGTGTGGACATGACCATGGCGGCGATGAACGACACAAAGGCCCGTCAGGAGAAGGTCGACTTCGTGGATTATTACACGGCTGGCATCACGTTCCTCGTCCGCAAGGGCAATCCGAAGAACATCAAGAACCCCGACACCCTGTGCGGCACGAAGATCGCGGTCGCCGTCGGTTCCAGCCAGGAGGCGTATGCCAAGGAACGCGCCAAGATCTGCGAGACGAAGGGCAAGCCAAAGCTCGATCTGACCGTGACGCAGTCCGACACCCAGAACCAGACCCAGCTGCAGACCGGAAGGGTGGATGTCATCCTGCACGATCTGCCGAGCTCCGTCTACATCGCCAAGACCGCCGGACACGGCAAGCTCTTCGAGATGGTCGATTATCCGTCGATCAACGCCGGCCCGCTGGGCATCGGTTTCAACAAGAAGGACTCCCAGCTGCGCGATTGTGTGCAGCAGGCGCTTCAGAGCCTGATGGACGATGGAACCTATATGAAGCTCTTCAAGTCTTGGGGACTCCAGGGCGGAGCGATCAAGCAAGCAACGGTTAATACAGGAGAATGATTGTGTCTCTTCCCACGGATAAAACAAATCAGCAAGAACATGTCTTTCTACCTAAGACGCCCATAAGGCATTGGGGTAGATGGGTCACCGGGGCAGTCATCGTCGTTTTGCTTGTCGCTCTTGGTGTCGGCGCTTCAAAGGGGGACATCGAATATTCCTCGATCCCCGGTATCATTGTGGATCCCGTCATCCTGTCGGCCGTCGTGCGGACCATCGTCCTCGCGATCATCGCCCAGGGAGGAGCGATTCTGCTTGGCATATTCATCGCTCTGATGAGAATCTCCAAGAATCCTGTGGCCCGTGTCTTCTCGTGGCTGTATGTCTGGATTTTCCGTGGATTGCCTACGCTGTTGCAGATCATGCTTTGGTATAACATGGCCCTGGTTTTTCCCAGGGTCACCATCGGCATCCCGTTCACGAACATCATTCTCTTCGACCAGTCCACCAACAAGCTCATCAGCGCGTTTGTCGCGGCTCTGCTTGGCCTTGGACTCAACGAGAGCGCCTATATGGCTGAGATCGTTCGAGCGGGTCTGCAATCGGTAGACAAGGGCCAAAGGGAGGCTGCGGCCTCCCTTGGCATGAAACCTGGAAAGGTCATGTCCCGGGTCGTGCTTCCCCAGGCGATGCGTGTCATCATTCCGCCTACCGGCAATGATTTCATCAACATGCTCAAGGGAACATCCCAGGCTTCGGTCATCGGGTTCGCGGAGCTCATCCACGCTTCGAACAGCCTTTCATCCTATACCTTGTTGATCATGGAGACGCTTATCGCGGCTGCGTTCTGGTATATGGTGATCGTCTCGATCGCGAACGTCGGCCAGTACTTCCTTGAGAGGAAATACAACCCGGCAAAGGCGGAAGAATCCGGAGGTCTCATCGACAAGATCATTGATTCGTTGAAGACCCCACCGGCCCTACTTCGAAAGGGGAACAGGAAATGACTGCAGCTGCTAACGGAGAGGCGTTGGTAAGAGCCTATAACATCCACAAAAGATTCGGAAACCATGAGGTGCTCAAGGGCATCAACATGGAAGTGCATTCCGGTGAGGTGGTATGCCTTTTGGGCTCGTCCGGCGCAGGAAAAAGCACGTTCTTGAGGTGCATCAACCATCTCGAGACGATTGACGACGGAGAGATCTGGGTCGGTGACCAGCCGATAGGCTTCGAGCAGAAGGATGGCCATCTCCACGAGCTCAAGGAAGCGAAGGTGGCCGAGCAGATACGTTCCATCGGCATGGTCTTCCAGCGGTTCAATCTCTTCCCGAACCGCACCGTGTTGCAAAACGTCATCGAGGGACCCGTACAGGTCAAGCACGAGGACAAGAAGGAAGCCACGGAAAGGGCGCTGACCCTTTTGGACCAGGTTGGTCTCAAAGAGAAGGCGAGCCAATACCCCGACAGCCTTTCAGGCGGCCAGCAGCAGCGCGTCGCCATCGCCCGTTCGCTGGCCATGCGCCCCGACCTCATCCTCTTCGATGAGCCGACTTCGGCCCTCGACCCGGAATTGGTGGGCGACGTCCTGAACGTGATGATCGACCTCGCGAAAAACGGCATGACGATGATCGTTGTGACCCATGAGATCGGATTCGCCCGGCAGGTCGCCGACCGTGTCTACTTCATGGACCAAGGCGTCATCGCCGAGGAGGGGACGCCTGCGGAGGTCATCGACCATCCGCAGCATCCGCGCACCAAGCAATTCCTTTCCAGGGTTCTGTAGGAGATAATCAATGAATACTTCTCAGGAAGAATATCTCCAGCAGTTCCATGAGGGGACGGGATACCTGAATTTCTCGGGCATCGGCCCCATCTCGGAGGCCGCCATAGCGATTAATCACCAGATGGATATCGATCTGCAGCATGCGAAGGTCGGTACCGCTGAGGATCTCTCCAATCGCTATGTCGTCTCCGCGACACAGGAGATCGCCCAATACATTGGCGTCCCCACCAATCAGATAGCCATGCAGCCGAACACCAGCGAGGGGCTTTTCCAAGCGGCGTTCAGTCTGGGGCAGATTGATGGCCACGTTCCGGTCGTCCTGCTCAACAACCATGAGTTCCCCTCGAATTTCTATCCGTGGAAGCGCGCCGAATCCGCCGGTCTGCTGAAGACCCGGACCTATAGCGGCGACGCGACCGCGGAGAACATCCGTCCCTATCTTGATGGGGTGGACGTTCTCGCCCTCAGCGCGGTCGATTTCCAGACCGGCTTCAGGGTGGATCTCGATGAGATTCGGGAGGCGATTGGCGACCGGTTGCTCGTCGTCGATGGAATCCAGGCGTTTGGTGCCAGTCCCATGGATTGGAAGCTCGCCGACGTGCTGTTGGTCGGCGGCCAGAAATGGCTGAGGGCCGGATGGGGCAGCGGTTTCATGTACTGCTCCCAGCGTGCCCTGGAGCGTTGCGACAAGCCTCTGCTTTCCGGGTGGTTCGGCACGCAGACGCCGCATCTCTACGACGCCTTGCTGCACGATCCCGCTAAGGGCATCGAGCGCTTCAGCATCACCGCGCTCGACCCGATGGCCTCGGGCAGGCTCAGTGCCGCAATGCATCTGGTCAATTCGGTCGGTGTCGAATGGATATTCGGCAGAATCAACGATTTCGCCCTGCGTCTGGGTGCGGATGTCGAGCGTCTTGGCGGGCGCCTGCTCCGCTCGGACGATCCAAGGCACCAATCCACGGTGCTTCCGCTGTCGTTCGAAGGAAAGGACCCGGCCGGCATCGGCAAGGTCCTGACCGATGCGGGCATCGTGTGCTCCGTGCACCCCAAGACCGTCAGGATTAGCCCACACGCCACAAGTTCCCAGGAAACTTACGATTTGCTGGTTACGTCTCTGTCTGAGGCGCTGAAACAATAATAAAGAAAGGTTATTTACAAGTATCATGGCTAACGCTCAAATTCAAACAGAGAACGCTCCCGCCGCTATCGGGGCCTATTCCCAAGGCATTTTGTCTGGAGACACCCTGTATATCTCCGGCCAGCTGCCATTGGATCCGGCAACGGGAACCATTCCAGCAGATATTTCCGACCAGACCCGCCAATCGATCAAAAATCTTTTCTCCATTCTTGAAAAGGCAGGGTTCGAAGTCAGCGAAGTTGTTAAAGTTACTGTATACACAACGTCAATCGCTGATTTCGGGTCTATCAATGCCATGTATGAGGAAATGTTTGGTTCCTGTAAACCGGCACGGGCAGTAGTCGGAGTCAAGGAGCTCCCCAAGAATGCAAAGATCGAGATCGAACTCATTGCCAAACACTAGATCGAAAGACCAATCGACGATGTCGAAACCCGTACCCGATCCTGATTTTGATCTGACGCCGTGGAAACAGATGGTAACGGCGCTCTATGATTTGTTGGGATCGGGGCATGAGATTGTCCTGCATGATTTGCGTTTGATGCCGAACACGCTCGTGGCGGTTTCCGGTGACTTGACTGGTCGTAAAATCGGGGCCCCGATGACGGACCTGCTCCTTGCCAAACTCAGTTCCGGCAAGGAGGAGGACTCGCTGTCGTACAGCACCAGAAGCGAGGATGGCAGGCTCTTGCGTTGCTCCACCGTCTTCATTCGCGATGCCAACGGCGTGCCGGTGGGTTGCCTTTGCCTCAACAAGGACATGACCCATCTGCTGTCGGCCAGAGACGCCCTCGACAAGCTGATCAATGATTACCGCGACGACGAGAACGGCCTGGACGAGGCCCAGACCGAGGTGTTCCCGCACAATGTCGATAATCTGCAGGATTCGCTGGTCAAGAAGTCGATAGCGAAGGTCGGCATCCCCGTCGATCTGATGAAGAAGGAGCAGAAAAAGGCGATTGTCGCGGAACTCCAGGATTCGGGGTTCTTCCTGATCAGGGATTCCGTGGACCGTCTGGCGGCGGAGCTGGATGTCACTCGTTTCACCATTTACAACTATCTCAAGGAACTTGAGAACGAGAAAATTGTAAAGGACAGAAAAGACCATTCGAGCTTCTGAACGCTAGTCTTCATTGGCTGTTTCCTTCTGGCAGCCCTTTGGCCAGTGAGGTCATTGCTAACCGGCTGTGCCGTTTTCACACCGCAAAAGCGTGGAACGGCGCAGCCGGTTAGTTCGTTTGAAGGCATGACGATGACTGATTCGGTCATGCCGTTTCGGCTTGTTGCCGGTTTCGTTTCCGTCTTCGTCGATGCCATGCGATGGTATTGGGCGCTGTGCTTATGGCCTATGCTGCGGACCATGCAAATATCGCGTTGTTGCCACGTGTTGCGTTGAAGGTCGGTTTATCATGTAATCGGCTGTTTGTTTTTGCTGCATCCGACATGAGGAGCGTATAATTTTGAGCTGGTCTCGACGAAGAGGCGAACGTTCGGAGCGCTTTTCCCAATCGCGGCATTCCCGGGCGCAGCCCTCTTCGGGCGATGCCGAGCGTACGCAAAAGCCGAGCCATCCCCACCACCATTCGCGGCGCGACCCGATCACCCTCGGCAACGCCATCGGCTACGGTGTCGGGGATATTTATGGCGGCGGCCAGCTCACCCTTATCGGCACGTATCTGGTGCTTTTCTGGACGCGTTTCTGCGGCATGTCGATTTCCACGGCCCAGGCGGTGGTGGGCCTGAGCGCCATCATCAGCGGCGTGGCGGCGCTTTCGTTCGGCATTCTAGGTGATAATCTTTATCGCTTTCCAATTGGCCGCCGCTTCGGCCGGCGCCACCTGTTGCTGATGATCGTGCCGCCGCTGATCCTCGTCGGTGTGCTGCTCTGGATTCCCGGCCTACCCTTCGCCGTGTATTTCCTGGTCTACGTGCTCTGGGTCACCGTCGCTCAGCTCTTCGCCTCGGCCTACAACACCTTGCCGGGCGAGATGGCGTACGGCTTCGACGACCGCACCAAGCTCTCCACGGTCCGCCTGCTGATTTCCGGGGCGTCCGGCACGACGATCCTGCTGCTCGGGGGAGCGACGCTGTCCATTTTCGGCGAGCACAGGCCGTTGGGCTATATGATCTTCACCATCGCCGTCACAATCTGCTTCGCCCTAGCCGTCCTCATCTGCTGGAAAAGCACGTGGGAGATGTCGCCGCAGGAGGCGGGATTCGGCAAGTACGTCAATGGAACCGCGGGGCAGGCGGGCTCGCGGCAGCGTCTTTCCGTGCGCGACGAGGTCAGGCTTTGGCTGCACCGCCTGGGCGTCATGTTCCGCGAATACGCCAGCACGCTGCGCATCGCCATATTTCGCCGCCATCTGGCGCTGTACCTGCTCATGCTCACCGCGGGCGACGTGTTCAGCCAGACCTTCGTGTTCTTCGTGATTTACGACTGGAGCAAATCCGCCGCGTTCGCCTCATTGCTCCTGAGCGCCGGCATCATCTCGGTGCCGCTGACCCCGCTTTTCGGCGTGGCCATGACGCGTATCGGGCCGAAGCGCATGTATGAGGCGAGTTTCGCTGCCAGCCTGGTCGGCCTGGCCTGGCTCTTCGCCGCCTGGCGGCTGGTTGGCGTGGTGCGCGAACCGTGGTGGACGGTGTTCGCGGTGGCGGGCACCCTGTTCTTCTTCGTCGCCAAAGCGCCTTCAAGTTACCTGCCGTGGGCCGTTTTCCCGTTCATCGCGGATGTCGATCAGGTCGTCTCTGGTAAGTACCGCGCCTCGACGTTCAGCGGCATCCAGGCCGGGTTTCGCCAGCTGGTCTCTGGGCTTTCGGCGATCGCGGTGGGCGCGATGCTCGGATTCGTCGGCTTCGATTCCTCGCGGAGCGCGCAGACCCTGTTGGCGCGCGATGGATTGGGCGCTTTGATGATTGGCTGGTATGTCCTTTCGATTGTCGTCTGCATCATCGTGGTGCGTCGCTTCAACCTCGACAAACACACGGATGGCATCGCGCTCGCCGAATCCGCCCGTGTCCGCGCCGGCGGCGATCCAAGCGACGTTGATCCCTCCGTCCGCGCCACTGTGGAAGACCTGACCGGCCAGCCTTATGGAAGATAACCGCGACAAGCGTCGAGCAATGCTGTGCTGGAAAAACAAAAACCGCAGCCAAAGACTGCGGTGAAAGTGCCCCCACGGGGATTCGAACCCCGGACACGCTGATTAAGAGTCAGCTGCTCTAACCAGCTGAGCTATAGGGGCGCTGGTCTAAAACTACAAGAGCCAAGAGAATAGTATACATACGCCGTGAATATTGTGCAAGGCGGTGTGTCGCCCTGGCTCGTGACGCGTGCGTAAGCGTGTTCTTCGATGTATCCGGGAAGCTCATTTTGTAATACGTAATTCAGGTCGTGATTGGTTGCTGGCCCAGCGATTTATGCATATCGGGAGAAGCGTTCGGTGCATGGTGTCGCCGATGTTGATGGGAATATGGGCTTATGAGCGTTTCGTCCATTCCGTCATCAAGAATGTCTATCATGAAAGCTTAGCCATCTGAATTGAGCCGGGGGACGATGTGAAACGCAATGGACGGCCGAACAGGCATTCGCGGGGCGTGTATCGCTCCCAAAGCCGTGCTGTTTTGCGGTCCGTGGCGCAATATGTCAGGCCGTTTTTGCGTGCGCTTGGCCGTGGTTGCCTTGCCGCCATCCGCGCGTTCAATCATGGTGTCCGCTGCGTGTTCATGGCGGTCGCGGTTTTTCTCGGATTCCGGGACGCTGAAAAGCCCGGCAGAAATGGCAAGTCGCCGGTGAGGCGTCCGCACGAGTCCCAACCATCCCGGCACGGTTCCGCGGATACGAAACCGGCTAAAGGCACCGCCGTCTCCGATATTCCCGGCGGGTTCATCGGTTCGGTGCTGGCCTCCGATGCCGATGATCCGCAAGCCGCGAACCCTTCGCGCCGGCATCGCAAATCCGCGGCGCCGAAAATTCCGCAAACCGTATATTGGGTTCGTCGCATCGTGGTGTTGGTGGTCGCCTTGGCCGTCATCGCTGCCGTCGCGTTCGGCGTGAAAACGGCGATATCGCACACCGTCGCCAGCCATCAGGCATCTTCGTCCCAATCGGTCAAAAAGTCCAAGGCAAAACGTCATACGAAAAAATCGGATAAGCGAAAGGCGCTAACGGCCGACCTCACCAAGCCCACCCCGCAGCCGGTGTTGACCGACCAGAGCCGGGCCGCGTTGCTCGCGCAGGCGCAGGCGACGGCGTCCGCCAGCGGCAAACTCGCCCGCCACTATTCGTACTGCGTGAGCACGAAAGGCAACGTCGGCGGCTCCGATGTGCAGCAGGAATTCGAGAACATCATTTTCCGCACGCTGAACGACCCGCGTGGCTGGCCGCGTGCCGGCGCGACTTTCGCGTATAGCGCTGATTCTAGCCACTGCGATTTCGTCATCTACCTTTCGCAGCCGTCGCTGATGACCACGTTCTCGGGCAATTGCTCTGACGAATACAGCTGCCGCGTGGGCAACAACGTCATCATCAACGAGGACCGTTGGAACGGCGCCACTCCGCAGATGCTAGGGGTCGGAATGTCGATCGACCGCTACCGCATCATGGTCATCAACCACGAGGTCGGCCATCGCCTTGGCCATATCGACAACGATCCCTCCTGCCCCGCGCCCAACGCGCCCGCGCCGCTGATGCAGGAGCAATCGATGAGCCTGCGCGGTTGCAAGCCCAACGAGTGGCCTACGGATCCCGAGCTCTGGATCAAATGAGTGGGGGAAGCGCGGATGCACGGTTTGAGCCGTTGCGTGCCGTGCGAAATGACGAGATTGCCTCTGCCGGTGAATCGGCGGTTGCTGAAACTTCTGTGGCCGGGCAAAGTCTGAAAGTCGGCCGTTTCGCGCCTACGCCTTCCGGGCGGATGCACATCGGCAACGTTTACGCGATGCTGGCCGCGTGGCTTTCGGCGCATGCTGGCGATCGCTCGGGCGAAGGCGGAGGAAACGGTCGAGACGGCGACGGCGATGGGCAGTGCGGCAAAGTGCTGCTGCGTATCGAGGATGTCGACGGGCCACGTGCGGTGAAGGACGCCGACAAATGGATCATGGACGATCTTCACTGGCTTGGGTTGGATTGGGACGGCAAGCCGGTTTACCAGTCGCAGCGCACGGAAATCTATGAGGAGGCCTTGCGTTCGCTGGAATCGATGAGTTTGGATGATGTCATTGACGATGATTCCTATCATTGTGAAACTGATATCTTCAACGGCTTGGGCAGTGGTAGTGGTGCTAATGGTCTTGATGATAAAGGCAATGAGGCTACTCGGGGTTGTGGCGAATATCCGGATACTGCGAGAAGTTCGAGTTGGAATAACGTTGCATCATCGAGTGATTTCCCGTTGGTCTACCCGTGTTTCTGCTCGCGCGCCGACTTACGTGCGGCCTCGGCTCCGCAGGAGGGTGACAGGTTCTTGATTTATCCCGGGACATGTCGGAAATTGCTGGCCAAGCAACCAGACGAAGTGCGTTCGCGGTTGGAAGCGGGGCAGCGACATTCGTGGCGTATAGCAGTGCCGGAAGAAAGTTCGTGGGGAAGCGTCGTCACGTTTGACGACCGAATATTCGGCCATCAGGGTTTCGATTTGCCGCGCGAGGTCGGTGACACCGTGATCCGTCGTTCCGACGGCATCTTCTCCTACCAGCTTGCCGTGGTGGTCGATGACCTGTTGATGGGTGTCAACGACATCGTGCGCGGCCGTGATTTACTGCGTTCCACGGCGCTGCAGATCTGGATTCGTCGTGCGTTGATCGCCTCTGGTTTCGCCGCGAAATACGGGGTTGAGCAGGTTGATGGTCCTGCTTATGCCCACCTTCCGCTGATTGATGATCCGACTGGAACGCGGCTGGCCAAGCGGAAGCATTCGCTGGATATCGGCACGTTGCGTGCGGATGGGGTCAAACCTGAACAGGTCATCGGCTATTGCGCATGGCTGCTTGGCATCCGCGGGCCTCGCGATGTCCACATGCCGGACGCTTCCGGGCCGGTTGCGATGAGCGCACGTGAAGCCTTGGAATACTTCACTTTTGACGATATTCGTGCGGACAAATCTGACCGTATCTTAAACCCGAATTGGACAGACGTATTTGACAGGCGCGAAAACGGAAGTGTAGCGTAAGCATCAATAACTAAACACTACAAACCGATGAAGCGGGGAAGTAGACGGAAACGCGCGATGAGCGAGCCTGGGATGGTGAGAGCCGGGACGAGATGCGAACCGTTGAGTGGGCCGCTGAGGGCGCACCGATTGGCCGGATGATTTCGACGATGAGGCTGCGACGTAAGGCATACGTCAGTTGCCGGAGACGTGTTGGCGTCTCAAGGGCACGGGAAACCGTGAACCAAGGTGGCACCGCGGGCTATTTGCTCGTCCTTGGCTGTACTTGACAGCTGGGACGGGCTTTTTTAGTCCCAAAATGAGGTGGAAGCCTCCAGGAGGTGCCATGGTGACCATGAGTGCGGATGCTACGGCTGGTTCGAACGGCGGCGCGGCCGGGCGGAACGCCGCGGACGAAAAGCGGTACGCGGGCATTCGGCCGACACTTGACGAGGTGCGCGGGCTGGCGAAAACCGGTAAATACCGCCGTATTCCAGTGATGCGCGAACTGCTCGCCGACAGGCTGACCACCATCGAGGCCATGCGCCGGGTGCGTGCCGCCTCCAATCATTGCTTCCTCTTGGAAAGCGCCGAGGCCGACCAGCGCATGGGCCGCTACAGCTTCCTCGGATTCGCGCCGACGCTGGAACTGACCTGCAAGGCCGGCGACCTTACTATCAAGCGCGTCGCTCCTGCCGGTTCAGGCGCCGATGACGTCGTGGTCGAGCACCAGCACGTCGACCACCCCAGCGATGCGATCCGCAAGGTGCTTGCGCAATATTCCAGCCCGCGCCTTGAAGGGTTCCCGCCGTTCGCCGGTGGCCTGGTCGGCTACTTCTCCTTCGGATATTTCGCTTATGCCGAGCCGACATTGCGGCAGGGAACCCGCGATCCGAAGGCTTTGCCCGATGTCGATTTGATGCTCTTCGACCAGCTCATCTCCTTCGATTCCTACCGTCAGCGCCTGCAACTCATCGCCGGCGTCGACACCAACGATGTGGATGCCTCATACGAACACGCGGTGGCTCAGATCGAGCAGATGCAGCAGATTCTCGACAACGGCAAGCGCTACGACTTCAAGCCTCTGGAGCTTGAGAGCGATCTGAAGCTGACGCTCAACCGCGAACAATACGGCAAGATGATCGAGAAGGCGAAGGAGCACATCTACGCCGGCGACATCTTCCAGGTCGTGCTCTCCAACCCCAGCGTGGCGCAGGCCACGGGCAGCCTGTTCGACGCCTACCGATTGATGCGCGCCGAAAACCCGAGCCCTTACATGGTCTTCATGTCCAGCGACGACATCGAGATCGCCGCCGCCTCACCCGAGACGTTGGTTCGCCTCGAAGACGGCAAACTGCTGACCTATCCGCTTGCCGGCACCCGCCCGCGCGGCGCGACGCTGGAAGAGGACAAGCTCATCGAGCAGGATTTGCTGAGTGATGAAAAGGAACTGGCCGAGCACAACATGTTGGTCGACCTCGGGCGCAACGACATCGGCCGCGTCTCCAAACTCGGCAGTGTTGAGGTCGAGCGCTTGCACGATATCCTGCGGTTCTCGCATGTCATGCACATCGGTTCCACGGTCGCCGGCCAGCTCGCCGACGGCAAGGACGCGCTGGACGTCATCGACGCGGTGCTGCCGGCCGGCACGCTTTCGGGGGCCCCGAAGATTCGCGCCTGCCAGATCATCGCGGAACTCGAGGATTCCCCGCGCGACATCTACGGCGGCGCCATCGGCTACCTCGACTTCTCCGGCAACCTCGACACCTGCATCGGCATCCGCCTGGCCTTCAAGCACGATGGCAAGGTCTGCGTGCAGTCTGGCGCGGGCATCGTCGCCGACTCCAACCCCGACAAGGAATTCGAGGAGTGCCGCAACAAGGCGCTCGCCGTCGTGGATGCCATCAATCAAGCGAATGGAGGCATCGCATGATCACCATCGTCGACAACTACGACAGCTTCTCCTACAACCTCTACCAGCTCATCGGCTCCATCGAACCGGACGTGCGTGTGGTGCGCAACGACGACCTCGATGTGGCGGGTCTCGCCGCGCTGGGCTCCGACGGCATCGTCCTTTCGCCCGGCCCCGGCAAGCCTGCGGACGCCGGAATCTGCGAGGATGTGGTACGTGAGCTTTCCGGAACGGTGCCGATTCTGGGTGTCTGCCTCGGCCATCAGGCCATCTGCGAGGCGCTGGGCGGCAAAGTCGTCCCCGCTGCCGAACTCATGCACGGCAAGGCCTCGCCGGTCGAGCTCGACAACGATTGCCCGCTGTTCGCCGGCATGCCTGCGCGAATTCAGGCCGCGCGTTACCACTCGCTTGAGGCCGACAAAGCTACGTTGCCGGATACCTTGCGTGTCGTCGCCCGCACCGACGGAACCGACGAGATCATGGCCGTGGCTCACGTCACGGACCCGATGTTCGGCGTCCAGTTCCATCCCGAAAGCATCCTCACCCCGCTCGGCGGGCAGATCCTCAGGAATTTCATCGGTGTTGTCGAAAGGTTCGGCAATTGAGCAGATACCTTTAAATCTCTAAATCGGGCAATAATCAAATTAGTAATACAAAATAATCCAACCACAATCAATCACAAGGAAGTAAAAAATGATCAGTGAAGCAATCGTCAAAATCGTCAACAAGCACGACCTCACCTACGACGAGGCCTATCAGGCGATGAAAGAGATCATGGGCGGCAAATCGACGCCGACCCAGAACGCGGCATTCCTCGCGGCGCTTTCCACCAAGTCGACCAAGGCCGAGACCATCGACGAGATCGCGGGCTGCGCGGCCGCCATGCGCGAACTCGCCACACCCGTTCCGCACCCCGGCATCGAAACGCTCGATATCGTCGGCACCGGTGGCGACGGCGCGAACACCTTCAACATCTCCACCACCGCAGCCCTGATTTCGGCCGCCGCCGGAGCCAAGGTGACCAAGCACGGCAACCGCGCCGCCAGCTCGCAGTGCGGCACCGCCGACTGCCTCGAAGCCCTCGGCGCGAACATCTCGCTGTCGCCGGAAGAGGCGGTCGACCTGCTCAAGAAGGACAATTTCACCTTCCTCTTCGCCCAGCGCTACCACACCGCGATGCGCTACGTCGGCCCGATCCGCAAGGAGCTCGGCTTCCGCACCGTCTTCAACATCCTCGGACCGCTGACCAACCCCGCCCGCCCCGAGTACTTCCTGCTCGGCGTCTACGACGAATACCTCGTGGAGCCCATCGCCCACGTGCTCGAAAGCCTTGGCGTCAAGCGCGCGCTGGTCGTCTACGGCCGCGACAAGATGGACGAGGTCTCGCTTTCCGCCGAAACCGCGGCCTGCGAGCTGCGCGACGGCGAATACCATCCGATGACGCTGACGCCCGAGGAGTTCGGCCTGACCCGTTGCGAGAAGAAGGACCTGCTCGGCGGCACTCCTACAGAGAACGCGGCCATCACCCGCGCCATCCTCGGCGGCAAGGAGACCGGCCCGAAACTTGAGGCCGCACTGTTCAACGCCGCTTGCGCGCTCTACGTTTGCGGAGTCGCCTCGTCCATTGGGCAGGGCGTCGAGATCGCTCGCGAGCAGATCGCCTCCGGCGCCGCGATGAAGACGCTCGACACGTTCGTCGCCGGTTCGCAGGCGTTCGCCAAAGCCGACGCCGACAAGTAAGGTCCGAAACATGACGGAAGGCTACGAAGGCATTATCAGGTGTATTACAATGTTTTGTGAGTTTGTGGCCTTCGATACCGACAATAGGAAAGTGCAAAGGTAATGGCTGATTCCGAAAACATCCTGCAGCGCATCGCTGCCAAGACCCGCGAGCGCGTGGCCGAGGAAAAGGCGCAGACCCCGCAGGCGGTGGTGGAGGCTCAGGCTCGTGAGGTGGCCTCGCGGAAGGTCGCTGCGGGGGAGACCGGCGACGCGGCGTTCCCGTTCGAGCGTGCGCTGAAGGCTCCCGGCATGAGCTTCATCTGCGAGCTCAAGCAGGCCTCGCCCAGCAAGGGGATCATCGCGCAGGACTATCCCTACCTCGACATCGCCCGCGACTACGAAAAGGCCGGTGCGGCGGCCATCAGCTGCCTGACCGAGCCGACGTGGTTCAAAGGCTCCGATGAACATCTGCGGCAGGTCGCGGCGGCGGTCGATATTCCGGTGCTGCGTAAGGATTTCATCGTCGACGAATACATGATCTATCAGGCCCGCGCCTGTGGTGCCTCGGCGGTGCTGCTGATCTGCTCGATTTTGGATGACCAGCAGCTTGCGGACTACACCGCGCTCGCGCACGAACTTGGCATGAGCGCGTTGGTGGAGGCCTACCAGCCTGACGAGGTGCCGCGCGCCATCGCCGCCGGTGCCCGCGTGGTCGGCGTCAACAACCGCGACCTGCGGACTTTCGATGTGGACTTCAACCACAGCATCGAGTTGCGCCCGACCGTCGGTCCGGATCGTATTTTCGTTTCCGAGTCCGGTGTGGCCACCCGTGCCGATGTCGAGGAACTCGAGGCGGCCGGTGTCGACGCGGTGCTGATCGGTGAGACGCTGATGCGTTCGCCGGACAAGACCGCCGCGCTCGCTGAGCTTCGCGGCGGTCCGGCCAACGGTGCGACTATGGCTGGAAAGTAAGGCAACACGATGAATAATTCGACAGCATCGGTTCGACCCGCGTCTTCGGAATCGTTCGATAATGATGTGCCATTTGAAGATGACGCCATTGTTGCTCGTGCGATTTTGAATGAAGAGCCTTCGGCCGATGGCGCTGCGAGCGCGGATGCCGCAAATGCTTATAAAGTCAAGCTTTGCGGGTTGAAACGCGAACAGGATATGGACGCCGCTTTGGCGGCTGGTAGCGATGCCGTCGGATTCATCATCGACTTTCCCAAATCGCATCGTTCGATAACGCCAGAACGTGTGGCTGAACTGGTCAAGTATATGAAGGCCCAGGCCGCCGAAACTGGTGTGAATCCGCCGGCAGCGGTAGGAGTGTTTGTCGACCAACCGGCCGAACGTGTGGCGGAAATCGCGAGTGATGCCGACCTTGACGTCATCCAGCTTCACGGGCACGAAGACGAGGATTATCTGGCCGACCTGCGCGGGCTCGTAACCCTGCCGATCATGCAGGCGTTCAAGGTGCGCGAGGCTTTGGATGTGGCACAGGCCATCGAGTCGTCGGCCGATATGGTGCTGCTCGACGCTGGCGCGGGCGATGGCAGGACGTTCGACTGGTCATTGGTTCGTGATGTCAATCGTCCATTCATGCTGGCCGGTGGTCTCACGCCTGACAATGTGGCCGAGGCCATTCTCGCCACACATCCGTTCGGTGTCGATATGAGCTCTGGCGTCGAAACCGACCGTCTCAAGGACCCGGACAAGATGTTCGCCGCGGTCAAGGCCGTGCGGGAAGCGTCGAATAAAGCGGAAGCTGGTGATGCCGATGGCAGATAGTGTAAAGGCTTGTGCCATGGGGGATCCGAAATCTCGATTGCCTCAAGGCCAATATGGACACCATGATTGCCGGCGATGGCGGGTGCCCGCCTGGTAATCACGCAAAACGCAGTCTTGAAAAATCCGACATTTGGATATCCGCAATGGGAAATCCAACCAGTCAAAACCGTCAAATAACCATACAATCAACTGTCATAGATGTTGTAAATTAAGGAGCAATCTCATGACCAATTCGCCCAATTCAAAGGGGCGCTTCGGCATCCACGGGGGCCAGTACATCCCCGAGACGCTGATGGGCGCCGTCAACGAGCTGGAGGAGGCCTACAACCATTACAAAAATGATCCCGACTTCCTCGCTGAGCTTGACGACCTCGAGAAGAAGTACGCCGGCCGTCCGTCGCTGTTGTATTACGCGGACAATATGACCAAGGACCTTGGCGGCGCGAAGGTGTATTTGAAGCGCGAGGACCTGAACCATACTGGCGCACACAAGATCAACAACGTGCTCGGCCAGGCGCTGCTCGCCAAGCGGATGGGCAAGACCCGCCTGATCGCCGAAACTGGCGCGGGCCAGCACGGCGTGGCCACGGCCACCGTCGCGGCGCTGTTCGGCATGGAGTGCGTGGTCTACATGGGCCAGGTCGATATGGAACGCCAGGCCTTGAACGTCTACCGCATGCGCCTCTTGGGCGCGGAAGTGCGTGGCGTCACCACCGGCACCGGCACGCTGAAGGACGCGGTTTCCGAGACCTTCCGTGAATGGACGCGCCGCATCTCCGACACCCATTACTGCCTCGGCTCGTGCATGGGCCCGCATCCCTTCCCGACGATGGTGCGCGACTTCCAGTCCGTCATCTCCAAGGAAGCCCGCGAGCAGATCCTCGAGGCCGAAGGCAAGCTTCCCGCAGCTGTGCTCGCGTGCGTCGGCGGCGGCTCCAACGCCATCGGCAGCTTCTACAACTTCATCAATGACAAAGACGTGAAGCTCATCGGCTGCGAGGCGGCCGGTCGCGGCATCGACACCAAGGAGACCGCAGCGACCATGAACACCGGTTCGCTGGGCATCTTCCACGGCATGAAGAGCTACTTCTGCCAGAACGAATACGGCCAGATCGCGCCGGTCTATACGATTTCCGCCGGCCTCGACTATCCGGGCGTCGGCCCCGAGCACGCGGCGCTGAAGGATTCCGGCCGCGCCCAATACGTCGCCATCACCGACGACGAGGCCGTCGACGCCTTCGAATACCTGAGCCGCACTGAGGGCATCATTCCGGCCATCGAAAGCGCGCACGCCGTGGCCTACGCCATGAAACTCGCGCCGACGCTGCCAAAGGACCAAAGTATCATCGTCACCCTTTCCGGGCGTGGCGACAAGGATGTGGCGGCCATCGCCCGCTACCGTGGGGAGGATCTTCATGACTGAGACAACAACACAGGCAAAGCAGGGAGCTCGCCGTTCCCGTATCTTGCAAGCGTTCACCGCCCCCGACGGCAGCCGTCGCAAGGCCTTCATCCCATTCGTCACAGTTGGCGATCCCTCGATTGAATTGACCGAAAAGCTCGTGCCGGCGATGATTGATGCCGGTGCCGACCTGATTGAGCTGGGTGTTCCCTTCTCCGACCCGACGGCCGAAGGTCCGGTCATTCAGGAAGCCAGCAACCGCGCGCTTGCTGCTGGCACCACCACCGACGACGCTTTCGCGCTGGTCGATCGCCTACGCAACGACCATCATATCGAGACGCCGATGGTCTTCATGACCTACGCCAATGTGCTCTATTCCTACGGCCTTGAGCGTTTCGCGCACCGAGCGGCCGAAGTCGGGCTCGACGGCGTGATTCTGCCGGACGTGCCGCACGAGGAAAAGCCGGAATTCGACGAGCCGCTGGCGGCCGTTGGGCTTGATTTGGTGAGCCTCATCGCCCCGACCTCGCACGAGCGCATCCACAGCATCGCCTCGGATGCCAAGGGCTTCATCTATTGCGTGAGCTCGCTCGGTGTCACCGGCGTGCGCAAGGAGATCACCACTGATGTCAAGGGCATGATCCGCGAAGTACGCTCCGTCACCGACGTGCCCGCCGCCATCGGCTTCGGCATCTCCACCCCCGAGCAGGCCGCCACCATGGCCGCCGATTCGGACGGTGCCATCGTCGGTTCGGCCATCGTGAGCATGGTCGGCAAATACGGCGAGGACGCGGTGCCGTACGTCGCTGACTATGTCCGTTCGTTGGCCGGTGCGGTTCACGGGCTGAACTGAGAAGGCAAGCACATATACATGATGTACTTGCCGTGCTGTGCTGACGGATTATATGCATAAAAGTGCATTTTGGCGACCGTATCTTGCATGTTTTTTACGTGACTGTGGGAAATGTGCACTATACGGTCGCCATTTTGCATGTTTTTTACGTGACTGTGAGAAAAGTGCGTTTTAGAGGTCGTATTTTGCATGTTTTTTACGTAAACGGTATAAAAGTGCGATTTACCGACATTGCTGCGCGATGACATGGGCATGCATAATATGGAGTCGGTAAAACGAAGTGGGAAGCGGGGAATGATGACTGCTTATATGGATCACAAGAATCTCGCCAACGAGGTCATCGACGAGGCGAGAATCAAGGAAATCACGGACGGCGTGCATCGCGTGCTCGATGATATTGCGCAGACCGAGGTCGCGGCTGGCCGCGAAGCTGGCTCGGTGAAGTTGCTCGCGGCCACCAAGACCCGCGATGTCGGCGAGATCATGGCCGCCATCGACGCCGGCGTGCGCATGATTGGCGAGAACCGTCCGCAGGAGATCTCCGCCAAGGCCGAGGGCCTGATCCGTCAATGCGCTGAGCGTGGTTTTTCGCTGGGCGCCGCCGCGAACGCGCAGAATTCCAATGGTTCCGATGCCACTCAAACCGCGCCGAACGGCCATATTCCGTTCCATCTCATCGGCCAGCTGCAATCCAACAAAATCGGCAAGGTGCTGCCTTACGTCGACACCATCGAGTCTGTCGGTTCGCTTGAGGAAGCGCAGAAAATCGCGCGTCGCGCCGTCGCCCGCCACATCGTCGTCGGCGTGCTGATGGAGGTCAACGAATCCGGGGAAGCTTCGAAATCAGGCTGTGAACCTGATGAGGCCGTGGATCTCGCCTATCAGATTAGCGCTTTGGAAGGCCTGCAATTGCAAGGTTTGATGACCATTGGCGCACACGTCGACGACGAAAAGACGATACGCGCCGGTTTCGCGCACTTGCGTGGCACCCGCGATGCGATTCTCAATTCCGGCGAGCACGGAACGGCACAATGCCGCGAGCTTTCCATGGGCATGACCCACGATATGGACTACGCCGTGGCCGAAGGCTCGACCATCGTGCGCGTCGGCACCGCGATTTTCGGCGAGCGCGCGTTCATCTGAAGCGCCGCATTTCAACGTTGTTGGGGAACGATGAAAGGACATGCAGAAGATGCGTAGCAGAGGCAATGGGAATAAAGGCCGCGTGATTCGCGTGCGCGCGGTGGTCACCGGCATGGTGCAAGGCGTCGGCTACCGTTATTTCGCGGTCAACGAGGCCCGGCGCTGCGACGTGGCCGGTTGGGTGCGCAACCGTTTCGATGGTTCGGTCGAGATTGAGGCGCAGGGCGAGCAAAGCCTGGTCGCCGCGTTCGTCGAGCGGCTCGGCTACGGCCCGCAATGGGGTCACGTCGAGAATGTGAAAACCGTGGAAATCCCGCTTCGTGACAACGAGGGCTTCGAGTTCCGCGTCCGTCGCGACGCCTGATGGATGTTTTTAATTTCTTGGCTGATTTTTGATTTGTTACTTGGAACATGCAGAGAATGGCGTAGGCTGAAGGCATGAGAATCGCACGCTATTCCTATAACGATGTTCCGCACTATGCCTTCGTGCAGACCGACAGCAACGACAAGAAGGATTACCTCGTCGAGCTTGACGGCTATCCTTTCGGCTCCCAGCCGGTCCAACCCACCGGTGAGCGCCATCTGATTGACGAGGAGGGCATCCGCCTGCTCTCTCCGGTCATTCCCTCCAAGGTCTACGGCCTGGCCAAAAACTATGAGGCCCACGCCGAATTCATGCACAGCAAAGGCCAGTCCGCCGGCGAGCATGCCCCCAGCGAGATGGTCATTTTCATGAAGCCGTCGACTTCCGTTATCGGTCCGGATGATCCGATTGTCATTCCGAGCTATTCCAACGACATGAACTTCGAACCGGAAGTGGCCGTGGTCATGGGGCGTATCGCCAAGAACGTCCCGGTCGAAAAGGCCATGGATTACGTGCTCGGCTTCACCTGCGTCAACGACGTGACGCTGCGCGACCTGCAGGGCGACGATCCGATGTGGACGCGCGCGAAGGGCTTCGACACCTCCTGCCCGCTCGGCCCGTGGATTGAGACCGACCTGAACTGGAAGGACACGAAGATCTCCTTCACCCTAAACGGCGAGGACGTGCCCGCCGCCTCGGGCACCACAGCCGACCTGATTCATTCCATTCCCGAGCAGATCGCCGGGATTTCCAGCTTTGCGACGCTGCTGCCTGGTGATGTCATCATGACCGGCACCCCCAACGCCTCCGGCACACTGAAGCCACGCGACGAGGCCATCGTCAACATCGAGGGCATCGGCTCCCTGCGTAACGTCGTGGTCAAGGGCTGAACCGTAGAAGTTTCACCTATATATCAGGTAAATGTTTTGGATAGAACGGTTGGCGGATAAGTTCCGTCAGCCGGTTTGTTTTATTGACCTGTCCACTTTTATGTATTACATATATGGGTAACTATTAATATCCCTCCGTTCGTTTTTGCAAGGTTTGGGAACGGATTAATAGGAATTTCCGTAGATAAATTCGCTGGTGCATCGCCTTATTTATTGGCTTGGGGTATTGATGATGGCACGGAACTAGACAAAGAGGTCTAAAACTTGAGTCGAAAGGACTCAAGTTTTGGGAATAGAACTCCTCTGTTTGCGGTTGTAATTAACAGATATTGAATTATGCCTTGCATTCCAACGATTCACGAAGGAACAGGGCGAACAGACGGAGGAAAACATGGAACAACAATTTACGACCATGGCTCAGGAAGCCATCGGAGACGCGATTCAAAGCGCGTCGGCTGCGGGCAATCCGCAGGTAGATACTTTGCATCTGATGGATGCGCTGCTGCGTCAGGAAAACAGCGTGGTCACAGGGCTCATCAGCGCCGCGGGCGGGGACCCCAAGACGATAGGTGCCGCCGTGCGCAACGCTCTGGTAGCGCTGCCGAGCGCAAGTGGTTCTTCGACCTCGCAGCCGCAAGCGAGCCGCCAGCTGACGGCCGCGTTGGCCCAGGCCGAGAAGGAAATGCAGAAGATGGGCGACGAATACGTCTCCACCGAACATCTGCTCATCGGCATCGCCGACGCCGCGCCCAACGAGAGCGCGACGATTTTGAGGAACAACGGCGTGACAGCCGAGGCCCTGCGCAAGGCCGTTCCCAGTGTGCGTGGCGGCGCGAAAGTCACCAGCCCGGACGCCGAGGGCACCTACAAGGCGCTGGAGAAGTATTCCACCGACTTGACCGCGCAGGCGAAGGAAGGCAAGCTCGACCCGGTGATCGGCCGTGATCAGGAGATTCGCCGCGTCATCCAGATTCTTTCCCGCCGCACCAAGAACAACCCGGTGCTGATCGGCGAGCCTGGCGTCGGCAAGACCGCCGTCGTCGAAGGTTTGGCGGAACGTATCGTGGCGGGCGACGTGCCCACGACCTTGCAGAACAAGAAGCTCATCAGCCTTGATTTGGGCTCGATGGTGGCCGGTTCGAAGTACCGTGGTGAATTCGAGGAACGCCTGAAGTCCGTTTTGAACGAGATCAAGAGCGCGAACGGCGAGATCATCACCTTCATCGACGAGATCCATACCATCGTCGGAGCGGGTGCCGCGGAAGGCTCCATGGACGCCGGCAATATGCTGAAGCCCATGCTGGCCCGTGGCGAGCTCCGTTTGATCGGCGCGACCACGCTTGACGAATACCGCGAGAACATCGAGAAGGACCCGGCGCTGGAGCGTCGTTTCCAACAGGTCTTCGTCGGCGAGCCGAGCGTTGAGGACACCATCGCGATTCTGCGTGGTCTGAAGCAGCGTTACGAGGCGCACCACAAGGTGACCATCGGCGACGATGCGCTCGTGGCCGCGGCGACGCTTTCGAACCGTTACATTTCAGGTCGTCAGCTGCCTGATAAGGCCATCGATCTGGTCGACGAGGCCGCTGCGCACCTGCGCATGGAGTTGGATAGCCAGCCCGAGGAAATCGATGAGCTGCAACGTCGCGAGACCCGTCTCGAGATGGAGGAGATGCAGCTCAAGAAAGCCGAGGACCCCGCCAGTAAGGACAGGCTCAAGAAGCTGCAAAGCGACTTGGCGGACACCCGCGAGAAGCTTTCCGGTTTGAAGGCCCGTTGGGACCAGGAGAAGGCCGGCCACAACAAGGTCGGCGACCTGCGCGCACAGCTTGACGCCAAGAAGGTGCAGGCCGACAAGTACACCCGTGAGGGCGACTTGGAGAAGGCCAGCAAGATCCTGTACGGCGAGGTCCCGGCGATCCAGAAGCAGTTGGATCTGGCCGAGCAAGCCGCGGATGAGGAGAACACAAAAGGCGAGGAAACCGAGCCGATGGTTCCCGACCACGTGGACGCCGATTCGGTGGCGGGCATCGTCTCCGAATGGACCGGCATTCCTGTCGGCCGCTTGATGCAAGGCGAGAACGAGAAGCTGCTGAATATGGAGAAGTTCTTGGGGCGTCGTGTCATCGGCCAGAAGGAAGCCATCCAGGCGGTTTCGGACGCTGTGCGGCGCTCGCGTGCCGGTATCTCCGACCCGAACCGTCCGACCGGTTCCTTCCTCTTCCTCGGACCTACCGGTGTGGGCAAGACGGAGCTTGCCAAGGCGTTGGCGGACTTCCTCTTCGACGACGAGAAGGCCATGGTGCGTATCGATATGAGTGAGTACATGGAAAAGGGTTCCGTGACTCGCCTGATTGGTGCGGCCCCCGGCTACGTCGGCTACGAAGAGGGCGGCCAGCTCACTGAGGCCGTGCGTCGTCGTCCTTACTCTGTCGTGTTGTTCGACGAGGTGGAGAAGGCGAATCCCGAGATCTTCGACATCCTTCTGCAGGTGCTTGATGACGGTCGCCTGACCGATGGCCAAGGCCGGACCGTGGATTTCAAGAACACGATCCTCATCATGACTTCGAACTTGGGTTCGCAGTTCCTGGTGCAGCCTGACTTGGATGACGAGGCCAAGAAGAAGGCCGTGATGGACGCCGTCCACGCGCACTTCAAGCCGGAATTCCTCAACCGTCTCGACGAGCTGGTCATCTTCCATCCGCTCACTCGCGAGGAGCTGGGCGAGATCGTGGACATCCAGGTGCGTCAGGTTGCGTCGCGTTTGACCGACCGTCGTATCACGCTCGACGTCACCAAGGCCGCGAAGGAATGGCTTGCCAACGCCGGTTACGATCCGGCTTACGGTGCCCGTCCGTTGCGTCGCCTGGTGCAGACCGAGGTCGGCGACCAGATGGCGAAGATGTTGCTTTCGGGCAAGGTTCACGATGGCGACACTGTCCTGGTCGACCAGACCGGCGGCGACCACCTCGAGCTGAGCACGATGCCCGAGGACCCGCTGAACGAGGATCACGAGGACAAGTGATTTGAAGTGACGAAGCTGGTTGCACAACGTAAGTAATAAGACGTTTCGCAACCGGTAAGTCGAAACCGGCAAAACGTTAAACGTCTCAAAGAGCCGGGCTGTTGCAGCAATGCGATGGTCCGGCTCTTTTGTTGTCGTTATAGCGGTTTGTTGTTGGAGACAGACGAAATTTGGCCGTATGACTTGATTTTCATTAAGCTAAGAAACAAGTTAGTACGTAATACATACTTGGTTTGTTTCATTAATTATTGTTATCGCGTTGCGCTTTTCTGCGTCCGTTAATAATAAGGACAAGCGCCAGGATGGCAAGGATAAATCCCGCGATGACCAGCACGCCGACTCCGCCGAACAGAGCGAGCGTCAGACGCGGCTGTGGCCCGAACGCCACGAGCAGGGCGAACGCCCAAACCGCAATGACAATGACGGTGATCACAAAAATTCGCGTGAAATGTGCGAGTTTTCTGATGCCGGCAATCAGGGTGTTGAAGGCGCGGTCGGCGATGGCATGGGCGGCAGCACCGGCGTTTGCGCCGATGGCGGTGTCGGGATGAGAAGATGTCGCTGAATTATTATTGGCGGTGACTTTTTCTTTCATTGCAGGAGTTGGCGACGACGCTGTTGCGGAAGCTTGCGAGGCTGCGGCATGGCTTTGTAAAGCGTCTGCAGAACTTTGCGGTGCTGTGAGGTGACCTTGCGACGCTCTTATGGAGTTTTGTGTTTTCTCGACATCGCGGAGAATCAGAAGTTCGACCAGCTCAATCGCCAATGCCAAAGCGATGATGAGATTGACCCCGCCGAAATAGGCGTGTCGCGAGCCTTCCGGGAACTGGCCGCGGGCCACGCAAATCGCGAGGCTGTAGATGAACGCTCCCGTGGCTCCCAATGAAATCAGCGAATTGACGTCCGGGGTGCGGCGGCTGAGCGCATGCCAGCCTTCGCGATGGATCGGAGCGCCGCATAGGAACATCGTCGGCGTGGTCAAGATGGCCTGCACCCACGGATTGACCAGCCATGACGGCACCAGCGTTGCGCTGAAACGGCTGAGCAGGGAGGGAACGAAAACGACCACGGCGAGCACGATCGCGAGGATCAGCAGACGCGAAATGCGCGAGATCTGAGCCTCGGTCTCTCCATTTTGTTCGGTTTCCATATCGCCATCGGCTGCGTTGCCGCTAAGGGTTTTGTTTGTGGGCATCGATGGGGCATCGGAGGATGAATTGGGATTCCGTAGTCCTTGCAACGCGGTCTCGACCGGCGATTGCGCCGACGTGGGCGAGCGGAAGAAGAGGATGATGAGCCATGTCGCCAGTGCGGCGAGCACCACCGCCAAACCGCCCATGAATAAGTCGAATCCCACGGTTCCTCCTTGGTTACCCTTTCATCATTCCAGTTCGCTGTTTCGATATCCATATCGACGCGCCGATTGACACGAGATATACGCACAGTAAAGCGTCCGTGCCTCGTCCACGCCATCCTGTGTAATAGAACATATGTTCGAAAATCCTGTAGTGGCAATCGTGTTGGTCGTCCTCGCCGCGGCGCTGGGGCTGGTGGCCGGTTTCGTGCTGGGCAAATCCAAAGGTCAGGAAACCGCGCGGGATGTCAACAAAGCCGATATCGAAGAGGCGCAGGTTCAGAATGACGAGCTCCGCCGTCAGATCAGTGAGCTCACCACGCAGGCCGCGCAATACCGCACCCAATCCGATGGGCTGAACCAGCAGCTCGCGTTCGTGAAATCCCAGCTGGCACAGGCCCAACAGGCCGAGCAGCTTCGTGTGCAGCGGCAGCAGGAGCAGGAACGGCAGGCGGCAGAACGTAAGCAGGTCGAGCAGGCCAAGGCGATGGCCGAGCAGAGCAAGGTGCTTTCGGCGCTCGCGCCCGTGCAGAAGAACCTCGACGCCTTGCAGCAGAAAGTCACCCAGATCGAGGAAGGCCGCAAGCATGAGATGGGTTCCCTGGGCCAGCAGCTCAAGGGGTTGAATGACCAGCAGCTGCGTTTGGACAAGGAGACCAGCTCGCTTTCCGCCGCGTTGCGCAACAACAAGGTGCGCGGTGCGTGGGGCGAGGCGCAGTTGCGCAACATCGTCGAGTCGGCAGGTCTTCTGGAACATGTCGATTTCGATACGCAGGTGGTCGTCACCGATCCCGAAGGCCACGTGCAACGGCCGGATATGGTGGTGTATCTGCCTGGTGGCAAGACCATCCCCATCGATGCCAAGGCGCCGTATTCCGATTACCAGCGTGCCTGCGAGATTCCAGACACCGCCTCCGTCGACGAGCTCAAGCGTCGTGACGAATTGCTTCAGGCCCATGCCAAGGCGTTGCGTGAGCACGTCAAGACCTTGGGGGACAAGGCCTATTGGAACGCTTTCGACACCACTCCCGATTTCGTGATTGCCTTCATCCCCAATGATGCCTTGCTTGAGGCGGCGCTAAAGGTCGACCCGACGTTGATGGATGACGCCTTCGCGCGTAAGGTCGCGCTGACCTCGCCGGTCACGTTGTGGGCTGTTCTGAAGTCGGTCGCCTTCGCTTGGCAGCAGCAGAGCCTCACCGACGATGCCAAGATGCTTTTCGACCTCTCGCGCGAGCTTTACGAACGGTTCGCGGTTTTGGGAGACAAGGCCAACAAACTTGGCAATTCGATCACCCGCACGGTTTCGGCTTACAACGCCTTCGCCTCGTCATTGGAGTCGCGCGTGTTGGTCACGGCGCGTAAAATGCAGAAGATCGATTCGAGCAAGGTCATCGATCCGGTCGAGATGGTCGATTCCGACAAGGCCAACGTGCATGAGCTGACCGCGCCCGAGCTGAATCTGGAGTCAGAGGAGAAGGAATGAGTGCCGAAAGTGGTGGGACCGAAGTCGGCGGCAACGGCGAATTGCAAATGCTTCTGCGGGCAGCGGTCGAGAAAAAGCCATTCAGCGAGCTGTTCGATGTGAGTCTTGACCATCGCGGTGCCGAATTGATTGGTGACGCAATGCTGGATGCACTGGCGCAACGGGGATTTGCGCTTGATGATTTTGACGCGGTTGGCGCGTTGACCGCTGCCGCCGTTCCCATGGTGACCGCGGTGATGCATGCCGCCCATGCTCGCGGCCGTGAGATTGATGGCTTCGTGATGGACTTTGTCTATCCTTCAATCAAAGGCCCGTCCATCTCTGGCAAGCGTGTGGTGTTGCTGGATTCCTGGCTTTCTGAAAAATCGTATGTGCAGACTTCGTCGCTCGTTACTTTGCGCAATGGCAACGAACTGAGCCTTGACTTCAGTGTTGTTGAGCATGAACATGCACAAATAATTGCCATTGCCTCATTGATTGGCGGAGTCAGCGGCGACAGCGATGCTATCAGTATCAAAGTCATCAACCCTGTTTCCAATGAGGAGCACAATCTGCCGTTCGTGACGGCTTTCGACGAGGACGAGTTGCGCAGTAACGCAACTGCAGCAAAGAAAGCCGATTAGGAATGTATAAATCGAGTCTCAGGACAGTCACAGTTTGTCGCGGAAACAACAGGCAATTGCATTCCAAGGAAATCGAGCAGTTGAAATTTGTCGGCGGTTCAATTGCAATTGATGCTGACGCTGATGTATTGACCGAGGAGAGTGCCGATTGATATGCGCGAACCCAATCCGATAACTGCTGCAGCCCAAGCTTCCGGCGAGCCGGTTTTCCGTGAAGTAGGCGTCGGCCCGTGGGTTGAGACCCATCCTAATGGACCTCGCCCTGATAATCCGCAATCGCCTAATTTTGATGAGCGCTTTGATCCGGAATTACTCGACAATGGCGACCGTCGCAATGTGCTTGACAGATACCGTTACTGGTCGGTGGCTGCCATCAAGGCCGACCTTGACAAGCAGGGCCGTCACGATTTTGAAGTGGCCGTCGAGAATTGGACCCACGACTTCAACATCGGCTCGATGGTGCGCACGGCCAACGCCTTCGCCGCCCGCAAGGTCCATATCGTCGGTCCGCACAAGTGGAACCGCAAGGGCGCGTTGATGACCGAGCTTTACCAGCACGTCGACCACCATCCCTCGATCGAGGATCTGGTGACAAGCTGGAAGCAGGAAATCGCCGAGGAAATCAAGCAGGCCGAAGCCGATGAGGCCAAGGCCGAATCCTCCGAGGACAAAGTCCATTACCGTCGTATCGCCGAGGATGCCAAAGCCTCACGCATCATCGCCCTCGACATCATTCCCGGCGCGGTGCCCATGGAAACCTACCGTTTCCCGAACCGTTGCCTGATGCTTTTCGGAGCCGAAGGCCCTGGCCTTTCGCAAAAAGCGCTGGAACTCGCTGATGACGTGGTCTACATCTCCCAGTTCGGCTCGGTGCGCTCGATCAACGCCGGCGCCGCCGCCGCGGTCGCTATGCACTGCTGGATTTCCCAGCATTTGGCCGACTGAATGTACAGGTAAGGCAACGCAATGAACTCAGAGAGCGAACCCTGATTTATCCCTGAGCGGACCCTGAAACCTCCCCTAGACCGGCTTTGGCCTTTTTGCTCGCATGTTATATTGAACTCATGATTCAAATAACCAATTTGAGCAAGCGATTCGGGTCCAAAGTCGCGCTTGACAACGTCAGTTTCACCGCCGAAGACGGCAAAGTAACGGGCTTTCTCGGCCCCAACGGCGCAGGGAAATCCACCACGATGAGGGCGACGCTTGGCCTGATTTCCGCGGATTCCGGGCAGGCGCTCATCGACGGCGGAGACTTCCGCAAGGCCGGCGCCCCGATGACGTGCGTGGGTGCCGTGCTCGATGCCAAGTCCGCCCACAAAAACCGTTCCGCTTACGACCATCTGCGCTCGCTCGCGCTGACCAACGGCATTTCCAAACGCCGCGTCGACGAGGTCATCGATATGACCGGCCTTGCCAGCGTCAAGAAGCGCAAGGCCGGCAACTTCTCTCTAGGAATGAGCCAGCGGCTTTCCATCGCCGCCGCCCTATTGGGTGACCCTCACAATCTGGTCCTGGACGAGCCGGTCAACGGCTTGGACCCCGAAGGCGTCAAATGGGTGCGTGAGCTCTGCCGCTATTGTGCCAGCGAAGGACGCGCGGTGCTGCTGAGCTCGCATCTGATGAGCGAGGTCGCGCTTACCGCCGACAACCTGGTCATCATCGGACAGGGCAAAATCCTCGAGACGACCACCGTCAACGATTTCGTCGCCGAGCATTCCACCAATTCCATCCGCGTGGTCACCCCGGAGCCGCAAAAACTCATCGCCATTTTCGCCAGCGCTCCGCAAGTGAAGGTGAAATCCGACCAACGTTCCGCCTCCGACCCGCGTGAAGGCGCCGTGTTCCATATCACCGGAGCCGATCTTAAGGCAGCAGCCCAGGTCTTCGCCCAAGCGCAATTGGTGACTTACGAGCTGGTAGAGGAAAAGGTTTCGCTAGAAGAGGCCTACATGGCGCTCACCCATTCGCAGGCGGAGTATGTGACTCGCGAATTGCCCGGCCAGCAGCCAGTTCGATATACCAACGCAATGCAGCAGAACGGGGGACAGGCGCGATGACGACGAATGCAATGACGAACACGAACGTGACGATGATGATAAACACGAAAAGCACGACAACGAATGCGACGAACCAAAAGACCGTGCAAAAGCGGCCAACGGCGGTTTCCAATCTACGTCCCGCGAACCTCAACCGCAACCGCAGCATGGCCCATGTGCGTCTGAGCTTCTTCGGCAGCATCCGCTCCGAACTGTTGAAGTTGTTCAGCATCGCTTCAACGCTCTGGCTCTCGGCCATCTCCTTCCTCACGGCACTTGGCTTTTCCGCCCTGTTCGCTTGGGGCATCAAGCAGGAGAGTCATTACAACGACAAAGGCAAATGGATGGCGATGGCTCGGCCGATTCCGCGTTCTATCGTGCTCGAGTGCGTCTCGCAGAGCCTCGCCATCGGCATCGTGCTGATAGGCGTGGTCGCGATCTTGTCGATCACCGGCGAATACACGACCTCGTCGGTGCAGATGTCGCTGGTCGTCAACCCGCGGCGTGTGATGTTCATGAATGCGAAGGCCGTCGCGGTGGCGATTTACTCCTTTACGCTTTCGCTGGTCACACTGCTGATTTCCTGGGGTGTGGTCGAGGTGTTGTTCGCCGGATCCAAGCAGACACCGCTCGGTTCGAAGGAGCGTTGGCTTCCGTTGATCGTCATTCTCGGTGGTGCCGCGATGACGACATTGGTCACGGAATTCGCACTGGGACTGGGAGCGATGGTGCGTTCGACGGCCGGTGCCGTGGTCATTTTCGTCGTGATCTATATGATGGCCACTTCGATTTTCGGCATCATTTCCAACCTTTCGAGGCACATGCTCTGGGCCAATTGGTGCTCGCGGCTGATGCCATCGAGTTTGGTGAACACGTTCCTGACGGGGCGGGCCGCGGAAATCGAGGCCGGCATGGTGCCGAAGGGTTGGCCGGTTCCGGGTTGGTGGCAGAGCGGTCTGATCATGCTGGCCTGGACCGTGGTCTTCTATGTCATCGGCACGCTCCTCGTCAGTAAGCGTGATGTGAAGTAAATGGTGTGGCTTGACCGCACGTTGTGCCATGGCAAGACGAATTCCGTGTGAATAAGACGGTATCGTTGGAAACGTGGTAATCCTGCTAGCGATAAAACGGTAGCGTTGCAAACAAGATGTCCTGCTGGTGAACGTACTTTTAGTGGTTCAAAGTGTACGTTTTCCAGCAGGATTGTCTTGTTGATGACGGTTTGCGCACGAATGCCGATTTATCATCGGTTGGATTGCTTTTAGGGATGAATTCCGTTATCTGAACGTCACAGACGACTCATATAGTTAAGGTTATGCCTACTTTCACAAGAGAAACAGTCGAGCATCTGGGCCATCTCGCCCAGATCGCGCTCACCGACGAGGAAGCGACCCGCATGCAAGGCGAGTTGAACGTCATCGCCGATTCCATCAACAAGGTGCAGGAAGTCGCGTCCGACGACGTCGAACCCACTGCCAACCCGGTCCCGCTTGAGGCGTATCTGCGCCCCGATGTCCCCGAAAAGCCGCTGACCCGCGAGGAGGCGCTTTCCGGCGCTCCCGCCACGGAAGACGGCATGTTCGTGGCGCCGCGAATCCTTGGAGGTGACGAGTGATGTCCGAAACAAACGAATTGGTGAAGCTCAACGCCGCGCAGATGGCGGAGAAGATTCGCAACAAGGAAGTCTCCAGCCGCGAGCTGGTCGATGCCGAACTTGACGTGATCAATGCAGCCGAGCCGGATCTGCACGCCTTCCTTCACGTTGCCGCCGACGAGGCCCGCGCCCAGGCCGACGAATTCGACAAGAAGAACGCTGCGGGCGATACGGAAGGCCTGCCGGAACTTGCCGGTGTGCCGATCGCCATCAAGGACATGATCGTCACCAAGGGCATCCCCACGACGGCCGCCTCGAAGATTCTCGAGGGCTGGGTCCCGCCGTACGATGCTACGGTCATCAAGAAGCTCAAGGCCGCCGGCATGCCGTTGCTCGGCAAGACCAACCTTGACGAGTTCGCGCAGGGTTCCTCCACGGAGCATTCCGCGTATGGCCCGACCCACAATCCTTGGGATACCTCGCGCGTCCCCGGTGGTTCCGGCGGTGGTTCCGCTTCCGCGGTGGCCGCGTTTGAGGCCCCGCTCGCGCTCGGCACCGATACCGGCGGCTCGATTCGCCAGCCCGGCTCGTTGACCGGTACGGTTGGCGTCAAGCCCACGTATGGCGGTGTCTCCCGTTTCGGCGCGATCGCCATGGCGAGCTCACTTGACCAGATCGGCCCCGTTTCCCGCAACGTGCTCGATTCCGCGCTGTTGCAGGAGATAATCGGCGGCCACGACGTGCGTGATTCCACGTCCATCCCGATGGATGTCCCGCCGATTTCCAAAGCTGCCCGCGAAGGCTACAAGCGTGACCTCAAGGGTGTGCGCGTAGGCCTCGTCAAGCAACTGAGCGGCGACGGCTACCAGCCCGGCGTCGAGTCCCGTTTCAATGAGGCCGTCCAGCTTTTGCAAAGTATGGGCGCCGAAGTCGTCGAGGTCGATTGCCCGCATCTTGAATATGCGCTCGCGGCCTACTACATCATCATGCCGTCCGAGGTCAGCTCCAACCTGGCCCGTTACGATGGCATGCGTTATGGCCTGCGCGTGATGCCGCCCGAAGGCGTTCCGCAGACCGCCGCCAACATGATGGCCTACACCCGTGAGGCCGGATTCGGCGACGAGGTCAAGCGCCGTATCATCCTTGGCATCTACGCCCTTTCCGCCGGTTACTACGACGCGTGGTATGGCTCGGCGCAGAAGGTTCGCACCCTGATCATCGACGACTTCGCGAAGTCGTTTGAGAAGGCCGACGTGCTGGTCGCGCCGACCTCGCCGACCACCGCCTTCAAGTTGGGCGAGAAGCTGAGCGATCCGCTGACGATGTATATGAGCGATGTCGCCACGATTCCGGCGAACATGGCCGGAATCCCCGCGATGAGCATTCCCGCCGGTCTTTCGGACGACGGTCTGCCGGTCGGTTTCCAGTTCATGGCCCCGCAGAAGCACGACGAGCAGATGTACAAGCCCGCGGCCGCGCTCGAAGCGGCCCTCGAGGAGCAGTGGGGCGGCCCGATCTGGCAGTCCCTCAAGACCCCGTGGCTTGGCAACACAAAGTAATCGGACGGCAAGGAGCATAAAATCATGGCTGAAAAATTGATGAAATATTCCGATGCCGTCAAGGAATTTGACCCGGTATTCGGTCTGGAAACCCACGTCGAGCTGTGCACGCAGACCAAGCTGTTCTGCCCGGCGCACGAGGAGTTCGGCGCGGAGCCGAACACGGAGCTGACCCCGGTAAGCCTCGGCCTGCCAGGTTCGCTTCCGGTGGTCAACAAGACCGCCGTCGATTTCGCGATCAAGCTGGGTCTGGCGCTGCATTGCCAGATCAACGAGTGGAGCCAGTTCGCCCGTAAGAACTACTTCTACCCGGATATGCCTCGCGACTATCAGATCTCGCAGTTTGACAAGCCGACCAACGGCAATGGCTACCTCGACGTCGAGCTTGACGACGGCAGCACGTTCCGCGTGCCGATCGAGCGCGCCCACATCGAGGACGACGCCGGCAAGAACACCCACGTGGGCGGTGCAGACGGCCGTATCGAAGGTGCCGATCATTCGCTGGTTGACTACAACCGCGCCGGCGTCCCGCTGATCGAGATCGTCACCAAGCCCGTCGAGGGCGGCGGCGATCGCGTTCCGGAGATTGCGGACGCCTACATGCGTGCCATTCGCGACATCGTGCGTGCCTTGGGCATCTCCCACGGCCGCATGGAGCAGGGCAACATGCGCGCCGACGTCAACATCTCGTTGCGTAAGAAGGGCGAGATCAAGCTCGGCACCCGTAGCGAGACCAAGAACGTCAACACCTTCCGCGGTATCAAGAAGACCTTGCAGTACGAGATCCGTCGTCAGGCGGCCATCTTGGATGAGGGCGGCGAGATCCTGCAGGAGACCCGCCACTGGGACGAGGCCACGCAGACCACGGCCGGCGGCCGTGTGAAGTCCGACGCGAACGATTACCGTTACTTCCCTGATCCCGACCTCGTGATGCTGCACATCACCAAGGAGCACATCGACGAAATCGCCAAGACCATGCCTGAGATGCCGCGCGAGCACCGCGCCCGCCTGCAGAAGGAATGGAAGCTCAGCGACCTCGAGATGCGCGACATCATCAACGCCGACGCGCTTGACTTGGTCGAAGAGACCGTCAAGGACGGCGCGACCGCTGCCGGTGCCCGCAAGTGGTGGCTCGGCGAGATCTCGCGCGTCGCCAATGAGCGCAGCCTCTCGCTTGAAGAGCTGCCGATCACTCCGGCCGACGTGGCCGAGGTCGAAAAGCTCGTCGCCGACGGCAAGCTCAACGACAAGCTCGCCAAGCAGACCGTCACCGGCGTGCTCGCTGGCGAAGGCACGCCTGACGAAGTGGTGAAGAAGCACGGCTATCAGGTCGTTTCCGACGACGGTGCGCTCGACAAGGCGATTGACGAGGCCCTCGCCGCCAACCCGGATGTGGCCGAGAAGCTCAAGAGCGGCAACATGAAGCCGATGGGCGCCATCATCGGCGCCGTCATGCGCGCCACCCACGGTCAGGCCGACGCCAAGGCCGTCAGCGCTCTGGTCATCAAGAAAATGAGGGGCTGATGCGCTGAGGCGTTAAGCCGGAAGCTCCAAGGGCTTCCGGGCAGTCGAGGTAAGCGCGAACTACGAGCACGAAGGTTAAACCAAGGGCTTGGCGAGCGAGTTTCAGCTAGAACGGTTTGGTTCCCGCTTACAAGTAAATTCGACGATGAAACCGCATGCCTGGTGTGCCACCGGTTGGTTGGATAGAAGCCCAACCAACCGGTTTTTCATACTAAAGTCCTGTCGCTGAAAGGCTTTTTGGCGGTTGCCAAGGTGCCATTGCCCTAGTCCGTCGGAATCGGACCTTTCAAAATGATATTCATTGCGGAATATCGTAAACATTTTTTACTGTTGCCAGATAAATAAATACGCTATATATAATAATTTGCTCAATAATTGCGCTTACTGTCTCTGTATTATTATACTAAGCATTGTATTGCTTGATATTTCGCATTTTGGCCTATGTGCGTCATGTATATGAGTGCTTTCAAAAGGAGAGCGATTGCGTGTGTCATATTTAAGGGAATTATGGCGCCGTGTGAAGAGACGCGGGAAAGTCGTAACGCGGAAGGCGTTCTTTACCGTGGTCGCGTTGATTGCGGGTATGGCGATAATGTTGCCTTCCGGTGCCGTGGCGGCGCAGCCTACAGTCAGCGGCAGGTCGGTTGGCCAAGCGAAGATTCAATCAGCGCCACAATTGGGTCAAGATGGAAAAGAAAAACAGCCTGGTTTCAACAAACCAGATTCCGAATCAAAGGGGTCTGATGAGGCGACGAATCCCAATCAGGCCTCAAAGCCCGAAGCCCCGGAAAGCGAAGGGACGAAGAAACCCGAAGGCACGCAGCCGCAGTCGCAGCTTCAACCTATGAAAAAGAAGAGGCAACCAGCGTTTCCCTCGACGCAGGGATTGTCATCTCCAGGCGCAGTTGGCCCGCAAAGCAGTTGCACGGTCGGCTCGAGCACGATTGCGGATTGTTTTCCGGATGCCAATCTAGCAACGGCAGTGGCATCTGTGGCACAAAGAATTCTAGGTGGCATTGTGACCACTGGTGATACGTTCACCATGTCCATGGCCACACGCATCACTTATATCAACACTGATTATGATAATGACCAGGTCCGCAGTCTCAATGGCGTGGAAAAGCTTGTAAATCTGCAAAGCATTTCGATGCAGGATAATTCGGTTTCAGATCTCACACCTCTGGCGAATCTCCATGATCTCACTTCTCTGAAACTTGGTTATAATTCGGTTTCGGATATTACCGCCTTGCAAAATCTGACGAATTTGTCTTACTTGAATCTGGCGCATAACAATGTTGCCGATATTGGTCCTCTGTCAAATCTTTCCCAGCTTGTTGAGCTCGATCTCAGCGGGAATAAGATTGCCGATATTGGCCCTCTGTCAGGCGCTACCCGCCTTTCTAAGCTTGATCTTAACAGCAACAAGATCATCGACATATCCCCGCTTTCAAATCTTACTCAGTTGTCGAATAGCGGATATGTCCAATATGTTGATTTGCGGAACAATCAAATCGAAACCATTCCCGATCTGTCGCGGCTTACGAACTTGAAGGGTCTTGACCTTTCGTCCAACAAATTGACGGATATCTCGAATCTGCCTCTTTTGTCATCTGATTCGCACTTTGGAGTCCTTGACTTGGGGAACAACCCCGCGCTTGCCGGGTCTATTGGAGGCTTCCTGCCTCAACTGGCTTGTTTCCCGTTATTACAGCAACTTGGCTTATCCAAGATAGGGCTTGCCGATGCGTCGTCGCTGCCGTCGTTTTCTTATTTGAATAGCCTGTCTTTGGATAGCAATGCAATCGCGAGCGTCTCTCAACTCCCCAATATGTCGGGTTATCCCGCATTGACGGCTCTTGGCTTGTCGCACAATCGGCTGATGGATCTGTCGGGTTTGTCATTGTCATCTACGTTGATATCGCTTGATCTTAGCTACAATGAGATTACCGATGCATCCGCGTTATCGCTTCCCGCTGGTTTACTGTATTTTTATGTGCAGCATAACCGGTTGCCAGATTCTACGAAATTGCCTTCGCTAAGCGGTGTCACCGGTTTGCGTTCTCTTGATTTGACTTACAATCTGTTCGTTTCCGTGTCTGGCCTGAGTCTTGCACCAAGTGTGGAATATCTTCTCTTGAATCATAACCAGATGACTGATTTGAATTTCGATACACCTGGTTTGGCCTCTGTGCAGTATTTTGAGTTAAATAACAACGGCCTTAGGTCGGTGTCCGGCTTGGCTTTGCCGCCCGGTGCCAAATCTTTGGATTTGAGTTATAACGAGCTTACGTCAGTATCGAGCCTGGCGCTTCCGTCCAGCCTGTTCAGCCTTAATTTGGCCTATAACCGGTTGCCTTCCGTAGCCGGACTTGCGCTTCCTTCCGGTGTACATGGACTTAGCTTGAATCATAACCGGATGACGGATTTGGATTTCCGTGATTTCACCACCATAAGGGAAGTGGATTTATCGAGTAATTCTATTTCCGATTCATTGTTCAAAAACTTACGTCTTCCTTCGACGGTGACCGATCTTTTTTTGGCGCACAATGAGATTTCCGACTTGAGTCCTCTCTCTGGTTTGGATTCAATGGGTTTTCTTGTTTTGGAATACAATCGGATTTCCGATTTACGCCCTCTTGCCGGTTTCCGTGGAATCGATACTTTATATTTGAATCACAATAAGATTGCGGATGTGGCACCTTTGGCGGCAATACCTCATCTGAATGGGCTTTTCCTCAATGAAAATCAGATTTCAGATATATCCGCCTTATATCCCAAGATATCTTCGGGATACATCATGAATCTGGAGATCAATGGGCAGCATATCACAACTGCTCCGGATGCCATATCGTATGACAACGTGACGGTTGCGACTGGCAAGGTGTCAGGAAACGCTTACGCGCTTTTGGTGTCTGGTTGGACCTGGACGGACTATGCCGATGATGGCTCCCATGAGGCCCATTCAGATACGACACCGGCGGGTCCAACCTTTGATCCGTCCACCGGCACGGTGACATGGCCGTCGGTGGCGTCATCGGTGAATGAGGTGAAGGCCGCATTTAAAATCTCTTTGGGTCGATGGAATGATGGTCGTGAGGTGTATTCAGGCACGGTGACGCGTCATATCAGCCCGTTGACTACGTGGGAGGTCTCATTCGACACCGACGGCGGTTCGCCGGTGGCCAGCAAAGCGGTCGATGACGGTGATACGTTCACCGAGCCGTCTACAGTGAAGCCTGGCTGGCATTTGAGCCATTGGGAGACCATGCCTGGTGGCGCGACCTGGGATTTCGCGACGGATAGAGTGACTTCTGCTCTCACGTTGAAAGCCGTGTGGGTCCGTAACTCGCATACCGTCCATTATGATTGGAATGGCGGCTCGTGGTCCGGAGCCCCGCCGCTTGGTTCGGGCCAGTATGGCTTGGGGTTGTCCGAACCGGCTTCGGCCAGAGTCTCGGCTCCTGCACATTACGGGTTCGATCATTGGCAGATAGCCGATTCGGCTTCCGGACCTTGGAACACGTTTGTTTCCTCCGGTTTCACGATGCCGGACCATGATGTGTGGATTCGCCCCGTTTGGATGCGTACAGAGAATGTGGTGTCGTTCGATGCGCAAGGTGGCACCCCTGAACCTTCGGATGTCATTGTCTCTGTTGGTGGCCATGTGGGCACGTTGCCCTCGTCGGCAAAACCAGGGTATGTGTTTAAAGGTTGGCTTTCGGATGGTGTCGGTGGCCATGTTCACTACCACGGCACCGAGGCGGTGACCTCGGATGTCGTGCTTACCGCGGATTGGAGGACTGCTCGCATCATCACGTTCGATGCCGGGGGCGGTATGCCTATTGCGCCGCGCGTGGTGGCCGATGGAGACCTCTTGGGAGAGCTTCCGACCCCAATGCGTATGGGCTATCGGTTCGTTGGTTGGTATGTGAACTCGGTTGTTCGCAGCATGGTGCTTTACGATCCCACCGATCCTGTGACCGCTGACATCACCTTGGTGGCTGAGTGGACGAAACTTGGTGAGATTGGTGGCGATCCCAGCCAGATCGTGAACAACCGACCTCCTTTTGCTCACCATCAGTCCAGGGCCACGCAATTTGGTCCAGGAAACTCTGGGCATAAAAGAACTCGGTTTCGGGCTCAGCAAGCTTCCAAGTCCGATACCCGCAATCTGGCACCCACCGGTGCCGGAGTCGCTTCCATTGTCATAACCGCGTTTCTCATGATGTCGGCGGCTTTGGGACTCAGTTTTCGCTTGAAGCGCATGAAGTAGCGTTCCGAAGATTTGCGCTTAGTCATTGGGGTTCAGATACGTTTTCGCTGCATCCGGCCCTGATGCTCGTTTTCGAACACATTTTGGCGTGAGTTCCGCAATGGCGGCGGATGATTGGCGTCGAAGCGAATAGTCAGGCGAACACGGTAATCTTGAGGGAGATTCTAAGCGCGTTGGAGGAATGAAAGCAAATGTCTGGAAACTCCGAAAACCCTACTGTTCAGGCGGATTTACGTCAGTTGCCCAAACGCATCGACATACCCGAGATTCGCGGCGAGATGGTGCATCTGCGCCCCGCCACTCTTGATGACCTCCCCAAACTCGACCAGCTCGAGGTCTATTTCAACGCCTCTGGCGACACCGGCAAGGACGAGCAGTCCGAGCGCGCGGTCGTCCAGGCGTGGGTCAAGCGTTCGGTGGCGTGGGTCAATGGCATCGCCTCTTCTGATTCGGGAGTGGGCGACCCCGAAGCCCGTCGCACCATGGCTTGGGCCATCATGACCGACGCCGACCACGATGTCGACGGCAAGGTCGACGCCGCAGCCACCGACAATGTCATCGGTATGATCTTCCTTATCGACATCGACGGCTGGGCGCGTTCGGCGCGTATCCAGGTGATGCTCGGCAAGGATTACCGCGGCCGCGGCTATTCGCGAGACGCCATGCCCCGCGTGATGACCTACGGCTTCGCCACCCCGCCGGTCGGGCTCGGCATGCACCGCATCTGGATCGCGGTGCCGGAGAAGAGCTCGCGCACGCTTTCCGTCTATCAGTCCTTGGGCTTCATCAAGTCGGGCACCTCCCGCGATTCGTTGTGGGACGCCTCCATCGGAAAGTATCAGGATTTGATAGTCCTTGATACATTAGCCGATGAATACGACCCGATTCGTTCGCTTGACGCCTTCGGCATGCACGTCATCGAGGGCAACCCCGGCGTCAAGGAGGCCATGGCCGCTCGAGAGCACTCTGTCGAGATCGCGCAGCGCAAGAAGCGGAAGGAAACCTCCGAGGTTTCCGGCGTCGACGCCAGTTGTGGAGAGAAGGCGCCGGAAAGCGATTCATCCGGTCGCCAAAGCCGGAAGGACGGGGCGCAGAAGGGTGCGAATTCCCCTGCTCGTGACGATTCCGTCAAAAGCGCGCGAACTGATGGCGTTGCCGTGGAGTCGAATGACCACCGAGCCGATGAGGTTTCATCGAAACCATCGAATCATGACACGGAATCGCATGACAAAAAGCGTGATAGCGACGATGCCTCCGCATGGCCGTATTCCGCCAACCAAAGCAAGAAATCCAAGAAGGCGTGGTGGCGCAACCTCGGGCATAGCAACCATGACCAAGGCAATGATGGCACCGCTTCTGCGGATGACAAGACAACGAAACCCGCAGGAGGTAACGACCGGTGAGCGCCGAGGACCTCGATAATTACGAGATGAACGCCGAACTGGCGCTATACAAGGAATACCGCGACGTCATCAAGCTTTTCACCTACGTGGTGGAGACCGAGCGGCGCTTCTACCTGGCCAACAAGGTCGATTTCAACGTGCGTTCCGCCGGACAGGACGTCTACTTTGATGTGCGGCTCACCGACGCGTGGGTCTGGGACGTGTACCGGTCCTCGAGATTCGTCAAGAATGTGCGGATTGTCACGTTCAAGGATGTCAACGTAGAGGAAGTGCAGAAGTCCGACATCGATATTCCTGACTCTCTGGCGTAATTATCATTTACTCATGACGGTCTGGAAGGGGAAGATATACTTTGTTCGGGACGCTCCTGGCTGAGCCGTTAAGCGAAAAGCCCAGTGGGCTTTTCGTAGGCGAAGTGAGCGCGATGTACGAGCGCGAAGGCAAAATTTCCAATTTTGCACAGGCCGTGTCTTACGCCATAACAACGCATATCTCCCTCTCACAGACCTCAGCCTTACTGATTTGCTAGGAGACGAACTGTGGAGGATGTCAGAGTTCTGAGGGGCACTTTTAAGCGAATAAAAAATAGACTCGTATGATTTCATCCCTTTATTAATTAACAGTTGATTGTTGAAGATGGAGGGGAAGATATGCTTTGCTCGGGCGTAAGACACGGCCGAGCGGCCAAGGAGCGTCCCGAGCGAAGTATATCTTTCCCTCCATCGTGAGTTAGTTCCAAAACAATTAGATTTCCAGCAAATTTGAAGAATGTTCGTGTATGTTCGGTCACATTAGTGGAGCTGGTTTGTGCTTGCGTGTAGGCTGATTATGATTTGTGTAGTGGGGCGTATTGGCTTCAACGTATGTATTTCGGGAGGCAGATGTGGCAGCGGATGCTGGAAAAAAGTCTGTGGTGATTATCGGTGGTGGCCCTGCTGGACTCACCGCGGCTTGGGAGTTGTTGAAGGACGGCGGCGCCGACAAGTATGACGTGACGGTTTTGGAAGCCACCAAGGAGTTCGGTGGTATCAGCCGTACGGTGAAGCACAACGGCAACCGCATGGACATCGGCGGGCATCGCTTCTTCTCCAAGGACGACCGGATCATGGACTGGTGGAAGAACATCATGCCGTTGCAGGGCGCGCCCTCATACGACGATAAGAAGCTCGGACGCCACCATGACCTCGAGCCCGGCGGCCCCGATCCGGAGAAGACCGACAAGGTGATGCTCAAGCGTCATCGCGTCTCGCGCATCTTCTGGAACCAGCATTTCCTGGATTACCCGATCAGCCTTTCGCTGGCGCTGTTCAAGGCGCTGGGGTTCAAGCTGACGATGAAGGCCGGCTTCAGCTACCTGTGGAGCATGATTCACAAGCTTCCCGAAGACAATCTTGAAAACTTCTATATCAACCGCTTCGGCCGTCAGCTCTACTCGATGTTCTTCGAGGGTTACACCGAGAAGCTTTGGGGCAGGCACCCGCGTGAGATCAGCGCGGATTGGGGCGCTCAGCGCGTGCGTGGCTTGAGTGTGGTGGCGGTTTTGAAGAACGCCATCCAGAAGATGATGCCGAAGAAGCGTGACTCCAAAGACGTGGAGACCTCGCTGATCGAGGAGTTCTGGTATCCGAAGCTTGGTCCGGGCCAGCTTTGGGAGATCGTCGAGGGCCAGGTCGTTGACAATGGCGGCAAGGTCCTGACCGACGCGAACGTGGTCGAGCTGCGCCAGAAAGCTGACGGCGGTATCGCTTCCGTGGTCTACGAGGACGCCGACGGCAAACGCGTCGAGCTTGAGGCCGATGATTTCATTTCGTCCATGCCCGTCAAGGACCTGGTCAACGCGATCGATCGCGCGGCCAAGGAGGATGAGGCCGGCAAGGCTTCCGACGCCGACGACAACGCCAAGAAGTCCGCTTCCAAGGAAGTCGCCACGACCTCCGAGGACGTGCCTGCCGATATGAAGCGCGTCGCCAACGGCCTGCCGTACCGTGATTTCGTCACTGTGGGTCTGCTCGTGCGTCACCTGCGTTTGAAGAACACGACGGACATGAAGACGCTCGGCAACCCGCCGATCGTGCCGGACTGCTGGATTTACGTGCAGGACCCGGGCTACAAGGTCGGCCGGATCCAGATTTTCAACAACTGGAGCCCCTATCTGGTCAAGGACGTCGACGACACCGTGTGGATCGGTTTGGAATACTTCTGCGAGGAAGGTGACGATTTCTGGAACCTGACCGACGAGGAAGCCACCCAACTGGCCATCAAGGAGCTCACGCGTATGCGCGTGATCAACGGCCCCGAGGACGTGATGGACTCCCACCGCGAGCACGTCAAGAAGGCGTACCCTGCCTACTTCGACACCTACGACCAGATGCCTGAGCTCATCGACTACCTCGATTCGTTCGGCAACCTTTATTGCGTGGGCCGTAACGGGCAGCACCGTTACAACAACCAAGACCACTCCATGGCCACCGCGATGGAAGCCGTGGGCAACATCAAGTCCGGCCGCGCCGACAAGAAGAACGTCTGGTCGGTCAACACCGAGAAGTCCTACCACGAGGAAAAGTAGCGTTCATTAACCGACATCAACTTAAGGCGAATGCCCTGCGGGGTGTCCGCCTTTTGTTTTCGACACGCTGCCGCCCAACGCGTGGCGAAGGTCATGGCACGGTTGTACGCTAAAGGAAAGTTCGAAAACCACAGTGGTGGCAACGAACATTCATCAGCGGTTTTTACGATTCCGCATCTTTTTCATTAAGCTTCCGGGCAATGCCGTAGGAAGTCAAGGAAAGGCAACATTATAGTGGCAACTAGCCAGAATATTGAGGATATGAAGCTGCCTGAGCTGAAAACGCTCGCCAAGCAGATGGGACTTCGCGGCACGTCGACGATGCGTAAGCCGGAATTGGTCGCTACCCTTCAAGCTGCAAGAACGGGCGGCAAGGCCCCCAGCGGCGTCACGGTCCGTGCGCCCAAGGCCGCACCGGCCGCGCCTAAGGCGGATGCGAAAACAGGCGATGCGGTTGACGCCACCAGCTCTGAAAAGCATGCTCCCGCTGCGAGGCGCAGCGAGGATTCCGCCGAGATCAAGCGAAGCGAATCCGCTTCCAAGGCCGGGAAAGCGGAGTCGGGCGCTTCCGAAAAACGTGAGAAGGCACCGATCCGTTCCGCGAGCCATACGTCCGAAGACGCCGATGCTAAGCGGGCTTCCGGCAAGGAGCAAGGCCACGGCGAGCGTCAGGCGGAGGAGCCGAAGCTTTTTGACGAAGAGGAGCCCTTGCATCGTCGGAGCAGGTCGTTTGTCGCGCATCGTCGCGGCGAGCGCGAGATGGACGAGGGCGATGAGATGCGCAGCCATCGTCGCAGCTTCCGCGCCGAGCAGCAATCCCGCCACGACACCGCCTCCAACGAGGTCCGCGATCTGGATGATATCCTCGCCACGCTGCCCGTTCCCGGCAACGACGATGAGGGTGGCAACGACGTGAAGGAAGAAGAGGAGCCACGTCGCGAGTTCACCCGTCACAATCGTCGCAACAACGATCGCTACAATCGCGAGGAACGCGGAGGCGAGCGTCGCCAGCGCAGGATGCGTGGGCGCAACGAGCGCAATTACGATTACAAGGACCGCGAGAACCGCAACGAGCGCAATGACCGTTACAACAACGAGGACGGCAACGAGGAAGAGGTCCGCGAGCGTCGTGGCGAGAGCAAAGAGGGCATGGTCCCCGTCGCCGGCATCGTCGACGTGCTCGATTCCTACGCGTTCGTGCGTACCTCCGGCTACCTGCCGGGGCCGAACGACGTCTACGTCTCCATGGGCCAGATCCGCAAGTACGGCCTGCGTAAGGGCGACGCCGTGCAAGGTTCCATCCGCGAGCCGCGTGAGGGCGAACGCCGCAACCAGCGCCAGAAGTTTGTGCCGCTTCAGTCCATCGACACCATCAACGGCATGAGCGTTGAGGACGCGGCCAACCGCCCGCAGTTCTCCAAGCTCACCCCGCTGTATCCGCAGGAACGCCTGAAGCAGGAGACCACGCCGAACAAGATCATCGGCCGCTTGATTGATCTCGTGGCGCCGATCGGCAAGGGCCAGCGCGGCCTGATCGTCTCCCCGCCAAAGGCCGGCAAGACCATCACCCTGCAGAACATCGCCAACTCGATCGCGGCCAACAACCCCGAGGTCCACCTGATGGTGGTGCTCGTGGACGAACGCCCCGAGGAAGTCACCGACATGGAGCGCACCGTACAGGGCGAGGTCATCTCCTCGACCTTCGACCGCCCGGCATCCGACCACACCACCGTCGCCGAACTCGCCATCGAGCGCGCCAAGCGTTTGGTGGAGCTTGGACAGGATGTGGTGGTGCTGCTCGATTCCATGACCCGCTTGGCCCGCGCTTACAACATCGCCGCACCGGCTTCCGGCCGCGTGCTTTCCGGTGGTGTCGACGCGCAGGCGCTCTACCCGCCCAAGAAGTTCTTCGGCGCGGCCCGCAACATCGAAAACGGCGGCTCGCTGACGATCATCTCCTCGGCTTTGGTGGAGACCGGTTCCAAGATGGATGAGGTCATCTTCGAGGAATTCAAGGGCACCGGCAACATGGAGCTGCGCCTTTCGCGCGACCTGGCCAACAAGCGTCTCTTCCCGGCCATCGACATCAACGCCTCCGGCACCCGCCGCGAGGAGCTCATCACCCCGAGCGACGAGTTGGCGGTCATCTACCGCCTGCGTCGTCTTCTTGGCGGCCTCGAGCCCGAGCAGGCCTACCAGACCATCGTGCCGCGCTTGAAGAAGACGGCTACGAACCGCGACTTCCTGCAGGCCATCGTCAAGCAGAACAATGGCAACGCCTGATTTCACTGAGTATTAGTATTACATCGCGAGCGGCATCCGGCTTCGGCTGGATGCCGTTTTTGTATGCCTGCTTCCGTGCTATCGGTCGATGACGAATGGCGATAATGGTGTGCTCTTGTCGTATGGTAAAGACATGACTGATTTTTCCGAGAACCACAAGACCTCGCAAGGCGAGGGTTGGCGCGACACCACCATCGACGACGCGCAGGAACAGGCAAACCCGCAGACCGCGCAGGCCGTCGAGCGCATCAAACAGCTGCGCCAATCCATCGACAATGTGGACACGGCCATCGTCTCGTTGCTTGCGGAGCGCTTCAAGTACACCTCGGAGGTCGGCGTTCTGAAGGCCCAGGCGGGATTCGCGCCGGAGGATCGGGAACGTGAGAACCAGCAGGCCAAGCGGCTCAAAGAGGTCGCCATCAACGCCGGACTTGACCCGAGCATCGAGGAGAACTACCGCGAGTTCGTGGTCACCGAAGCCAAGAAGCGTCACCAGCGCATCGCCGATGCCGGCGGCGATCCAGGAGTGCTTGATATCTACGCTTGAAAAAGACGCCAAGTTTTTGAACGGTTCTGCATTCTTTGATGTGCAAGTCATCGTCTGAAAGCCATATCCAAGCGAATGCCAATGAGTCAACGATGATTTCCGCATTTGTTATGCTCGGGAAACGAAACATCCAAAAATGATACTATTGCCTTGTAATGAGTTTTGGCGTATGTCGGCATGGAGGCTGGTATGGGCAAGAAACATGGCAAGAAGATTACCAAGAAGAACTTCAAGATGGTCGATAACCTTGATACCACAGAGAAGCGGCTCGAGGACCGGCTGTTCCTGATGCAGATGGCGATGGACGAATACGACGAAATTCTCGGCGGGACGTTGGAGCGTTCGGTCTCGTGGTATCTGATGTGCTCGTGGTACGGGCTTTCGAGCATGCAAAGCGCGCTGCTGATCGCCAGGCTCGCCACGCTGCTCGACGCCTCGCAAACCGGACACAAATGGACGCCGCACGTCCATGCGCATGAGGGTAAGCATGGCTTGGAGATCTACGCGAAAAAGGACAAGTCGAAGCGCGAGAAGGGGCCGGCGTTCGACGTCACGCATATCCGCATGGTCATGCGTTCGGTGATGACCAAGGCCAAGATGGAAAGCATCACCGACGAACAGGTGATGCGCTTCGCCCGCACCTTGCAGGACATCGCGGCGCGCGAGGAGGAGCGCGAGGCGAAGGACGACCGCAAAGACTCGCCGGATTCAGCCGGAGCCGTGGCGTTCGAGGACGCCAAGGAATACGCCGATCCGGACGCGTTGGATGACGTCGATGACGTTGACGATGATGGCGGGGCCGATGATGACGAGGCAGAGGACGTGGACGTGCCGGGTGATGACGATCTTGATGTCGAGGCGTCGGAAGGCTTAGATGATGCTGATGCTGACGCGGAGGAAGAGCTGGATGAATCCGAGGAGACCGGCATCGACCCGGATGACGATTTCGGTGATGGCGCTGACGCGCAGACCGAGGGTGGCAAGGATGCCCCTGTCAGCACGATCAACGATCCGCTGGCGGTCGTCCCCGAACTCAAGCGCCTGGATCTCGGCAAAAGCGGTGGGATCTGAACCCCGCTGATTGACGGCTAAAGAAAACGTAAGAGGGCTGCACTTTTGATTAGTGCAGCCCTCTTACGTTGTTATGACTACTATCACAAGCCGTATGGCACAAGCCTACTTCTTCTTGGGCTTCTTGGCTGGCGGCTCGCCGAGTTCAGCGTCGCTGACACGCACCACGATCTCGTTGTCGGGGGTATCGGCCGAATCATCGACCGCGACCGTAAGCGGGCCGGTGACCTTGCCGGCTTCGGCGATGTCGATGAGGCTGTCCTCGACGGCCTGCTTGCCGGCTGAAGGCACATTCAAGGTCGCCTTCAGGATCGGGGTCTTCATGGAGACCTTGGCCTGTGACTTCAAGCCACGCAACTCGGCCAGCGCTTTGCCGGCCCAGACGAGCATGTCGGGATCGGCGTCGCCGGCGGCGGCCTCGTAAAGATTGGCCTTCGGCCAAGCTGCAGTGTGCACCGAGCCTTCGCCCGCGTGCATCCAATGCCAGACCTCTTCGGTGGCGAAGGGCATGTACGGCGCGAAGAGACGGGCGAACGCCTCAAGACCCAGGCCCAGCGTGGTGCGTGTGGACTTCACAGCGGCCTCAGACGGCGTCTTGCCAGTCGCGTCGGCGGTGCCGTAGGCGCGGTTCTTCACCAGTTCGATGTAGTCGTCGCAGAACTGCCAGAAGAAAGCCTCGATGATCTCAAGGGCCTTGGAATGCTCGTAGGCATCCATCGACTTGGTGGCTTCGCGGATGACGGAGGCCATCCGGGCCATCACGGCGCGGTCGAGCGGCTCGGTGACATCGGCCGGATTCCACGCGGCGGTTGCCGCGGCACCAACGTGATGGTTGTCGTCCTCGCGGCCGATGGCCAGCGCGAACTTGGTGGCGTTCAGGAGCTTGATGGCCAGACGGCGGCCGATCTTCATCTGGCCTTCGTCGTAGGTGGCGTCGAGGCCAAGCTTGGCGGAGGCGGCCCAATAGCGAACCGCGTCGGCGCCGTACTTGTCGATCGGCTCCTTGGGGACGACCACATTGCCCTTGGACTTCGACATCTTCTTGTGGTCGGGGTCGAGGATCCAGCCGGAAAGCGCGGTGTGCGCCCACGGCAGGCAATGGTTCTCGAGGTGCGCGCGGTCCATGGTGCTGAAGAGCCAGGTGCGGATGATGTCCTGGCCTTGCGGGCGCAGGTCCATCGGGAAGGCCGCGTTGAAGAGGTCCTTGCTGTCCTGGTCCGGTTCCTCCCAGTGCGTGACGATCTGCGGGGTCAGCGACGAGGTGGCCCAGGTGTCCATGATGTCCTTCTCGGCGGTGAAGCCGCCGGGCACGTCGCGTTGCGATTCGTCATAACCGGCCGGCACGTCGGTGGTCGGATCGATCGGCAACTGGTCCTCGCTGGGGGTGATCGGGTGATCGTAATTCGTCTCGCCGTCGGCCTTCACGGGGTACCAAAGCGGGAACGGGACGCCGAAGAAGCGCTGGCGCGAGATGAGCCAGTCGCCGTTCAGGCCGTTGACCCAGTTCTCATAGCGCACGCGCATGAAATCGGGGTGGAACTCGAGTTCCTTGCCCCGCTCTAGGAGTTCGGCGCGCAGCTTCATGTCGGTGCCGCCGTTCTTCAAGTACCACTGGCGGGAGGTGACGATTTCGAGCGGCTTGTCGCCCTTCTCGTAGAAGTTTGTCATACGTTTGGTGGGCTTCGGCTCGCCGTCGAGGTCACCGGACTCGCGCAAGTGCTCGACGATGATCTTACGGGCGGTGAAGGTGGTCTTGCCTTCCGTCTCCTCGAAGATCTTCTTGCCGCCCTGATCGGTGATCCAGTCGGGCACGCTCATGATGATGCGGCCGTTGCGCTGGATGATCGGGCGGGTCGGCAGGTTGAGGTCACGCCACCACTCGATATCGGTCTGGTCGCCGAAGGTGCAGCACATCGCGATGCCGGCGCCCTTGTCCATCTCTGCGGCCGGGTGCGCGAGAATCGGCACCTTCACCTTGAAGAGCGGGGAGTAGACGTACTGGCCGAAGTACTTCTGGTAGCGCTCGTCGTCGGGGTTGGCGATCAGCGCGCCGCAGGCGGCCAAGAGCTCAGGGCGGGTGGTCTCGATGTAGATTGGGGTGCCGTCCTCGAAACGGAAGGCGACGCGGTGGTAGAAGCCGTCGTATTCGCGGCTTTCCAACTCGGCCTGTGCCACGGCGGTCTGGAAGGTGACGTCCCAGAGGCCGGGCGCGTCCTTCTGATAGGCCTCGCCGCGGGCGAGGTTGCGCAGGAACGCCTTCTGCGCCACACGCTGAGGGTGCTCGCCGATGGTGTGGTAGGTCTGGCGCCAGTCGATGGACATGCCCAGGGAGCGCCACAGCTCCTCGAACTGCTTCTCATCCTGCGCGGTCAGGCGCTCGCACAGCTCCACGAAGTTCTTGCGGCTTACCGGAACCTGGTCGCGGGCCTCGAGCTTCTTGCCCTGCGTGCCCTCGAACGGCGGCTTGAAATCGGGGTCATACTTGAGCGAGGTGTCGACGCGCACCCCGTAATAGTTCTGCACGCGGCGCTCGGTGGGCAGGCCGTTGTCGTCCCAGCCCATCGGGTAGAAGACGTGCTTGCCCTTCATGCGCTCGTAGCGGGCGATGACGTCGGTGTGGGTGTAGGAGAAGACGTGGCCCACGTGCAGGCTGCCCGAAACCGTGGGCGGCGGGGTGTCGATGGAGTAGACGGCCTTGCGGTCGGGCTTGCCGTTGCCGTCGCGCGGGATGTCGAAATCGTAGATGCCGTCGTCGTTCCATTCGGCGCGCCATTTGTCTTCCAGGCCGTCGACGCCGACCCTGTCGGGAAGGGGCGAAAGGCTTGCGTTGATGATGCTATTGTCCTGATCAGTCATAAAGCCCAATTTTAGAAAGGAATGGTGACATCAAGGCGCATTCCCGTATTAAATGGAATCGTGGGGCAAAAAGCCTGAAATTACCGCGAAAATCTCGGCTGCCTGGTCGTGTGCGGCCGCTACTTCAGCCTTACGTCGCGCAACGGCAGGTACTCGTCGGTCATGTTCTTGGGATATCCGGTGACGTCATTGTTTGCGACCACCATGCTGCTTTCGGTGTAAAGCCAGGCGCATGCGGCGTCCGAGCTTACCGATTTGGAGTAGGCCCGCAGGTTGTTTTGGAAATCGATGTCGTTGGGGGAGGCCAGCGCGTTGCGGTAGTCCTGCTGGGCCTGGCTGTTCTGGTAGCCGAAGACGCCGTTGGCGAACGCCCCCACGTCGTTTGGCCCTTGCATGGTGGTGATGGCCATTTTGTAGTCGCCGTCGGCGACGCGTTGGGAAAGCGTGTCGTCGTCGACCACCTGCATCACGGGGTTGAGCCGGGTGGCCTGCAATTGCTCGACGATCTGCTGGCCGAGCGAGGTGTATTCGCTGGGGACGAGAAGGGTGACGTTGCCGATGTAGGAGGGGCCGAAGTAGTTGATGTCGTTCTTGCCTTCGTCGAGGTTGTGCGGGAACGTCGCGGAAAGGTCGTCGTAGCCGGGTTCGAGCGGGCTGATCGGGCCGTTCAGCGCGGCTGCGGCGTTGGGCTGGCTTTTGGCTATCGCCTCGTTGTCGAGAATATAACGCACGGCCGTGCGGGCGCGTTGGTCGGAAAAGATCGAATCGGGGTTGTTGTTGAGGGCGAGCACCACTTTGGAGGTGGTGATCCCTTTGGAAACGTTGGTTTTCTTGTCGTTGCGGAATGGTTGCGGCGAATCGGAGGGGCGCAGCACGGCGAGTTGGATCTCACCCGTCTTAAGCGCCTGCTGGAGCCCGTCCTCCGAATTGTAATACCTCATGGTCATCTGCGAGCTGGCCGCCTGCACCTTCCAATACAGGGGGTTGCGCACGAAGACGATGGGGCCGCCGGGGGTGAAATTGTGAACGGTGAACGGGCCGCTGCCGCTGGTCTGCTTGGCGTAGTTGATGTTGGCGCTCGCGTCGTAGATGATGCCCGCACGCGAGGAAAGCGCCCGCAACAGCCTCGGGTTTGGGCTGTTGAGCGTGATCTGCACCGTCGAGGTGTCGGGGTTCTTGACGGTTTTGAGGCCCGTGAGGTCTTGGGCGCCAATGAAGTTCTTCTCGATGGTCTGTTGCAGCGAATAGACCACATCGGTGGAGTCGAGGGCGTCGCCGTTGGCGAAGCGCATGTCGGGATTCAGTGTGAACGTGTAGTTGAGGCCGTCTTTGGAGACCTCCCAGCTTTCGGCGATGGAGGGGACGAGCTTGTTGCTTTGGTCGCGTCCCACCAGCGTCTCATAGACATTGCCAATCAGCGCCTGGTCGAGCTCTTTGCCTGCGACCGAGCGGATATCCAGCGATTCCGGGGCCGGGCCGTCCAGGCCGACGGTGATTTCCGAACCGGAATGGAGCATCGTCGGATCATTTTGCGTGCGATGATTGTAATGCGAAAAGCCGGCGGCGACGAGGGCGAGCACGGCCACGGCGGCACCGAAGAACGCAAGACCCTTCATTGGTCCGCTCGAGTGCTGCGAATGCCGTGACATGGGTCAAAGTTTACTAGCGGGTGCTGAATGATTCCTGAGAACTTTTGAGGGTCCCTTGAAACGCTTGAAATACTGGGCTACGACAAATATGTACGGCGTGTCTAGATATGGATATCGGGATTTATTGCGTTGCGTGACGAGGCTGACGGCGCTTTTGTGAAGTGTTTTGTAGAACGGTTTTGATGGGCGTTTTGTGGAGCGTTTTATGGCTCGCATTTTGCGGTGCCGACATTCGGCGGAAGCTGGCCGTCGGCCGTTCGGCGGCGTGTTTCCAGTGTTTTTGGTATTACTGTTTGCGCTGGCTCAGAGCGGGTGGAACGCGGACGGGCAGGTGTCATTCAGGAGGCACGACTCGCAGTCGGGGTTGCGCGCGGTGCACACGCTGCGGCCGAAGAGGATGAGGCGGTGGGAGAGGTTCGACCATTCCGCAGGCTCGAAATACTGCGTGATTTCCTTCTCGACCTTGACCGGGTCGGGGTGCTTGTTGCGCCAGTCGGTGCGCCAGCGCAGGCGTCCGGTCACGCGGATGACGTGCGTGTCGACGGGGAAGCCGGGCACGCCGAACGCGTCGCCCAACACGACGTTGGCAGTTTTGCGGCCCACGCCCGAAAGCGTGGTGAGCTCCTCCATCGTCTGGGGCACCACGCCGTCGAAATCGCGGACGATCTGCGCGGCCAGCTCGATGATATGGGCGGATTTCGTGTGGTAGAAGCCGAGCGGGTGGATGATGTCCTCGATGCGTTCCGGGTCGGCCACCGCCAGTGTTTCCGGCGTGCCGTAGTCGCGAAACAATTCCGGCGTGACGCTGTTGACCCGAACGTCCGTGGTCTGCGCGCTCAGCACGGTGGCGACTAGCAGGTGGAACGGGGTTTCGTAATCGAGCGTGCACATCGCCTCGGGGAACATCTGGCACAGCACGTCGTATTCGGCGTGGATGCGTTCGGCGCGTTGCGCTTTGGTCTCCCTGGGCATTGGCTGTTCGTTCCTTTTATTGACGGTGGTGCTTCATTGTGAAAACGAGGCGGATCTTCTGCCCACTATAGGCACGCGGCGAAACGTTGTCACCCGCTTTGCGTCGTTTGCAAGGCCGATGGCACGGCCGTCGATGCGGCGCCTGGGCCAACCGGCAGCCGTGCGAAAGTATTACATTGAGATAGCGTCGACCTTGTCTCGGCAAGGCCCGGAATGTTTCTTGACGACGTTTCCCGAAGCTCTACGGAGTGCCTGGTTTTGTTTCGGCCGGCTTTCTGTCGTGAACCAGTTTCTGCGGCCATCGCGCCTTCGAAAATGGTTCAGAGATTGTCGCCATCCGCGTCACCGGCATTGTCGTCGTGGTGGTCGCCGCTGGCGCTGTCGCCGTCGTCCGGCGGGTCGAAACGGTAGCCGACGTTGCGCACGGTGCCGATCATGTGCTCGTATTCGCCGCCGAGCTTAGCGCGCAGACGACGCACGTGGACGTCGACCGTGCGCGTGCCGCCGTAGTAGTCGTAGCCCCACACCTCCTGCAGGAGCTGGGCGCGGGTGAAAACGCGGTGCGGATGCTGGACGAGGTACTTCAACAGCTCGAATTCCTTGTAGGCCAAATTGACCGGTTCGCCGTTGAGCGTCGCCGTATAACCCTTGGTGTCCACGACCAGGTCGCCGGAGCGGATCTGCCCGTCGTCGCGGTAGTTCTCGCGCTCCACGGACGTGCGTGTGGCGGTCGGGGCCGCATTGCCGCGCTCGCAGACCAGCCGCAGGCGTCCCTCGACTTCCGCGGGGGATGCGTTGCTCACCATGACGTCGGCCACACCCCACTGGATGTTGATGGCGGTGAAGCCGCCTTCGGTGATAATAGGAATGATCGGAATGGAAAGTCCTGAGGCGTGGATCAGATTGCACAGCGTCTTGGCGTTGGCGAGGTCGTCGCGCGCGTCAAGGAAAAGAATGGTGTTTTCGGGAAGTTTCACGAGGCTCGCGGCGTCCATCGGCAGCACGCGCACGCGGTAGGAAAGCAGGGCGAGGCTTGGCAGCACGCTGGCAGGGTTGGGGGCCATCGTCATCAATGTCAAATCGGTCATTGAGCCCTCCCTCCCAATCGTGACCCGTGATTTTCGTAGGTCTTGGCTCTCCAGCCGCAACCTACGCATAGCTCGACACCGTGTGTACGACGTCATTGGGGTTTATGCGATTGCCTCTATTGTACCTGCTGGTTGTGGACACTGGCGGCTACCATATTTCTTATAGAAAACCCTGTTTGTGTCGGCGGTGTTACGCCGGAGTTTCCGCGGTTTTGAAGACCGGCAGGCAGCTAGACAGCAGGGTTTTGAATGACGGGATTTCGTGCCTAAAATGGTACGGAAAACGATGCGAGACGGAACGGGGTTGTCAATGGGCGCTGTGGGGAATGACAATTGCCGAAACGCAACGTGTTCGGCCTGTGTTTCCGTTGGCGAGAACGCTGCAGATACTACGAACCTCTATAGAAAATGAAGACAGGAATGGTGAAGGCTATGGAATCGTCGAATGACTCCTGTGTGCGCAACGAGAACGTCTCGGCGTCCGTCGCAAAACGTTCCCATGTCTCAGGAAGCAACACCAATGGCGCACCTGTTACGCCAACAAGCGGAACCGCAACACGAATGGTGATGTTCCAAATCGTCGTATATGTGATTATCGCTGTTTTGTTGGTTGTTTCCTGCCTTCTCGACCGGCGTCTTGGGCTTGGTGTTTCGGTTGTCATCCCGCTGATTCTGATGATTGTGGCCATGGGAATGTGGCCTTTGCATAGCAGCTTTTTCGATGCGGTCGTCGGCATGGCTGGCGCGGTCGTCATGATTTTCGGCACGGAATCGTTGTTAATGCGTGTTCTGCCGCGTAACGATCAGGCCGCGGGGCAGCGCACAGCGGCAGAATTCGCAAGCTTCGACACCATCCCGACTTCTGTTTTGATGCATATCTGCACGGTATGGGCTGTCGCCCTTCTTGTCGTTTTGACGGTGTTTGTCATACTCGGCTTCTTGCATCAGATGTTGCGTCGTGAGCGCACCGATATGGTACTTTCGCTGTCGCACAGCCTGATGTTTGACGTTGCGATGGCAGGGGCCTCGGGCTGGGTTCTTTCGCCGTTGCTGTTGCGCTATGTCGGTGCAGGAAGTTTGGGCGCGAAGAGGCTTTGGATTGTGGCGATTGTCGCGGTCATCGCCGTCGCCTTGTTGGCCGGCTTGTCTTGGGCTTCGACGCGTTGGTGGAAGGACTACGCCGCCGCCGGCATGCCCCTTTCGCCTCTATACCGCGGCAATCGCGATCGCAAACGTCAATCCTGCGTGGCTATCGCTCTTGCCCCTGTGATGTATGCCGGATTCGTCGTGTTCCTCGCGCTGGTTGCGTTGCTTGTTTTCGTCGGTTGATTTGCTCACCAGGCGATGATGCCGAGGTGCTCCAGCAGGGTTTTCAGTCCGATGAGGATGAGGACGATGCCGCCGATGATTTGCGCGGTCTGTTGCCAACGCACGCCGATGGTGTGGCCCAAGTAGAGGCCGGCGATGGAGAAGGCGCCGGTGATGACCCCGATGATGGTGGCCGCGACCCAGATGTTGAGCGGCATGAACTGGAAGCTCACACCCACCGCGAAGGCGTCGATGCTGCACGCAACGGCCAGCGGGGCCATGTGCCGCCAATCGAATTGCGCGGTCTCCTTGGCGTCCTCCTCGGGTTCGCCGAGAGACTCGCGGATCATGTTGCCGCCGATCAGCGCCAGCAGGCCGAAAATAATCCAATGGTCGACGGCCTCGACGTACTTGCCGAAAAGTGAAGCGAAAAAGTAACCCAGAATGGGGAAGAGCGCCTGGAACCCGCCGAACCAAAGCGCGGTTTTGATGGCGTTGACCGGTCTGACATGTTTGGTGGCCAGCCCCTTGCCGATGGCGATGGCGAAGGCGTCCATGGAGACGGATACCGCGATAAGCAGAATTTCGACGATCATCAGCGCTTCCTGGTTCGTTGGCCGGTAGACAATGAAAAACAGGGTGTTGGAAACCAGTATATGGATTCCAACACCCGTTAACGTTTGTTTCTCATGTGATGAACAACATCACAATGGATGAGACGCTATTTGGTTTAAAGCCTGCGTTCACTTCTTGGAGGCGGCGAGGCGCTCGCGGGAGGCCTTGATCTGCTTCTCGGCTTCGGCGACGCCGGTCCAATAATCGCCGGGCATGACCTCCTTGCCGGGCTCCAGGGCCTTGTACTGCTCGAAGAAGTGCTTGATTTCGGCCTTGTGGTAGTCGTTGACGTCGTCGACATCCTTGATGTCGTCGAAACGCACGTCGGCGGGCACGCACAGCACCTTGTCGTCGCCGCCCTCTTCGTCCTCCATGTGGTAGAGGCCGACGGCGCGGCACTTGATCTCGCAGCCCGGGAAGACGGAATTCGGGATCATGACGAGCGCGTCGAGCGGATCGCCGTCCTCGCCCAGCGTGCCCTCGATGTAGCCGTAATCATCCGGATAGCCCATCGCGGTGAAGAGGGTGCGGTCGAGCTTGATGCGGCCGGTCTCCTCGTCCATCTCATACTTGTTCTTCGATCCACGTGGGATTTCGACGAGGACATTGAACGTTTCAGCCATGTTTGCTCCTTTTGAACGTACGTGATATGTACGGTTTTGTTACCGAAACCAAGTCTAGCGCAGATACTCGCCGATGTGGGGTAGGAAACCATGTCGTTGCAGGATAAGTGTTTTTGGTTTGGCTATCTCCGCTGTCTTTGAATTGTGAACATTTCCAAGAAAAGGCATCCTCGCTTGACAGGAACAGATTCAGCGTCTATAACTCTTATTAAGACGTTATATAACGTCTTATTGATAAGCAAGGAGGATATCAATGGAAGTGGAAACAACGGCAAAGAAGATTGTCAAAGCCAGCGAAGGTAAACTCTCTGAGATTTATTTCGTGGCTTGTGGCGGCTCACTGGTCGATATGTATGTTTCGGACTATTTTGTCAAGGCCGAATCCAAGAAACTGACGAGTGGCTGGTATACAGCCAATGAATTCGTCCATGTGCCTCCCGCCAGGCTCGGGAAGTCCTCGGTGGTTGTGCTGTGCTCGCACAGTGGAAGCACCCCGGAAACCGTTGAGGCTGCCAAGGTGGCTCGTAAGGCCGGAGCGCAGACGGTTGGTCTGACCTATAACAAGAAGGCGGCGTTGCTGCCCGAATCCGACTATTCGTTTGTCTATGAATGGGGAGACGAAAAGCGCGTGCACAACAACCCGATGGCCATCATGCTTGACTTGACGGTTTCGATTGTCAACGAGCTTGAGGGCTACGAGCATTATGATGCATTCCGTAAAGGAATGGACATCATTGATACAGTGGTGGGCAACGCCGAGGACGAAGTGGTTCCTCGTACCAAGGAATTCGCCGAGAAATACAAGGATGAGCCGATGTTCTACGTGCTGGCATCTGGCGCTTCCTATGGGCATGCCTATGGCTTCTCGATTTGCTCGCTGATGGAGATGCAGTGGCTGGATGCCGCCCCGATTCATTCCGGCGAATTCTTCCATGGGCCGTTCGAGGTCACTGACAAGGACACCCCGTTCATTATGGCGATGGGCCTTGGCCGTACACGTGAGTTGGATGAGCGTGCGTTGAAGTTCCTTGGCAAATATGCCGAGAAGGTCGAAGTCGTGGATGCGAAGGAACTTGGACTGGACCTCGTTGACGATTCCGTGAGCGAATACTTTAACCCGATTCTTTTCTATAGCGTTCTGAGCAAGTATCGTTTCGCCCTCTCCCAGGTTCATGACCATGATCTTGATGCACGACGTTACATGGGAAAGGTTGAGTACTGAAATGGTATCCAACAAGAAAGTCCTCGGTTTGGGCGACCAGGTCGTCGACGAATATGTCAATCTGAACGTGATGTATCCGGGTGGCAACGCGATGAACTTTGCCGCGTTCGCGAAGAAACTTGGTTACGATTCCGCGTTCATGGGCGTTTTCGGCGATGACAAGCAGGCGCAGCATGTCAAGGACAGCATTGACAAGCTGGGCATCGACCGTAGCCATAGCAGGACCGAACACGGTGAGAATGGTTGCGCCAAAGTCAATATCGTTAATGGCGACAGGGTCTTCGTCGGCAGCAACGAAGGCGGCGTGGCAGGTGAGAAGCCACTGCAGCTTGACGATGACGATATCGCGTATCTGAAGACATTCAGTCTGATACACATGGGGATTTGGGGCCATTGCGACCATCTGTTGCCGCGAATCAGCGAGTTGGGCATCCCGATTTCCTATGATTTCTCCGATGAGTTCACGAATGACACGTTGCAGGGTGCGATCGGATATGTCCAATACGGGTTCTTCTCGGTTGACATGCCGGACAATCAGGTCCAAGTGTTGCTCAAGCACATATTTTCTCCGTCGAACAAGGTGTTGATGGCCACGCGTGGGTCTCGATCGACCATCGTGTATGACGGAAAAGATTTCCGTGAGGTTGCGCCGCATGTTGTCAAGGCGGTCGACACTATGGCCGCAGGAGACTCGTTCTTGACGGCTTTTCTGCTGTCCCGTGAAATCGAAGGAAAGGGGATGAAAGAGAGCATGGAGGACGGTCAACGATTCGCCGCACAGGCGGTTCAGCTTGATGGTTCCTTCGGCTTCGGCACGCAGATCGAATGATTGAGATTTTGAGAAATGTGGGCTAGGGCTTAAGGCCGCCGCTTGGTAGTATAGATGTGAAATAGAAGCAAAGCGGAAGGCGTATGATGCTTGAAGGTAACACGACAATACCGATGTACCTTCAGTTGAAAACGTCTCTGCTCGCCGCCCTTCGATCGGGGAAGTATCCGCAGGGTTCCAAGATCCCGTCGGAACCGGAGCTGTGCAAACAGTATGGGGTTTCGAGGATTACGGTACGCAAAGCCGTTTCCGAGTTGGTGAAGGATGGTTACCTTTTCAAGAAGCAAGGGAAAGGCACGTTCGTCAGAAGCCACACCATCGAGCGCCGGATTGAATATGTTTCCGGATTCACCGATAGTGTCAAGCAGGCCGGCTTCAAGGCCACGACGATTCTGTTGGAACGGAAACGGGTTCCTGCTCCTGAAGATGTCGCCTGTTGTTTTGGCATCGAGCCAGGCTCCGATGTTCTTTTCACCAAACGTAAGAGAATGGCCGATGGCCGTCCGGTGATGTTGGAAAACAACTATTTTCCGTTGGAACGGTTCAGCTTCCTTGAAACCGAAGACCTGTCAGGCTCCTTGTATCATCTGCTTGACAAAAAATACGGAATTGAGCCCATTCATCCCAAGGAAACCATACTCAGCATGGTCCTGGCCGATTCGAAGATGACCAAGGATATGGATGTTGTGGTGGGGACCCCATTTTTCAAAGTCAATACATTCATTTGCGATCAACACGATGACCCGGTTCATGTAGGTCATCAATATTTCCTAGGCGAAATCTACACGTTCAGCATCTGATGTAGAGGTCAGATGCGTGGTTCACCTCGCATATATTTCGGTTGTGGTAAGTGCATTCCTTGGCCGTACTATGCCTGATTGGTGATTTGTCGTTTACATGGTAGTGAGATTTCGCCTCCTCGCATCAGGAGAATTGAAATGAAAACAATAGTGCGATCCCGTCATATTTTTGACGGGGTTGGCTCAAACCCCTATCAGGGTTATTTGTTATTTGACGGCCCGAAACTTATGGCCGTTGAAAAAGGTTGGAATTATGGCGACCCCGACGAAGGGACGACCATTTTCTGTGATGACGACAATTTCATCATGCCCGGTATTCACGATAACCATGTGTTTTTCTCTGGATGGTTGTCTGCCAATTGCGGGATTGACCTGGCGTCGCTTTCTGATTTTTCGGAGGCGGTCGACATCATTGAGCAAACGGTAGCCAAGAACCCGGATCGCCCTGTATACGCCCACGGCTGGGATAGCGGAGCGTGGTTGGAGCAGGCGACTCGGGAAGTCCTGGACGGTGTCTCGACTGCTGTCCCGATAACCGTCATCGATAAGGACAGGACGCGATATTGGATGAACACTGCGGCGGTGCGTCGATACGGTTTCAGCGAAGGTGATCTTTCGGCGGAGAAACGTTGGAGGCTGATTCGCGAGATGACTTCCGACGAAACCATCGTGAGGGACGGTTGGCGAAGATTCCAGCAGCTGCTGCTTTCACGCGGTGTCGTCTCGTGCAAAGACATCGTTTTCGATGATTGTTCGGTGCACGGACTCATCGATGACCATGTCCTTGATGTGAGCATGTATGTCGAATCCGTGTCCAAGCCCTTTGATGTTCCTACGTTGGTCAAAGCACGGGAAAATATCAGCCAGGAAAGACTCCATTTTGGTGGGGCCAAAGTCATGGTCGATGGTGTGGTGGCCGATGGCACCGGCGACATATACGGAGAGTACGTTGCTGGCGGTGTCAAGCCGTCAATCGACTACCAAAGTGTCGAAGACACCGTCGCCAGGCTTTCCGAGGCGGGGATTTCCTGCTGTCTGACCGCGGAAGGCGACAAAGCGATCGATATGTCCGCCGACATCCTTTCCCGCCACCATCTGCCCGGAACGCATCATTCCATGAGCGATCTGGAAATGATTACCGAACGCGCTTCGAAAGTCATGGCGAAGTCGGAGATCACCGCGGAAATCTACCCGCAGATTCTGGGTCTGAACCCTTCAAAGGTGCAATCCTATATGGGCAAAACCATCGTAGGCGATGATGGCGGCGATTTTTACCGCTACACCAACCTCAGCCAGTTCGGTACACGGGTGACATGCGGCACCGACTGCCCCTTGTTTATCACTTCGGTTCCGGATTCGCTGTTCAGAGCCACGCGACGTCGTTTCGACGAAAACGACGGCAACTGGTTCCCCGAATACGCCATGCCCGCGGCCGACTTGCTGAAAGCCTGGTGCCGCGACGGCTCGCATGAGAAGCAACGGACGCTGGGAAGCGGCAAGCCTTCGACGTTTACGGTCTTTGATCGTGATCTGACTTCAGTCGATGACGATGCGTTGAAGGACGCGAAGGTCGTCCGCACGGTCATCGACGGCAACGTTGTTTACCAACAATAGAAATCATTAAAAGAAAAGAGACGAATGATGAAGTTCGTAAAGAAAGCGATATGCGGCATTGAAACTGAAAATGCTGGAGGCGGTAGTGATATCCAGACCACCAAAAAAGATAAGAAGTTCCATTTTCATTTTCCCCATAGCTATGCCCTGATGTTTCTCCTGCTCGTCGTCGCGGCTGTACTGACGTGGATCATCCCCAGCGGCGAGTTCAAAACCAAGACCGTCAATGTCGGGGGCGATTCCCGTACGGTGGTCATTCCTGGAACGTTCCATGAGATCGCGAAAGCGGGGCATGGGCAAGGGCTTTGGGAGGTTCTCAAAGCCCCGAGCGATGGCATCGCGGCCGCGGTTGACGTTATCGCGTTCGTGTTGATTCTCGGTGGCGCTTTCGGCATCATTCTCAAAACCGGCGCCATCGACCGAGGCCTTCGTGCCCTTGCCGATTTTCTAGGGAGCAAGGGTGTGCTTGTCATACCTTTGATGATGATTTTGGTGAGTATCGGCGGTTCCACTTACGGAATGAGTGAAGAGCTGATTCCACTGTTCATTATCTTCATCTCGTTCATGCTGACACTCGGTTTCGATTCCATAACGGCTATCCTGACGTTATTCTTGGCAAGCCAGGTGGGATATATCGCTTCAACGATCAATCCGTTCAACGTGCTGATCGCGCAAGGTATCGGCCAAATCCATGGCAATCCACTGCTTTGGCTGCGACTCATTTATTGGTTCATCTTCACAGCCATCGCCATCGCTTTCACAATGCATTATGCGCTGAAAGTGCGTAAGAATCCGGAATCCTCCGTGTCCTATCACACCGATTTGCAACTTCGCGTCAAATTAAGCGGTGTAGACAAGGCCAATGGAGAGGAAGCCAAATTCACCGGTCGTGATAAGGCGGTCATCGCCGTCTTCATCATCGGCTTGGGTGTCATGGTCTATGGGATCCTTGCCCAGGGCTGGTATATGACCGAGATTGCCGCTCTGTTCCTTGCGGTTGGCCTGATCATCGGCATCATCGCGCGCTTCAGCGTCAACGAGATGTGCGAGAGCTTTGTTTCCGGGTGCGGCGATTTCGTTTACGCGGCCGTGATCATCGGCTTGGCTCGCGGCATTCTGGTCCTTCTTGAGAATGGTGCCATCATCGATACCATCCTTAACAGTCTGGCCCAGGCTCTGGGTGGACTGCCGAAGGCATTGTTCACCACGATTCTGCTCGCGGTGCAAAGCCTGATCACGCTGTTCGTGCCGTCTTCGTCCGGCTCTGCGGCTTTGACTATGCCGGTCATGGGGCCGCTTGCGGATTTGGTGCATATCAACCGTGATGTCATCGTGCTCAGCAACCAGTTCGGTAATGGCCTGATGAACATCATCAATCCCACCGGTGGCGTGCTTCTTGCGGGCTTGTCCGTCGCGGGAGTGAGCTTTGGCAAATGGCTCAAGGTCGGCACCAAGATATTCGCCATCCTCTTCGTAGTGGCTGCGGTCTTGCTGTGGGTCGCTACGTTGGTGTGATGATTATGTCTGCTTATGCTTGCATTTGCGCCTGGTGACAGTTGGCGTTTGAAATTGCTGCACGATGTGCAACAAGGCATAAGCCAAGCAGCAAGTATAAGCAGTTTTTTGTTGCGGATAGTCTTCTGATTCGGCAATTTACTTAACGTGATTGGTCAGATTAGAAGACTATCCATTGTTTTTGGGTGCCCTGTTGAAAGCCGGTATTTTTTATGTAATGCAATCGTCTGTTAGGCGATGGCGAAAATATAGGCGGGGCGCTCGGCAGGGTCGAGGGTGACTTTGTTGTTGCTCGACCAGGTGAAGGTGCCGCCACCGAGTTCGTCGTATACATCGAAGGTGTGGTCTCGTGGGAGGCCGAGCAACGCCGGATCGAAGTTGACTTCCGAGGTGTGGGCGGTCTTGCAGTCGAGGTTCACCACGACGATGAGGGTGTCGCCGAGGGCTGGGTCCGTTGCGTCATTGGCGGCGCCTCCATCAGCACATTGGCCATCGGCCGAACCGGTCGACATTGGCGGAATATGGCGGGCGAAGGCGACGACGTTGGGATTGCTCGTCCACAACATGGCCAGGTCATGATAGCTGCGGCAGGCGGGGTGGGTGCGGCGGATGCGGTTGAGATCGGTCAAGAGCGTGGCGATGCCGTATTTGTCGGCCTCGCTCCAATCGCGCACCTTGATCTCGTACTTCTCGTTGTCGGCCTGTTCCTCGTGGCCTTCCTGCTGCCGGTTCTCCACCAGCTCATAGCCGTTGTAGATGCCCCATGAAGGTGAGCCCATGGCTGCCAGCACCGCGCGTACTTTATGTCCTTCCGGCCCGTTGTCGCGCAGGTAATCGGTGAGGATGTCGGGCGTGGTGGGCCAGAACGTGTTGTGCTGGTAGTAGGCCTCGTCGCTGTTGGTGGTCTGCAGGTATTCGGCCACCTCGTCCTTGGTGTTGCGCCAGGGGAAATAGCTGTGGGATTGGGTGAAACCCGCAAGGCTCAGCGCCCGCATGATGGCCGGGCGGGTGAAAGCCTCCGCAAGGAAGAGGATTTCGGGATGTTTGCGTTGCACTGCCTCGATGACATCCTGCCAGAAGCGGACGGGCTTGGTGTGCGGATTGTCGATGCGGAAAATTGTGATGCCCGCCTCAATCCACAAGTCCATAATGCGCTCGGTCTCGCGCTCGATGCCGGGCATGTCGATGTTGAAATCGATGGGGTAGATGTCTTGGTATTTCTTCGGCGGGTTTTCCGCGAACGCGATGGTGCCGTCAGGCTTGTGGCGGAACCAATTCGGGTGCTCACGAACCCACGGGTGGTCGGGTGAGCATTGCAATGCGAAGTCCAGCGCGATTTCCAAGCCGAGCCTGTGCGCGTAGGCGCAGAACGCCTTGAAGTCATCCATCGTGCCGAGCAATGGATCGACCGTATCGTGCCCGCCAAGCGACGAGCCGATGCCAAAGGGGGAGCCGGGGTCGTTTGGCCCCGCGACCAGGGCGTTGTTGCGGCCTTTGCGGTTGGTGACACCGATGGGGAAGATCGGCGGCAGATAGACCACGTCGAACCCTTCGGCCTTCGCCCGGTCGAGTCCCGATAAAGCGGTTTTGAGTGTTCCCTGTATAATTTCGCCGGTTTGTGGGTCGCGGGTGGCGCCTTCGGAGCGTGGGAAGAATTGGTACCAAGCGGTGAAGCTCGATTCTGGGCGCTCGACCTTGAAACGTTGCGGGGCGCTCGCGGTGAGGCCGTCCCGCAACGGGTTCGAGCGATGCAGCTCCGCGATGGCCGGATTGTCGGCGGCGGCGGGACGCTGCTTGATATCCAAGGAGACGTCCGCAAGCTGTTGGGATGCTTTTCGCAAGATGCCTTGCTGGGTGTCGTCGAGTTTGGCATCCTTGTCCTCGGCCCAACGGGCAAGTAACTGGGAACCTGAAACCAAAGCGTTTTCAGCGTCATCGTTGACATCGACTTTGATTCTGGCATCGGCCAGCCAGGAAGCGTACGTGTCTTCCCAACCCTCAAGTGTTACCGTCCACTCGCCAAGCTGTCGTTGGATTTCGTCGAAGCCTTTGTCCCATGGCTTGATATCGCTGGGCTGACCGGCGATAAGGTCGGCTTTCCAAAGGTCCAGACCGGGATTGATGCAAGTCATCGCGACGCGTTGTTTGATATCGCCGTGTGGATTTCGCAGAATTGCGGTGGCGCCTGTATGACTGCGTCCTTCGATGAAAATCTGCGCGGTGACGGTAAACATCTCGCCAAGTTCGACGCGAGCCGGGAATATGCCCCGTTCCTCGCACGGCGTGACCGACATGATGACGATGCGCCCGAATTGGTGGGGCGCGGCGACAGGGAGGCTGGGTGTGGCCGGCTCGTTGAATTCGTGGTTGGTTGTGTTGGCTGCCATCTGTTCCCGCCTTGTGTTTTCGATATGTTGAATCGTTCCGTATTGTTCATTGTAAAGGCAGGCTTGATGGCTTTCGGCATTTTTGGACGGAATGATAAAATTTGTGTATAACTATTTAATTGTATTACAATATAGTTGACAACCATGTGGACGAATCGGGCAAAGATGACCTGAAAACGGCGAAATGTGGATAGTGAAAATCGAGTTATCCACAACACGCCGAGACCCCGAGCGTTCGACCACAGTACCTGAAATCAGCTCGGAAATTTGCGAGATTATGCAACGATGGATGCTATCAGTTCGCGAACAAGGAAATGAGATGAAGATGGATCAGCAAGAGCAGGATGATGAATTGGAACAAACCGCTCAGAATCGCGGGGAGAAAGACGTCCCTCCTCCCGTTGTCGATGATGGTGGGCCGGAATGGGAAGTATCGGAACCCGACAGTGACAACCAATCCACTGAGGATATTGCGGATACGAGTGCTAAGAAACATCCGTTCAGGCGGCGCAAAGTCCTATGGATCGTCGTTATCGTCGTTGCGGTCCTTGTTGCCATAGGCGTCGCCGGCGGGGTGGCGTGGAACGGCCATGCCAAAGAAGAGGCGTTGTCGGATTGCCGACAAAGTGCGGAAGCGATGAAAGAGCTTGCCGGGAAGGATTTAGACAAAAACACAATCGAGGCGTTGAAAATCGAGAAGAAGGATGTCGCCGACACGCTCGTCTGGCAGAAACTGCGGAAAGGAGAGAAAGCGTTGACGCGTTTCCAACATGCAGCCATGCCGTCTTGTGATGCCACTTCCCGTGCGGCAGCCGAAGGCCAGCGGAGGAAGGCTTCCGCTCAGCTTGATTCATTGAAATCGACGAGAACCGGCGTCAGGGTGCTGGCGAAAAGAGTGTTGGCGAGTCGGGACGCGAAGACGTTGAAGGATACGCGGGACGGGTTGGCTGCCAAGACCGGGCAGGCGAAGCAGCTGCTGGACTCCTCGGCGGGAAATGTGGCCGATGAGGCCACGAGATCGGCGCTTTCGCAGCAGGTCGAGGCGGCGAATGGATTGCTTGGTGACCAAAAGTCGAAACTTGCGGTTTTGCAGCAGATGTCAAAGGCGTTGGATGACGCGATGAATGGTGTCAACGCAAGTATTCAGGCGAAAGCCGCCGCGGACGCGCAGGCGGCAGCTGAAGCTGCGCAGCAGCAAGCCAATGCGCAGGCTGCGAAAGGCAGGACTTCCCGTTCGGATTCCTCGCGTTCATCGCGTGGTGCTTCGGCCCCGGCTGCTCCATCTTCGTCAGGCAAACAGATACATGGGTTTGCAGGAAGTAGCGGCGAAGACCATGGGCCGCAAGGCCCATCCCATGGTATTTGTTTTGGACCGGGAGATTGTTACTCACCGAATAATTGATTTTGAGTTTTTGTCGTATCCCCCGCTGTGAATCTTGGCGGATTGGCGGGGGAGACGGCTCCAATAGTTGGAAGAGAACCCTTACGGGTGCTCTTCCTTCATCCTACCGAATGGAGGAGAAGGAAATGAGACGTAATTGGTTGAAGCGCGGAATTGGGCGTTTGGCATCTGGCGGAGTGGCCGTACTGGTTGCTTTGTCGATGCTGGTTCCTGGTGTGGCGAACGCTGGCATGGGTATCAGTGGTGGAGGCGTCGGTGGAGGCGGCAGCGTTGGGCCCAATAGTGATGCTCTCTGGCTTTGGGACAACAGTAATTACATAAGTGCTCCTTCACAAGGTTGGGGTGAGGATTCGATTGATTTTGCGATAAGCCATATCAGTAGTAACTTTGCGATTTCGAATCCTGGCACGCCGATGGGGCCAAGTATGACGACGAGGATGCGTAACGCTTGCCGTGGCGCAATCAATAATGCGATAGCCGATCCCACCGATGGTCCCGCATCGCAGGCCCGCGTGGTTGGAGTGATGATGACTGTGTCGGCGTCTTCGTACAACACCATCGATTTTTGGGGTACAGGCGGTGCGGATTTCATGAACCGCTTCCACAATGATTGGAACGCGGCAAATCCGGCGGGCAGCCTGATTGGCTGGGATGCCGGCTGGCTCATGCGTGCCAAGTCGATGTTCGAAGCTGGCATCAACGCGCAGGCGGCGGCCACTCCGGGTGGCGTACAAGTGGTGTGCCTGGCGGTCAACAACCAGCAGCCGCCTCGCTATTATGACTTGAGTGTGTCCACGAACCAGCAAGCTCCCGCAGGCCTGAAAGTTGGTGCGACGGACGCAATCAGCGATGTGATCCACACGAGCCGCAATGGCTCACCGATCGCGGAGAACGTGAACGCGAATGTGGTGTTGCGTTATGACGGTCAGCCCGACGGGTACGTGTCCTCGCGTAGCGCGACGAAGGGCGTGACGGTCGCCAACCAGGGCGATGCTTGGAGTCCGAGGTTCTCCCCGTCCGATTTGGGCATGACCCATTGGCAGGAGGGACGGTATTGGTTCGACGTGCAGGTGGCGCAGCAGGGACACATGAGAAATGGTGTGGACACACCGGACCGTGAGGCTTCCGAACAGTGGGGCGTGGCGAGTGTGGCGCCTCCGGCCCCGGGCAAGGCGATCGGCCAGGGCACAAGCGTCCACGACATGGCCAACACCACCACAATCGAGTCGCAGACGGGACGTGGCGGCTATGAGTTGCATTTCAAGGACGTCATCGACCCGCATGGCCAGCGTTACGATATCCGGCGCATGAAAGTCAAGGACGTCACCGCGAGCACGGATGTGTCCGCGGAGTTCACGATGGCCTGGAACAGGGCGACCGACACCGTTGCGGCCAACCGTGTGGCGTCGAAGGGCGAGATGCCGCTCGACCACCTTTATCAGTTCAGCTTCGATGTGGTGATGGACCATCCCAAGACCGATAGGGCCGGCGACCAGGCGAGCGTCATCTGGAACACCATGCCCGCGCAAGACACGGTTCACTTGGAGTTCCCGACCCGTGAGCCCGCCCCGAACAAGGCCTGGGCTAAAAGCCAGGACGAAGCCGCCGCAATGGACGACCCCGGCAGGACCAATGACAAGGGCAGTGACAACAAGACGTTCGTGACCGGAGACGACATTTCCTCGGTGGTCAACGGTGTACTGCCGATGGACACCATCCAGGATCTTGACAGCTATTCGATCACCGATGATTGGACCCCGGCTTCCGGCTATGTTGATTTCTCCGACGTCTCAAAAGCCCGCGTGCTGGTCGATGACCACGATATGACCTCCAGCTTCACCGTCGCCAACACCGGCACCGTGACCACCGCGACGGCCAAGCCCGTGATCCTCACCGGCTCGAGGAAGCAGCTGCGCGACCGCAAGGTCAAGCTGATATTGAACGGCACGGTGCGCATGGATGTGGACGCGCACACCACCATCACGGTCACCAACCGGGGCAGCGAATCGTGGAACGGGCACACGAACCCGACCAACGAGCCGCCTGTGCTCATCTGGAGCCCGAACCCCGACAAGAGCTGGGTGAAACTCGACTCCGCAGGCCATTGGCAGACGGTGATCGACCCATCGAAATCCAACGCGACGGGCGCCGACAACCTGACCTTCCTCGACGGAGACCAGCTGGCCGCCGTGGTGAACCTGCCGGTGGCGGATCCGTCGAATCTCGCCCAGAAGTTGAGCCGTCTCACCCTCACCGATGATTACGGCAAGGCCGACTACCTTGTCGACCCGCAGGTGCTCTCCAAGGTGCGCGTCTACGCGGCCGATGCGACGCGCAGCGATCAATCCTTTGTGGCTGGCATCAATGGCTCCGGCGTTGACGTGACCGACAAATTCGATATCACGCAATCGGGCACCGCCATCACCGCTACGGCCAAGGCTGGCTATCTCGTCTCGGAATCGTCGCACCATGGGCCATTGCAATTCACGTTGCTGGTGCCTTTCACCGCCAATTACGCTAATGGCGGTGGCGCCAAGAAGGTCCGCGAGGACTTCCACAAGGAACCCGGCGACGAGCTTGCTTTCTGCACCAATCCGGATGGCACCGATCTCTTGAACGCCGGGTCCGTGAAGGTCAATCGGCAGGGCAAGGACACCAACCTGCCCAAGGTGTGCGGCTACGTGCCGCCGGTGAAAAAGGACGTCGTCAGCGAGGCGTCGCAGGGTGGCGGGCAAGAATCGGTCGACGGCAAGGCCGTCTACCCCGGGCAGAAGGTCGAGTACGACCTGGACACCCAACCCCACCTGCCTTCCCTCGCCTATATGGTGAAGACCATCACCCTCACCGACAAGTACGACCGATACTTGAAGCCTGACAAGCAGACCCTGGAGCTCATGGACCTCAACACGGGCCGCATGATCGCCAAGTCCAAGTACACCAACCGTTGGGACGACACGGCTCACGAGGCGGCGGTCGACATCACCGACGCGGCGCTGATCGCCCAGTGGCAGGCCGGCGGCACGCCCCGCATCCAATTGCGCTTCGAAGGCACCGCATTCAAGGGCATGCCCGCCGGACACCGGGTCAGCAACCAGTGGGTGCTGGCCTTGAACGACTCGCTGACCCCGTCGAACGTGGTGTTCAACATCCCACCCAGCCTGAACCCGGTCAAGCACGACAACCAGTCCGCCCACCAAGGCGACCCGGGCGTGTCCATCGACGGCAAGACCCTGCTCAAGGGGGACACCGGCAATTACGTCATCGACCTCGACGCCACGCAAGCGAACCCGGCCTACAAGGTCTGGAAGCTCGGCATTGTCGACGACTTCGACGAGCAATACCTCACGGTCGACCCGACCGGCGTCACCGTCACGGGCGATGACGGCTATGACCACACGGCGGGATTCAACATCCAGATAAGCGACGGCGTGCTCTATGCTTTCGCCAAACGCGTCGACACCCTGATACCGGCTACTGGCCAGACTGTACGCGGCGACCCGCAACCCACGGACTTGAAGGCTTATTCGGACTCGGACGCCTACGATCCGCTTACCGATCCCGCCATCGACCAGACCCTACTCGGCCAGCACTATCACGTCACCTTGCCCTACACGGTCACCAAGGTCACTGATGGCTACGTCGTGAAGAACAAGGCTATGCAGGTCGAGAACGACGTGCGCAAGGAGACCAACGAGGTGTCCAACCCGCTCAAGCCCATCAATCCGGTGAAGGACGTGGTGGTGAGCGTAGGCGGCGAGTCCGTCAACGGCTCCAGCGTCTACAAAGACAGTGCGTTCCTCTATCGGCTCGACAGCTCGATTCTTCCGGCCAATCGCGCCTATCCGTCCGTGGATGTCTGGAAGATCGCCGACAAGCTCGACCCGGCTTACGACGAGTACACGGGGCAGTGGGCCGTGTACGCCACGCGCGACCTCTACGCCGCAGACGGCCGCGTGCTCGCCGCCAAAGGCCACCGCATCGCGGGCAACGGGTTCGACAGCTCGGCGTTCGACGGCGATATGTTCACCTTGGAAGCTGCCGCGGATGGGACGATGGGCGTCGAGGCGACACCGGCTTATCGGCAGCTGGCGTCGGCCGATGTCTCCCATGAACAGGGATGGTGCGCCTACCTGCAAGTCCGTCGTCTCAAGGCCACCGAGCGCCATGAGAACCGGTTCACGGAGGCCATGAATGGCAAGGTCAACGAGTCGAACGTCGTATGGACGCGCACGCCGGAACTGATTCCGAGCCTGCACATCGAGAAATGGGACAAGCTCAGCGGCTGGTCCACCGGCGACCGGGACGACCCCCGTGATTCGTTGCTGATGATGGGTGACACCGACATCGTCTTCACCGTCACCAACACCAGTGATAACGAAGGTGGCCATGGCCCGGTGTTCCGGGCCAAGGACCTCAAGATCACGGACACCACCATCTCCGGCGATGGCGCGATTACAAGCCTTAAATATCCCAGGAATTGGTCGACGTTAGTGCTTCGGCCCGGGGACCATGTCGATGTTGTTGGTACATTGAAGGACGTCGCCTCGAAGCATAGGGACCGCGCGAAAGTCACGGGCGTGCCGCTGGCTGAATTGCCTGCGGTGGACCGCGACCCATGGGGCGAGGATTCTGGCACCGGCATCGCCAAGCGGGATGCTCGCGGTGGTGCTTCTGCCCGCGGCGTTGAGTCTGTCGGCGGTGGTGCCTCTGCTGGCGGCTCCGCGCTGGCGTCTGCGATACCCTCGTTTGATTCCACGCTTTTGATGGGTGCCATAAGCGGCTCTGGTTTTCAGGCGGCGCTCGGGCCGCGAGGGTCTGCCGGGTCGGAAGGCTCTGGTGGCGCCATCTTGCAGGAAGTGCAGACCTCACCCGACGAGGAGGGGATCGTGGACACGAAAACATTCACGCGAGGCGAGGGTGAACCGAGCGCCGAAATTGATGGCAATGTCATGAGGGTCATGCGGCCCGTGGCCTCGAATCTCGACGATTGGAATGGGTACAACCAGCGTCCATTGGCGTCGACCGGCGCCTCGATCGTCGGGGCCGCGCTGGTGACCGCCGTGCTCATAGCCGGAGCTGCGATGCTGATGTTCATGGCCCGTCATCGCTATCGTCCCCGTCATCAGTGAGTCCTGATGGAAATTCAGCAATCATTCAGCAAATGCACAAGAATGTTTGTTGAAAGTCGTGGCGTCCTTTAGGCGCTGTTACAGCGCCTGCCCATGATGATGTTGTTCCATAAGAATATCCACGCAGGGAACGCATAAGTGGTATTGGTGATTGCCGTGTCCCTGCTTGGACGATGGCCAATGCGTCCGGCGTAATTAGGGGGTTGCCGGGCGCCCCGCCATCTGATTGATACAGACATGCCATACGAATGCCGTCTTAATGACTTTTGAATGGCGAATAGAACAGGAATATCAATATGAACGACAACAACATCAATGCCATGGGCGCTCGCGACGCCAGTAGTACCGACACCGAAGAAACCGCCGCGTTCCGGCAGACAGGCAATAGCCCGCTTGCCGAGCAACCCACCACGCGCTTCGAGATGGGCGATACTTACACACAGTATCCGCCGGCCGGTGGCGACGCGTCCGCTGTCAACGGAGACGATGGCCAGCAGTCAGGCTCGTCCAAGCGTCATTCCGGCAAGATGTGGGGCGCGGTGATCGGCATCGCTTTGGCATGCGGGCTGGTCGGTGGAGCCATCACCGGGGTCGCCACGGCGAAATCCGTGACGCCGCCAGAACCCCAGCAGGCGCAACACCAGATGCCCGGAGGCCATGGTGGCCGGGGAGGCCACGGGGCAACGGGCCAACCAGGCACAGGCCAGGGTGAATCCCCGCGAGGCGGCGGTCAACCGGGCCAGGACGGTTCCGGTCCATCCAACGGTTCCGGTCAGGCCGATGGCTCAGGCCCGCAGAATGGCGACAACCCGTCAAACAACGGTGATTCGCAGCATTCGGATGGTAGAAACCGTCCCGGTGATTCCGGCAACGGCGCATCCGGTTCCGGCCGTTCACAAGGCCGCGGTGGCAACGCGAATGGAAACGATTCGGGAGCAACCAACGGGGGTGGCACGGCCAGCAATTCTGCCTCCAAATCCTCAGGCTGGAACTCCGCGCTGATTCAGGCGTGATGCGCATATTGATGTAGCAAAGGAGATTTCCGTATTGCGTTGGTGATGGCTCCGGCTCAGTCCGGAGCCATCACTTTTTGCTGTCATCCATGAAGTCTGGAAGCATGGCGGAATTAACGAATCAATCGGAAGCGGAAACATGATGACACGGCATCCGAATGATAAAGTGACGGTTTGCAATCCGGTGCTCTCCTTCATGCGGCGGCATGGGTGGCAACCAAATGGGCGGCTCCAACGCCTCCAGCCAGATCGCCACATGGGTCCAGTCCAACTTCAAGTCCTAAACCGTCGACGGCGTCACCCTCTACGACCTGACCGCTGTCAAAGTAACCAAATAAAGGAGATAATTCTACTGAAACTGAGCAAACGGCTGGGCCAACGGATTTCATATCTTGTTGGTCCAGCCGTTTTTGTGACTAAACGCCAGGTTGTTCGGCATGCGTTGCGGATTTGCCTTACAAAAGTAAACACTTGGCATCGTTTTCGATATGGCGATTTGAACACTATGCGTTTCGTGCAATTTTTTTGTGGAAACGTATCAGGTTATATTATCCTTCACTTTCATTGCCAATTGCGTCCGCAACGCTCGTAAGGTAAGCTCAATGGCAAATTGGTATGCAAGGCGGGCTACGTCGGCGAGTGCGATGAAGTGATGCGACGACGTGGAACAAAGACGTGACAACATGGCAAGGAGGTGCGATGAGCAATTCGAAAGAAAAATGGCGACCTATAGCGTTCAAGTACCGGATTATGGGGATGCTGACAGCCAATTTGATATCTTGCATCGTCGCGGAAGTGATTGCGCTGATAATCATGAAAGTGATGGGTCTCGCATACTCTGCCGATCACATCGTGCCGTTCCTGACGCTGGCCGTCGTGATCAGCGCGTTCCCTCAGGTTTTTATCAATAGTTATTTTTGCCGCAAAGATCATGCCGATTATCCCATCTCGTGGGGCGCGACTCTGCTCCACCCCGTCGTGCTCGTGGTGGTCATGTTGCTGATCAACCTGGTCTATCCGGTCGGCAACTTTTTCGTTCCCGCATTTGTCGTTGCCGTCGATCTGGCCGTTTCGATATGGGCCAAGCCGAAACCGGGAGACGAGAAGACTCTGCGCGGAGCCGGAAAGAAGCTCGATGACGAGTCAACACAGCAGGATGAGTAACTGCCCAATAAGGATTAAGCCAGCTGAGGGTTGATGAATAGGTTTTTGGTGTTTCCGTTCCCGATGAGTTCCCTTAACGCGCTGAACACGGTGCGGAAAGATGGGTTGGCGTCCGCGGTGAGAGAGCGGTGGAGGCTTTCGCGTGTCACGTTCGCCCTCTTTGCGATATCGCTCACCCTCTTTTCCGTCTTCGCGGCGTCGCCCAGAGCGTCGAGGAAAATGGAGGCGGCGGTGTCGTCGTCAAGATCCTTCGTCTCATCGAGTATCGCTTCAAGGTAATTGCGGATGTCGGTCTCGTTGTCGAGGACTTCGGATGCGTCGTAATCTTCGACGGTGGCGTCATCAGGATTGAGGCTTGCGTTTTCCATAAGTTGCTTCGCAGTCGCCTTGGCTTCTACCGGATCTGTAACATGTCCGGATTCAGGTTTCTCAGTGGTAAACATTGCTCTCTCGGTTTCCTTAAGCGTTTTCAAGAATTGTCGTTGCTGGCTTTTCATCAGCGTGGTTTTTGATATTGATACCTTATATGGTATCATCGGAATGTATGGCAAGTCGATATCGCACCAATCAGCGAGTGGTTGCACGATCAGGATGAGGATACCATCGTGCAAGTCGTTGCTGCCATCCATATCCTTGAGGAAGATGGACCGAACCTTAAGCGTCCTTTGGTCGGGAAGATATCCGGTTCGTCGATAAAAGCTTTGAAGGAGCTGCGGCCTGGTTCGTCGGGACGTAGCGAGATTCGGATTCTGTTCGTTTTCGATCCTGGGCGTCGAGCAGTCATGTTGGTCGCGGGCGACAAGAGCCGTGGATCGGCTTGGAACAGCTGGTATAAGAAGGCGATACCCAAAGCGGAACGTATTTATCGTGAATGGTTAAAGAACAATTAGGGGGAAACACAATGTATACCGTCAATCAGTTTGTTGACGACAATGGCATCGACCGCGAGAAGGTCGCAGGCAAGGAAAAGGAACTGCGCGAGCAGATGCGGATCTATGAGCTCAAGGAGGCCCGTAAGGCCCGGCATCTGAGCCAGCGCGACCTTGCCAGGAACATGGGCGTCAGCCAGAAGCGCATCTCGACGTTGGAATCCGGCGATCTTGAGCATGTCCAGATTCAGACTTTGCGCAAGTATCTCAAGGCCATCGGTGCCGAGCTCCATCTTGATGTGCGTATGGCGGATGGGCAGAATCTTGAATTTGCGTGATTGGCTGTTTGGTTTGGGGATTTACAGTTGATTGCTTGCTTAGGTGAAAACATTGGAGTCTGGAATCGTTGAGGTTCCGGGCTCTTTTGTTATGTGAGGATTCGACACCGGTGTTTTACGGTCTGCGGTCACTGGTGATCGAGGGTTGGGGTGGGTGTCGGCGCGGTGGTTGGTTTGGGTTGTTGGTTGCCGTGCCGGCACCCGGTTGGGTTCCCGCCGGGCCGGGGTGTTGGTTGGCTTGGCGGGAAGTCTTTGATTCGTCGTGTGGGCATCGTCGCCCGTGTGGCTGTCTTATCTGCTGTGGCGGGCGTTGGACTGGCGGCGGTGGCGCAGCCAATCCGCGGCGACGAGCAGGAGGAGCGCGAGGGCGAGGGCGGTGGCGAAGATCGCGGCGAGGCGTTGGGGGCGCCCGCCGGTCATTGGCAGGCTGCCCATGTAGGCACCGCTGATGCGCACCGTGGTCACATTGGTTTTGGCGAAGGACCCGGTTGGGGTGGTGCCGTCGCCCCGCCAAACGTCGGTGGTGCCGGGTGTGGTCAAAGTGGTTTTCACATCGTATTGTCCGCCTTGGGGCAGTTGTGTGCTGGTGTAGTCCTTGTTGAGGGTGTAGTCGCCGTTGGTCCAGCCGCTGGTGGTGGTTGGCGTGGTGCAGTCGCCGGACTGGTAGTTGGGTTGGGTGTGTGGTTTGACGCACAGGGTGATGGTGTCGGTGTTGGTCCATGGCTGGCCGGTGGCGGTGAACCTGACGCCGTTGTCCGTGGGGGAGCGCTGGCCGGTGCCGGTGGGTGCGGTGAGGATGTTCCAGACGGGGTGGAGGGTGACACTGGTGTGCCCGGTTGGGTCGGTGGCGCCGTCTGCCGTGGGTATGGTGGTGGCCCCGGGGGTGGCGTATTCGGGTGTGGTTTGGCTGGCTTGGTGGTGCCAGCCGGTGAGGTAGCCGCCGGCCACGCTGATGCCGCCCGTCGCGGCGAGCCGCGGCAGGCTGACGTACGCCTTGCCGTCATTGGTGTCGGTGTACACGGGGGTGACGTCGGGTACGGTGCCTACTGGTGTGCTGGCGCCGTCCTTGGCGAGGGTGACGCTCGTGTAGGGCAGGGTGCCGGTGAGCTTGGCCTCGGGGCTGGTGACGGTGGTGTGGGTTGTCGGGTCGGTGGCCGAGCTGCTAGCGGTCACCGAGTACTGCGCTCCCACCGGGTACACGCCGGCGAACGTGCCAGTCGGGAAGCTCACGGTCCACGCGCTCTCAGAGGCGGTGGCGGTCTGGCAGGTGGTGGGGTTGAGGCAGGCGGTGACGGGGTCGTCATGGCCGAGCGTGCCGCTGACGGTGATGGTGTCTCCCGAATGGTGGTAGGTGGCGGTGAGGCTTCCAGGCGCGTTGATGTCGCGCCATTGGGCGTAGAGGGTGATGGTCTGGTGGGGGAAGTACTCGCCCCGCGTCAAACTGGCGATGGTCTGTCCGGGCTGGTAGGGGGTGCCGCGCCCGTAGCGGTCGGTGTTCCACCCGTCGAACACGCTGCCCGCCCGGTGCCCGGTGAGCACCGTAGCTGCCGGCGCGGTGATGGTTGTGCCTGTGCTGGTGGTGTCGATGTCGGTGGAGTAGGAGCCTGCCCCGCCGTTGGCGTCGGCGACCAGGGTCGCGCCCACGTACGTGCTGTCCGTGTAATAGCCTGCCGGGCTGCTTGAGGCGGCGCGCGTGGCCATGGCCGCGGTGTTGCCGATCGGGCCGACCTCGGCCGCCCCGGGTTGGAAGCTCTGCATCTGCACCCAGTTGATGCTCTGGTTCACCCTGGCGAAGGGGCTGCCTTGACTTTGGGCGTTGTAGAGCTTGGTGTTGGGGCCGAGGACGAGCATGCGCAGGCCGTCGGGGAGGAAGGCGTTCTGGTTGATGGTGGCGTTGCGGGTGTCCCAGCCGCTCAGGTCGAGCTCCTTGAGGTTGCTGTCGCCGCTGAACATGTGGTCGATCAGGACGATGCCGGTGACGTCGAAGCCGGAGGGGTTAAGAACGGTGAGGTTGGGACAGTCGTTGAACATGTTGTTCATGTGGATGGCCTGGCTGGTGTTGAAGTGGGTGACGTCGATGTCCACGAGGTTGTGGCAGCCTTGGAACATGTAGCTGAGGTCAGCGACCAGGCTGGTGTCAAAACGAGAGACGTCCACGCTGGCAAGGCTGGAGCAGCCCTGGAACATGCCGCTCATGTCGGTGACGTTGCTGGTGTCCCAGGTGTCGAGCCCGATGACCGCGGTGAGGCTCGTGTCGCCGCTGAACATGGCGGCCAGTCTGAGACTGCCGATGTCCCAGCCGGTCACGTCGATGCTTCTCAGCGACGGCCAGTCGGACAGGACGCTGATCGTGCCCTTGTAGATTGTGCTGGTGTCGGGGAATATTCCGCTCAGGTTGGTGAGTGGGGTGCCGGTGACGGTGAGACCGGAGAGATCCAACTCCTGCAGATTGGTCGCTTCGTGGAACATCTCAAACCACTGGGCCACCGTGAACACGTTATTTTCAGGGTCTTTGAAAGTGGTGTTCACGATGGACATGTCGGACGCGTCGATGCTCGTCAGGCTGGTGCAGCCGGCAAGAAATCCGGAAATATACTCCAGGTGGCTGAGGAAGCTACCATCGTCAACGCGGACTATCTTGGGGAGGCCGGTGATGTTCCTCCCGATGTGCCAGCCGTGGATATCGAGGCTGGTGAGGCTGGTGCATGCGGAGAACATGCTGCTGATGTTGGTGTCGTCGGTGAGGTGGATGCCGGGCATGCTGACGCTTGTCAGGCTGGTGCAGCCGGAGAACATACTGTAATGTTGGTGATGGTGCCGATTACGGCACCGACCATGCTGACGCTTGTCAGGCTGGTGCAGCCGGAGAACATACCGTACATGTTGGTAGTTTGGCTGAGGTCCCAGCCAGTCGTGTCGACCGAGGCGAGTCGGCCGGCTCTGAAGAACGTGCGGTCTCCGCCGCTGCCGGCTGGGATGAACCTGGCGCCAGAGGTCATGCGGAAATGGGTGAGTGAAGGCCACAGGAAGAACGCCAGATTGGTCCTTAGGATGAGGCTGCCATTGATGAGGATGTCGGTGGTGTCGTGGGCCACGCTGCCGACGGTGTCGCGATTGCCGAACGCGGTGGCACTGGCCATGCTGCCTGTGTCGCCGCCGTTGATGGTCAGCGTGCAGTCGGAGTCCAGCGTCCATGAGGCCGTGCCCCACGTGCCGTGCCGCACGGAGCATCCGGACTGCAGGCCCACCGACGGCTCACCGCGCGTCAATGGTGACGATGGTTCAACAGGGGAGGTTCGGCCTTGGCTCTCAACGGTGTCTGAGATGGGACGGACGGTGGAAGGGACGGAGTGGCCACGCGGCGATGCCGTTCTGGAGGATTCGGAAGACTTGGAAGTGGGTGTGGATTGTGATGGGTAAGAAAGGTGTGTTGAGCTGGAGGTCTCGGATGAAAAAGAAGAGTGGGAAAGATGACGGGATGAGGATGGGGATTGGGGTTGTGCGGTGTCGGGAAGTGATGGGAAAGTTTCGTTTAGATCAGTATTGCGGGGGGGGTTAGTGTTGACATCGTTGCAATACAAACCAGCACCGAGACCAACGCGCGGATGACACCCATGGCAAACACCAACCTTTTTCTTAAAATCGGAACCCGCGATGTAATACATTGTCGTATACGGTTCCGCCGTTCCGATGAATCCACACCTTAACGGCTTTCCGGTACAAAAACAACCGTTCACGGGCGCGTGGAAACCGCGTCATGCGACGGCTTGGTGGAGATGTTTAAAAGGTTTGCAACCCAGCAATGCCATGCATTTTGAAGGGGTTCGTGAAAGTTTTGATGTCGCAAGAGACGATTGTATGAAATGCGTTCCAAAACCGGGTGCTACGGCGTGTCGCATTTTGTGGCACATTGGTTTTGAATGCGATAACTTGATGCTCGCAAGAGGCTTGCCGGTATTGATTCGGTGATTGAAACGTCTTTACGGATGGGTCGGAACGGCTGCGGCTGCAGGAAAACGGGTGTTCAAGCTAAATATTCGGGGTTGCTCCTCTAATTTGGCCTATAACCCTCGGATTCATAACCTTAAGCCAGCTGCCTTGGGCTGCGAATCGAAAATGAGGAACCCCGGAGTTTCATGATGTTTCGCATGAGTGACTTACCGGGGCATTCTCTTGTATTATAAATATATGGGTCATCAAAGTCAAACGTAGGCGACGCTTGCCGATTTGGAAGAATGGTTTTCCGCGGCGCGGATGTTGATTTATGCGAACGCGGCCACAGCCAGCCACAGCGACCCAGTCGCGTTATACCTATGGAATAGCAGACTGTCGAAGGCCTTCCTTGAAGATAAGGTTCTAGGTGTTTCGACGAGTGGACTGAGCCAGAAAATGAAAAACAAAATCGTCTGGACTATTGAAGATGTAGAAAAGGCCGGGCGATATTTCAAAATCGCACCGGCCAAATTCCTCGAACCAAATGGTTTGTTGGTAGCGGGGTCAGGATTTGAACCTGAGACCTCTGGGTTATGAGCCCAGCGAGCTACCGAGCTGCTCCACCCCGCGACGGCTGTTCAAGACAGCAATAATCTAGATTACGGGTAATGGCACAAAAGTCAAATCTTCGGCGCGTTTTTTGCTATCAGGGCAGAACCGCGACCATAATGGAACCATGCCTATCAAGATTGCCAGCGGACTGCCGGCGCGTGAAATACTCGATTCGGAGCGGATCTTCGCCATCGAGAAGCCTGAAGCGGAGCAACAGCGCATCCGCCCGCTTAAGTTGGTCATCCTCAATTTGATGCCTAAGAAAGTCGAGACCGAGACCCAGTTGCTCCGCTTGGTCTCCAAGTCCCCGCTGCAGGTCGACATCGATTTCATGAAGACCTCGACCCATGAGTCCACCCACGTCAGTGCCGACCACCTGCTCAAGTTCTACGAGAACTTCGACGCGTTCAAGGACAATTATTACGACGGCCTGGTGGTCACGGGCGCACCGGTCGAGCAGCTTGATTTCACGCAGGTCGATTATTGGGACGAGCTGACGCAGATCCTCGATTGGGCGCAGACCCACGTCTTCTCGACGATGTACCTCTGCTGGGGCGCGATGGCCGGGCTCAACTATCGTTACGGCATCCGCAAGCAGAATTTCAAGGAGAAGCTTTTCGGCGTGTTCCCGCAATATCTGCAGGACGAGTATTGCTTCATCACCAACGGCTTCGACGAGATCTCGCTGCAACCGCACTCGCGCGTCGCCGGCATGAACGAGGCCGACATCGCCGCCAATCCAGACCTACAGGTGCTCACCTGGGGTCCGCAGGCCGGTTCCGGCCTCATCGCCGCGCGCGATTTCTCCGAGGTCTTCGTGCTCGGCCATTGGGAATACGGCAAGTACACCTTGCGCGACGAATACGAGCGCGACAAGGCCAAGGGCCTCACCAACGTGCCGTTCCCGTCGAACTATTTCCCGCACGACGATCCCACGATGGAGCCGCTGTTCTCCTGGCGCGCCCACGCGAACCTGCTGTGGCGCAACTGGCTCAACTGGGTCTACGAAACGACCCCATACGACCTCAAGAAGGTTCCAAAACTTCGCGCAGAGAAAAAATTGGGCACGGATCGCTCCATCAGGCACGAGCCCGGCACCCCGCGTGCGGACAACTTCAAGCCGCTGGAACACGACGGCTACGGACTCATTCCCGACGAAACCTGAATCGCCAGAAGCCTTCGCGGGCGATCATCCAGACGCGTGGGCCGGGCTGTTCCGGTTCGCGCTGACACGTCCCCAAGCCGATTCAGCTCCCGATGCGTGTCATAAATGGATGGATGGCAATGATATGTGCCAATTACCAAGGCCCGCGAAACGCTAAGCGGAAAGAAATTTGGAAGAACCCGCCCGCTGCGCTGAGAGTGCCGTGACACCTTGCAAATATTGGCATTCACGCTTTTCATCAGTGAAAAATCACCGAGCGAATTATCATTTCATCCGTCAAAAATCACGCCTAAATATAGTTGAATTTACATTTCCTCAAGAAAACGACGTACAATCGTCTGCGGCCGTTCGGAGTTGATCGCCATGTCGGAGCTCCGCGCTTCGTATGGCTGTCTCTATCTTCGGTCGACCAAAACAAAAGGTAATGGAGTCGTCCGCGAGCCGCACCACGTTGCGGAATGTAACGGTTTCATTTCTTTTGGATGGAATAGACTGGTAAGCCTGAATGAAATCAGGGAGGGAATATGATCGAAGCTGTTGGCACGAGTGTGCTGTTGGCGGCCAAGGCTGGCCCCGAACTGCCAGGTGTCGACGATTTCCTGCCCCCGGAGCTCCTCTTCCAGGGCACGCCTTTCGCCATCAATCGCATCATTCTCATTCGAATCGTCGCCACGATTGTCCTATTGGCGATCATGTGTGTCACGGCGGCGCATGCCAAGGTCGTTCCCGGCCGTTGGCAGGGTGCGGTGGAATGGCTTCTCGACTTCATCAAAGACAACATCGTCTATCAGGTGCTCGGCAAGGTTCGCGGCGAACGTTACGTGCCGATGATCACCACGATGTTCCTGACAATCCTCGTGTTCAACCTATGCGGCATCATACCGGGCATGAACATGGCGGCCACGGCCACCATCGCCACGCCTTTGGTCTTCGCGCTGTGGACATGGGTGCAGTACTGGATCGCCGCCGCGCGCGAGCAGGGTCTTTGGAAATACCTCAAGGGGGAGCTTTTCCCCACCGGCGTTCCCGCCCCGCTTTACATCCTCGTGGCCCCCATCCAGCTTTTGGAAATCGCCATCGTGCGTCCGTTCTCGCTGACGCTGCGACTCTTCGCCAACATGCTGGCCGGCCATCTTCTGGTGGGCACATGCCTGGCGTTCAGCCAGTTCTACCTGATCGAGGTCTCCAACAAGGTGATGACTCTGGTCGGCGGCATGTGGCTGATCGGCGGCCTGGTCTTCGTCTGCTTCGAGATCTTCGTCGCGGCGCTGCAGGCCTACGTCTTCGCCACGCTTTCGGCGGTGTACATCAGCCAGAGCTATCCTCTCGAAGAGGATTGATCGCGCCGCGTCGTGGCCATACCCAACGACGTGGAAATAGAAAATTTATAATTGAACAACTAGCATTGAAAATTTGTGGTCCCGGACATTCGGAACCGCCAAAGGAAGAAATTCCCTAGGAAAGGAAACAAAATGGGTCTCATCACTCTCGCTCAGGTTGTGGGCAATATCGACATCCTCGGCTACGGCATCGCGGTGCTCGGACCGGCCCTGGGCATGGGCATCCTCGCCGGCAAGGCGTTCGAGAGCATGGCTCGCCAGCCTGAGGTCAAGGGCACCATCCAGACCTTCATGATCGTGGCGCTGGCCATGATCGAGCTGCTCGGCCTGCTCGGCTTCGTCGTCTTCATCATGGCGAAGTAGTTCGCGCGCATCGAGACATTAGGTTTCAATCGTAGATACGCAAAGGAAACCGTAAGCAAGAAAGGAGAAGCCCATGCCACAGGCAGCAGGCGGGATCGAACTGTTCCTTCCGAAGTCGTATGACATTGTGTGGTCATTGGTCATTCTCATAGTGATCGCGGTGGCCTTCTACAAGTTCATCCTCCCGAAGTTCCAGGCGGTTTTTGACGAGCGCTCGGCGAAGATTGAGGGGAACATAGCCAAGGCCAAAAAGGCCAAGAGCGATGCTGACGCGGCCAAGAAGAAGTATGAGGACCAGCTCAACAACGCCCGTGTTGACGCCTCTAAGATCACCGACAGCGCACGCAGCGAGGCGACGAAGATCATCTCCGACGCCCACACCCGCGCGGACAAGGAAGCGGAGCAGATCACCGCGAACGCCCAGCGTTCGATCGCCTCCCAGCAACAGCAGGCGATGGTGAGCTTGAAGAGCCAGGTCGGCACGTTGGCCACGGCGCTTGCCGGCAAGATCCTGGGCTCCAAGCTCCAGGACGCCGATGTGCAGGACAATATGCTCGACAACATGATCGACGATCTCGACAAGAAAACGAAAGACGGGCAATGACACGGTTTCCGGACATTACCGGAAAGTCGTGCCACCGTTGGTGGATTGAAGACAGTGTTTATTCAACGAATGGAGGTGAGCAATGCGAGGTGAAGCGTCGTTGAACGCCGATCGCACATCGCGTGATTCCCTGGCCCCACGATTGAGGGAGAAGGGCACAGGCGCATGGCGCATCGGCGATGAGCTGTTCGTCGTCACTGATCTGCTTGATCATGACGCGCAGGTGGAGCGTTCCCTCACCGACCCGTCCCGGCCAGCGGCCGACAAGGTCAAGCTCATCACGGGCATTCTCGGTGGCCAGGCCGATCCTTTGACGGTCGACATCCTGACCGATCTGGTGTCCCGCAATTGGAGCCGGGTCAAGGACATCGCCAACGCCGTCGAGGATTTCGCGGTGGACGCCATGATGTATTACGCCGACGCGACCGACAGCACGCTCACGGTTTCCGTGGAGCTGGCGCAGATCCATTCGGCATTGCTCAAGATGTCGGTGCTGCGCTCGAAGCTTTCCGATGACTTCGTGCCGGCCAAGGCCCGCCTTGACCTGTTGCACACCGTCTTCGGCGACTCCAAGCTCAACAAGGTGACGATGCGGCTGGTGGAGCATGTGGCCGCGAACCCCCGTCACCGCCGTTTCCTGGAGACCGTGCAATGGCTGATCGCCAAGTTCACCCGCCACATGGGTGAGTCGATGGTCACCGTCACCACGGCCACGCCGTTGACCAAGCCGCAGATCAAGCGACTGGTCGCGATCTACTCGGCCAAGCTCGGGCGTCCGGTGCACATCAACTCGTCGGTCGACCCCTCCGTCATCGGCGGCATGCGCGTGCAGATCGGGGCGGACGTGATGGACAACACCGTCGAGGCCCAGCTTTCCCAGCTCAAGCGCAAGGTCGCCACCCAGATGTGACTGAGGCGCGCAACGAGAACAAGGCACCGCAAAGTGCCGTACAAGACTTACAGTCAACAAATTAATCAATAAGGAGTGATCATGGCAGAACTTACCATTGATCCTGCGAATGTGCGAAAGGCCCTCGACGATTTCGTCGATTCGTACAAGCCCAGCGACACTCCCACCCAAGAGGTGGGCTATGTCGCGACGGCCGGCGATGGCATCGCGCATGTAACGGGACTGCCTGGTTGCATGGCCAACGAGCTGCTGACCTTCGAGGACGGCACGCTCGGCCTGGCTTTCAACCTTGATCCCCGTGAGATCGGCGTGGTTATCCTCGGCGACTTCGCAGGTGTCGAGGAAGGCCAGGAGGTGCGGCGCACCGGAGAAGTGCTTTCCGTGCCGGTCGGCGACGGCTATCTCGGGCGTACGGTTGACCCTCTGGGCAAACCGATCGATGGCTTGGGTGAGATCAAAAGCGAAGGCCGAAGGATTCTCGAGGCGCAGGCCCCCGATGTGATGCATCGTCATCCCGTCGACGAGCCGCTTTCCACGGGATTGAAGGCCATCGACGCGATGACACCGATCGGCCGTGGTCAGCGCCAGCTCATCATCGGCGACCGCCAGACCGGCAAGACGGCCATCGCGATCGACGCGATCCTGAACCAGAAGCAGAACTGGGAGAGTGGCGACCCGAAGAAGCAGGTGCGTTGCATCTACGTGGCCATCGGCCAGAAGGGCTCCACCATCGCCTCTGTGCGCCAGAGCCTTGAAGAGGCCGGTGCCATGGAGTACACCACGATCGTGGCCAGCCCGGCTTCCGATTCCGCAGGCTTCAAGTACATCGCCCCCTACACCGGTTCGGCCATCGGCCAGCACTGGATGTATCACGGCAAGCACGTCCTCATCGTCTTCGACGATCTGTCGAAGCAGGCCGAGGCCTACCGTTCGATTTCCCTGTTGCTGCGTCGCCCGCCGGGGCGTGAGGCCTACCCGGGAGACGTGTTCTATCTGCACTCCCGTTTGCTCGAACGCTGCGCCAAGCTCTCCGATGACCTTGGTGGCGGCTCGATGACCGGCCTGCCGATCGTGGAGACGAAGGCGAACGACGTGTCCGCCTACATCCCGACGAACGTCATCTCGATCACCGACGGCCAGATCTTCCTGCAGTCCGATCTGTTCAACGCCAACCAGCGTCCCGCAGTGGACGTCGGTATCTCCGTGTCCCGCGTCGGTGGCGCGGCCCAGAGCAAGGCGCTGAAGAAGGTCTCCGGCACGTTGAAGATCTCGCTGGCGCAGTACCGCTCGTTGCAGTCCTTCGCGATGTTCGCCTCCGATTTGGATGCGGCTTCCAAGGCGCAGCTCACCCGTGGCGCACGTCTGACCGAGCTTTTGAAGCAGCCCCAGTTCTCCCCGTATTCGATGGAGCAGGAGGTCGTCTCCGTGTGGGCCGGCACCCACGGCAAGCTCGACGATCTGGACATCGCCGACGTGCTGCCCTTCGAGCATGGCCTGCTGGATTATGTCGAGCACAACACCGACATCATGAAGACCATCCGCGACACCGGTGATTTCACCGACGAGACGGAGAAGGCTTTGGACGCGGCTGTCGAGGAATACCGCGGCAACTACGTGACCAAGGGCGGCAAGCCGTTGGTCATCAAGAAGCCGGTCGCCACCACGCCGACGAAGATCGAGCAGGAAAAGATTGTGGCGGGGGACAAGTAACCCATGGCTTCGCAACTCGGATTGAAATCACGTATCGCCTCCACCACGTCGTTGGGCAAGATCTTCAACGCGCAGGAGATGATCGCTTCTTCGCACATCGCCAAGGCCCGTACCGTGGCGTTGAACGCGAAGCCATACAGCGACGCGATTTTCGATGCCGTGCAGTCGCTGGCCGAGCATACCGATATCGACCATCCGATCGTCAAGTCCCGGGAGCGCAACCCCAGGGTCGCCGTCCTGGCCTTGACGTCGGACCGTGGCATGGCCGGCGCCTATACCTCGTCGATCATCCGCGAGACGGAATCGCTGCTCGCGCGTCTTGACAAGGCGGGCAAGGAGCCTCTGCTCTATGTCTACGGCCGTCGCGGCGTCTCGTACTATCGCTACCGCAACCGCAAGATTGCGGCGACGTGGGAAGGCAACAGCGATCAGCCGGGCACCGAGGTCGCCAAGGAGATCTCGGACCTGCTGCTTGCCGACTACATGAAGCCGGCCGCGCAGGGCGGTGTCTCCGAGCTGTATATCGTCTTCACGGAATTCGTGAACATGGTGGTGCAGAAGGTGCGCGTGCTGCGCATGCTGCCGGTCGAAGTGATCAAGAAGCATGATGACGGCAAACCCGTCATCGAAAAGCACGTCGATGAGGATTCCGAGGCCGCCGCTGGCGAGTCCCCGGATGACGTCAACGACGTGACCGCCTCGGCGAAGGTCGGCAGCGCGGCGCCGTTGTATTACTTCGAGCCGAACATCCGCAAGGTGCTCGACGCGATCCTGCCGAAGTACGTGCAGGCCCGCATCCATGAATGCCTGCTGACCGCGGCCGCCTCCGAGACGGCAAGCCGGCAGAACGCCATGCACACCGCGACCGACAACGCCAACAACCTGATCGATTCGCTTACGCGACAGCTCAACGCCTCGCGCCAGGCCTCGATCACCCAGGAACTTACTGAGATAATCAGCAGCGCGGATGCGCTGAACAAAGAGGAAGAGTAGGAACGCTTATGGCACAGAACGAGTCAACGGCTCAGTCCAGCGCGACTTCCGCCGATCCAGCGATCGACCTGAATGCCGGACGCATCACACGCGTCCAGGGTTCGGTGATCGACGCCGAGTTTCCGGCGGGGCACCTGCCCGACATCTACAATGCCCTGAAAGTCAAGATCAACAACGTGGGCAACACCGAAGGCGAGACCGTCAAGGAGATCACCCTTGAGGTCGAGCAGCAGATCGGCGATTCCACGGTGCGCGCCGTCGCATTGAAGCCTACCGATGGCCTCGTGCGTGGCGCCGCTGTCACCGACACGGGCGGCCCCATCGAGGTGCCGGTCGGCGACGTGACCAAGGGACATGTGTTCGATGTCACGGGCAACATTCTCAACAAGAAGCCCGATGAGCATATCGAGATCAAGGAACGTTGGTCCATCCACCGCAATCCGCCGGCCTTCGACCAGCTCGAAAGCCGCACCAAGATGTTCGAGACGGGCATCAAGGTCATTGATTTGTTGACCCCGTACGTCGAGGGCGGCAAGATCGGCCTCTTCGGCGGCGCAGGCGTCGGCAAGACCGTGCTGATCCAGGAGATGATCCAGCGCGTGGCGCAGAACCACGGCGGCGTCTCCGTGTTCGCCGGCGTCGGCGAGCGTACCCGTGAGGGCAACGACCTGATCGGCGAGATGGGCGACGCGGGAGTCTTGGAGAAAACCGCGCTGGTCTTCGGCCAGATGGATGAGCCCCCGGGGACGCGTCTTCGCGTGCCGCTGACGGCCCTGACCATGGCCGAGTACTTCCGCGACGTCGAGAACCAGGACGTGTTGCTCTTCATCGACAACATCTTCCGCTTCACGCAGGCGGGTTCCGAGGTCTCCACGCTGCTCGGCCGTATGCCGTCCGCCGTGGGCTACCAGCCGAACCTGGCCGACGAGATGGGCTCTCTGCAGGAGCGCATCACCTCGACCCGTGGCCACTCGATCACCTCGTTGCAGGCCATCTACGTGCCCGCCGACGACTACACCGACCCGGCCCCGGCCACGACCTTCGCCCATTTGGACGCGACCACCGAGCTTTCTCGTGACATCGCCTCCCAGGGCATCTACCCGGCCGTCGACCCGCTGGCGTCCACCTCGCGAATCCTCGATCCGCGCTACGTGGGCCAGGAGCATTACGACACCGCGAACCGCGTCAAGGCGATTCTGCAGCGCAACAAGGAGCTCCAGGACATCATCGCCCTGATCGGCATCGATGAGCTCGGCGAGGAAGACAAGACCACCGTCAACCGCGCCCGCAAGATCCAGCAGTTCCTGGGCCAGAACTTCTATGTCGCGAAGAAATTCACCGGCTTGGAAGGCTCCTATGTCAAGGCCGATGAGACCGTCGAGGCGTTCAAGCGCATCTGCGACGGCGATTACGACGAGGTGCCGGAACAGGCGTTCAACGGCATCGGCGGCATCGACGACCTTGAGCACAAGTGGCACGACATGCAGAAGGAATATGCGTGATGGCTGACTCCACGATGAAGGTGAATATCGTCTGCGCCGAGCGTCCGTTGTGGGTCGGCGAGGCGAAGTCCGTCACCGTCCCCGCGAGCGAGGGCGGCATGGGCATTCTTCCTGACCATGAGCCGATGATGACCGTCATCGACAAGGGCATCGTCTCGGCCGTGGACGTCGACGGCAACCGCCACAGCTTCGAGGTTTCCGACGGCTTCGCGTCGTTCGATTCCAACTCGCTGACGGTCGCCGCCGAAACCGGCGATGACGTCAAGAAGAGTGTGACGCAGTAGCCGAATAGCCGCAGTCGTTGGCATCTTTCGTCAAATGAGTGGAGATACCGAACGTATCGGTGTCTCCACTTTTGCTATATATCGTGTGTTGCGTGTTCAACTGTATGACAAAATATGACGATGGCAGATTAATGATGAGCCGTGTTTTGAAGTCTCGCCCAGAGGCCCGGATAAAGTAGCAGGGTGCGAATTATTGTTGCTGACTGCTCCGCCGTCTATTCCGGAAGGCTCAACGCCTCGTTGCCCATGGCCAAACGTGTGCTGATGATCAAAGCCGACCAGAGCCTCTTGATCTTCTCCGAACTCGGTTCCTACAAGCCCCTCAACTGGATGGCCGCGCCCTGCACCATCAGGGAAGTCACGCCCGAACAAGGCGATGGCATGGTGTCGGTAAGCCAGAAAGAGGAAACCGAGGTGTCGGTGGATCCGGAAGGGGACGTCGTTGCGGAGGATTCCGCCAAAACCGATATCGACGCGGGTGCCGAGGCGGTGCCGGAGAAAGTGTTCCGTGTGGCCGCGCAGAAGTCGACCGACGTCCTCGAGGTGACGGTGCAGCACGTCTATTCCGATGAGACCTACGATTTGGGAGAGGACCCGGGTCTCGTCAAAGATGGCGTCGAAGACCATCTCCAGTATTATTTGGCCCAGCAGATAGAACGCATCGGCAAGGGCGCGAAGCTCGTGCGCCGCGAATACCCGACTCCTGTCGGCCCGGTCGACATCATGGCCATCGACGGCAACGGCCAGCATGTCGCCATCGAGATCAAGCGGCATGGCGGCATCGATGGCGTCGAACAGCTCACCCGCTATGTGAAGCTCCTCAACAAGGACCCGCTGCTCGCTCCCGTCCGTGGCATGTTCGCCGCCCAGACCATCACCCCGCAGGCCCGCGTCCTGGCGACCGAGCGCGGTTTCGAGTGCCTCATCCTCGACTACGAGGACATGAAGGGCACCGACGACGACAGTCTGCGCCTGTTCTGAAACGGATATGAAAAATCCCGGACCCACATTGAAGTGGTGTCCGGGATTTTCCTATCAGCTAGAAAAACTCAGCCTTCCAAGCCTTCTCACTGGCCGGATTGTTGCGTCTCGCCGTAATCGTAGAGGATATCGACCACGAAGTAGAGTGTCGAGTTGGCGGGAATCTTGGCCTGTGCCTGGTTGCCATAGCCCAAAGCCGGCGGAATGACCAACAGCACTTGTGAGCCGACCGTCTGGCCGGCTAGGCCTTGCTTCCAGCCCGCGACGACATTCTGCAGCGGGAAGTTCGCGACCTTGCCCTTGTCCCATGAGGAATCGAACTTCGAGGGCTTGCCATCCTGGCCCATCACCCAGCCGGTGTAATGCGCGTCGATGGTGTCGGTCTCGGCCACTTTCTTGCCCTTGCCTTTGATAAGCGGCTGGACCACGAGGTCGTTGCCGGGCTTGTAGCCGTTGAAGTCAATGGACGGCGCGCCATTTTTCCCAAGCGTCACCTTGGGCAGGTTCGCCGGCACGTCGGTGACCTTGTCGCCCTCGGCGCGGGTGATCGGCTTGGATTGCGAGACCAGGGTGAGCGCCATGATGTACGACGTCTTGGCGTTGTTCTTGTCGTTGATGCCGAATGCCACGGTCGAGTTGATCTTCTGGCTCTTGAGCACATCGTAATACGTTTTGTTGATGCCCTGCTCATTCATCACCATCGAGCAGTCCGGGGTGTTCTTCTCCCAGGTGCTCATCATCTCGCTGCCGTCCTTGGCGTTGAGCGCCACGGCCTGCACGCAGACGTGGTTGTTCTTCTTGATGGTCGCTCCGTTGCCTTTCTGCAGCACCGCGTATGAGCTGTTGACCACGCTCATCGGGGTGTGGAAGGTGATCTTCGGCTTCTTGCCGGGTTCTCCGGTGGCCTTGACGCCCGCCATCTGGATGCCGTTCGAGGAATCGGCGGATTTGCCGGAATTGTCGCTCTTGCCCGACCCGCAGGCCGCCAAACCGAATGACAAGGCGATGGCGCATGCCGCCGCGAGGGCGCGGCCGAACCGCCGTGAAAGATTGTTGTTATGCATGGTTCACCACCTTAGCCCCGAACCTTGATTTATGCCCGGATTCGCTTAGGATGGGAGAGCTTTCGTGCGGATTCCCAGCTTTCTATCGGATACACCTTGTAGAATATATGTCAATATGACTTCAACACAAGACGAACAGCGTAAACCCAACGCCAAACCCACGAAGCATGCGACCATCATGCGTGGAGTCGTCGCGCCCATTTTCGGTCTTCTGGCGGTGCTGTTCATCGTGTTGGGCGCGTTGAACGCGACCATTTGGAAGCCCGCCAGCGAAGTCACCGCGGACACTTCGATCTCCGGAACACGATATGTGGTCACCGATCCAGGCGTGCTCAATCTTCTGGGCAAGACGGTGAACGTCAAGGTGGGAACCACGGAAAACCGCAAGAACGCCGGCAAATCCGCCCCCAAGACCTGCGTCGCGCAGGGCAGCTCCAAGGACGCCATGGGTTGGCTGGCCGGGCAGAGCTATACACGCATCACCGGCCTGCACAAATGGAAGACGCTTACCAATAAAACCGCCAAAGGGCAGAAGCTCGCCTCGGCCGGGGCCGCAGGCGACGAGGTGGCGTTCAAGGATTCGGATATGTGGACGTCCGTCAGCTGCGGCAACGGGACGATTCCGATGACCTTGAACGACGTCAAGGCCGATCAGGTCGTGGTCATCGATACCGGGGTCTCTTCGGCGAAATCCGCGTCTGATGCCAGCTCTGCCGCCGGGGCCGATAAGTCTGATGACGCCAGTCAATCCGATACCAAGGAATCTGGCAAGAAAGCCACGCAACCCAAGCTGACGATCACCATGCATTGGGTGCGCGACAAGGTGCCGAACCACGCCTTGCCGTTCTTCATCGCGGCTGGGGTCTGCGTCTTGCTCACGGTATTGTCGATTACGTTGTTCGCCATCTCGGCCAACGAGTCGGTCAAACGCAAACGCGAGGCCCGTCGTGAGAAGCGCGAGGCGGCGAAGGCCGAGGAGGTCTCCATTTCGGAGGCGATGACCGGCAGCATTGCCGTGCTGCGCACCAGTATCGCGCATACCAGCCACAACCACCGGCCCTCGCACAAGGTCGCTTCTGCGGATACGTCCGGCGCATCCGACGCGGATATTGGAACAAATGGCGATGATAACGTGGCTGCCTCCACTGGCAGCATGCCAGCCAACGCTGGCGGCGACGCCGATGACGAGACTCCGTCAATCCCAAGCATCATCGATCCGACCCGGCGCAATCTCGTGGCGGATATGCAGATGCGCGACGATGGCGATGAATCCACGAACCCTAAAGAAGATGGCGGGGCGGGCAACGGTTTTGGTCGCCACCGTGGCAAGGCCGAGCAGGAACCCGAATCCAATGGTGACCAGGAGACGCAGGTCGGCAGGCATAGCCGTCCTTCCGAGGACGGCGAGAAAAACGTCGCGCCCGTGCCGGCTCCCGTCGCCGTATCGCTGGATGAATCGTCCAGAACGCCGGATGACGTCCATGCCGCGAATGGGGACGGCGAGGGCAGACGGACTTCGAGCGCCGACGCCATGATTGACGAAGGCCATACCGAGGACGAGACCGGCGTCATCACACCCGATGAGTTGCGCGCGTACTTCGCTCGGTTCTCGCAGGAGGACACGGAGACCGACAACGATTCCGTGCAGGACGGCGAAGACAAGACCACGGATGAAACGGATGAAGGCCAGACGACGGACGCAGAAACGGATAGGTCATCAGACGACGTTGGCGACGAGCCGCAAGACGACAAGGGAGGGATGAACGCATGAATGGCAAGAAACTGCTGAGAACGTTGACGGCTGCGGCATTGGCCGCGACCACCCTCATCGGCGCCGCCGCGTGCGGAGACCAAGCCCCCCAGCCGCAGGGCAGCCAATCATCGGTGCAGACCCCTGACATCACCGAAGCTCAGGAAAAGAAGATACGTGGCGCGACGCTTTCCGCGCTTGATGCCGCCGACAAAGCCAAGAGCCCGGACGGGCTTGGCGAACGTGTCACCGGCCCGGCCCTTCAGGTGCGTACCAGCGAACTGGCGATCGCCCAAGCCACCGGCAACCTCGACCCCAAGGCCACCATTCCCAAGGACATCGCCCAGACGATCATCCCCACCCAGTCCGGCTGGCCGCGTTCGATCTTCTCGATCACGACCACCACGCAGGACCAGCAGTCCAAGCGCCTGCTGGTGTTGACGCAGCAAAGCCCGCGCAGCAACTACAAGCTGTGGGGTGTGGTGAGGCTTTTCCAAGGCGCCAAGTTGCCGCAATTCGCCATCCCCTCGATTGGGTCGAGCATGGGCAGCGCCGATGACTCAGGGTTGTTGCTTTCGCCCAAGCAGACCGTCGACGACTATGCCGACGTGCTGGTCAAGGGCCAACAGAGCAAGTATTTCAACGATTTCGCGAGCGATTACTTCCGCGACGACCTGACCAAGCTCTCCCAGACCGTCCAGCAGGGCATGGAACGCAACCATGGCACGCAGATCCAGACGTTCACCCCCGTCAAGGACCAGATCGCGGTCATGCGCTCCACTGACGGCGGCGACCTGGTCATCGCCCAGATCGATTCCGAATGGACCCGCACCGCCGGCGAAGGGCGCGAGTCCCAGCCGGCCAGTGACGCCGAGCGTGCCCTGTTCGGCCAGGGCAAGGCCACGGGGACCATGAAGGTCACCTACGTCAATGTGGTCGCGTTCTACGTGCCGCCGGCCAAATCAGGCAAGAAGGCCGTCGCCGTGGGCGCCGAACGCCAGCCAATCAAGGTCGAGGCGCTGTAGAGCTGGTCCGCCATCAGGCAAAGCGCCGCCGTGCTGGGTCGGGAAACAGGTAGATTAGACATTGTCATATACGGTATCGGGTAGATAGCGAGTTTTGTGTCGCAAAGACGCAGGTGGAAAGAAGGCACTTTTGGCAGCAGCAAACAATTCACAGACCAATCCGGGTATCTCATTGGCTGGCGCGGTCGATTTGAGCTCGATTAAGCATCAGGTGCAGGCCGAACCTGGACAGGCCGGTGGTGCGCCGAGCGCCGGTGGCTATGTCATCGACGTCACCGAATCCACGTTCCAGGCGGTTCTGCAGACCTCCGCCACCTATCCCGTGGTGCTGTTGCTGTGGATTCCCACCGACGACCGCCTGTTCGCCATGGCCAAGACACTCGGGGACGCCGTCAATGGTATGAAGGGACAGGTGCAGCTCGCTCGCGTCGACATCAACGCTGAGCCCGGCATCGCCCAGGCCTTCCAGATCAAAGGGGCGCCCGCGTTGTTCGCGCTTATCGGCGGACGGCCGATGCCGATTCTCGAGGGTCTGCCGAGCGCCGAGGAATTGACGCAGATTACGGATACCCTGTTGCCGCAGATCGTGCAACTGGCTCAGCAGGCCGGTGTCACCGGTACCGCGCCGTATTCCGGCGACCCGGATGCCGACGCCGCAGCAGGCGAGGGATCGGACGCGGCCGAGCAGGTTCCGCCAGAGCACCAGCAGGCCCACCAGCTTGCGGCCGACGGCGACTATGCCGGTGCCGCCGAGGCATACGCTCAAGTGCTTGAAGCCAATCCGAACGATACCCTGGCCGCGCGCGAGCGTTCCAAGGCCTTGTTGCTGGCCCGTTCCGGCAACGCCGACGTGCGCGAGGTCCGCGCCGCCGCGGCCGAGCATCCTGATGATGTTGATGCGCAGCTCGCCGTCGCCGATGTCGATATGATCGGTGGCCAGATCGAGGACGCGTTCTCGCGCCTGCTTGATTTCCTCGCCGCCGGCCACAAGGCCGACTTGGAGCCGGTGCGCAAGCGCTTGCTCGAGTACTTCGTCATCCCCGAGCCCGACGATCCACGCCTCAAGGCCGCCCGTCGCCGCCTCTCCACGCTGATGTACTGATATATTCAAACTCTAATTTTTATTGCATAATACAAACGGCACAATTCCCCTGCAGAATCAAATCCTGCAACCGGAATCGTGCCGTTTGTTTTACTCTTAGATATTTGCAAATCGCATCTTTGCAACGTTGCCGCTAGAAAAGATGCATCGGGGGTATTCATTCGTGCCGGTTGCGGCCGTAGATCTGCTCGAAGTGGGGGCCTTGTTCGGCCAGCTCGCAATCGAAGTCCGCGCTCCAGGTGCCGAACGGTTTGCCGGCCAACCCATCGTTGGAGAAACGAGTCTGGTCAGTGATCTCGGTGACGCAGAAGTCGGGGATGATGAGGTTCGTCAACGGCCTTGAGCGTTTGGCCTCGGCCACCACGAGCGGTGCGTTGGATCCGCCGAACACGTCGATGTCCCAGCCGTCCTCGCCGATCCACGCCGTGAAGCGGTTCTTGATGATGACTTCGCCGCCGCGCTTGATAAGCTCCGCCGCGATGTTGGCGTCGATGGCACGCCGCGCCTCGTAACGGGTTCCGCCTACGGACGGGCCCTTGATGGCGACGGACGCCTCGGTGAAATCGTCACGGTATTGGTCGAGCACCGCCATCGCGTCGGTGCCGGCGTTCATCTCGATGCGGATTTTCCGGCTGATGAGCCGTACACGTAACGCGTAATTGTCGGAGTGAACGTAATAGCTTTGCACGATGAGCGTCGGCGCGCTGCCGTCGTCCAGTTCCTCGGGCATGTGCCGGCAGAAGAACCGCCGGTCGAATTCGAAATCGTTCATTTCAGGAGCCATAACCCAAGTCTAGACGAAATGGCGGCGTTGCGCACTTACTTATGCATATATGCGATTCGGAACGGCAAAATGCGCAAGAATGCTCATTTCCAAGCGTCTGTTATGGATATGATTTTGTATGGCAACGAAAAACAATGCGGTCTTGGCCGACGAGTCATTGCCGTTTGGCGGTTTACAAGGATGTCGCCAAAGCCCGGGATGCGTCCGGAAGCCCAGCAGCCAAGCCAATGCCTCGAAGCCACGCCGTTGGTCGGTTGCGGTGCTATGCTGTAGAAGTTGTTTGGGTCCGTAGCTCAGCTGGATAGAGCGTTCGCCTCCGGAGCGAAAGGTCGCGGGTTCGAATCCCGTTGGGCCCACAAATTCAGCGATGCCGTTGTGATCTTAAAAATCCCAGGGAATTATTAATTGCTACACCGCAGTGAACTACGAATAAAATAGTTTTCACTGTACTTAAAACTATCCGCTAGATTCCGAAAAGTTTTCAGTATACTTTAAACTATTCGTCAAATATCAAAAAGTTTTCAGTATACTTTATTCCTTTGCCTTGTTTTGTGCCTCAAGTACGACGCGAACAGTCAAAAATTGTCTTGCGGCAGTTCTTTTTATCTGATAGATTGTAAAGGAAGCGCTTTGTTGATGGTGGTAAACATCGTGCGAACGCTTTGCAAAGTGGAATTTTCCGTCGTGATGCTTTATACCGCTGTCGATGGCGGCCACGTAGGAAGGCATCTAGTCCAGGGAATGGGCGAATCGACTCGTAGAGTCGTTATTCCCGTAGACCTGTTCATGGGCAGGTCGCCTAGCGGAGGGCGTAATATAAACGATTTCATAATGCGAACCGGGGAGTGTCATGGCTCCCCGGCTGTATGTTTTTGTACAGTATGATATAGATATGTACTACGCGTTCATTGATGAATCAGAATCTCCTCATGGGGTCGGTAACCCTGAGCCTTCAGGTTACGGCATTTATTACATAGGCTGTCTGTTAGTCGACGAAGCGCAGCTTTCATATATAAATAATGCGTTTGTGAGTATCCTTCAAAGGGTAAACCAACAATTTGGCATTGCCCTTGATGCGGAATTTCACGGGCAGTGCATGTTTCAATATAAAGAGGATTGGAAACCTTTAAAAGGTAAGCACCGTGCATCGGTCGCTATCTACAAAGCATTGATGAGAGCGATTGCTGGTAGTGGGGCGAAATTATTCGTTCGTGGAATACATAAGCGACAGCTCGTTCTTAGATATGGAATGCGTTCTTATAATCCTCATGCGTTTGCGTTGCAATTTTGTCTTGAACGTGTCAATTATTATGCGGAAACGGAAAATATAAAACAAATTGAGGTTGTAGCCGATAAAGTTGGAGATCCGGCGGCTCAGGAAGGCCGTTTATTGCAATATAAAACAATGAGTATGGCAGAAGGCTATATTTCTTCTCCGCTAGATAAGATAAATTTCCCATTTCATTGGGAGGATTCTAAGGCTCATTTTGGTTTGCAGGCCATTGATACAGCATTGTTTATACTCAATAGGGCCGCACGGTTAAACAGGGAAAATATGGTTTCAAAAGGAGATAGAGAAGTATTGAAAATAGCGCAGATTTTAATCCCGGTTTTGCATAGAACATCTGGCATCTCTTATTTGTCAGAGGGGAAGTTTCAATATTTGCTACCAGAATTAGCTTCGGGGATTCAATAAGAATCCCCGAGCGGGACAACAATCAAAGGTAATTCTTACCTAAGCTCATCGTGATTTCATTATACAGGAGTTCGCTGAGCAAAGTCAACAATGTCATGCAAAAAGAAGGCAAGTTTTTGATTGGCACGACTTTTGTTCGTTATCTTGGTTTACAATACAAGTAGCCGGTTGAAAAACCGCGATACTATAGATTGGGCTCCAGCCGTTTGGTTGGGGCTCGATTGGTTCACTAGACACGCTAGACTGTGGAACATGAATCCTGAAGCGTTGAGTGAACTTATTTCTGATATTGCACACGAGTTGGTTTCGGCGGGGGATGCCGGCGAACTGACTGTTGAACTGATTCCGCCGATTGAAAAGATGGCGGTGATGCGGCCGAAGGACCGCGCACATGGCGACTGGTCGTCGAACGTAGCGATGCAACTGGCCAAGAAGGCCGGTATGAAGCCACGCGATCTGGCTGAGGCGTTTGCGGCGAAGTTGCGGGATGCCGATGGCATCGCCTCTGTCGAGGTGGCCGGTCCTGGATTCATCAATATCACGCTTGATTCCGCTTCTGCGGCTGCCGTGGTCTCGCAGATTCTCGATCAGGCTGTTGAGGTTGAGCCTGTCGATAAAGGTGTGGAGGTCTGGAAAGGCAAGGACAGCGCTACCGAAGCTGCTGGAACTGGGACTGAAGCGAAAACCGTTCATTCCACCAAGTTCGGCCTGAACGACCATTTGGGTGGCAAGACGCTCAACCTCGAATTCGTTTCGGCCAACCCGACCGGTCCGATCCACATCGGCGGCGTGCGCTGGGCGGCGACCGGCGACTCGATGGCCCGTGTGCTCGAAGCCAACGGCGCCAAGGTTGTGCGCGAGTATTACTTCAATGACCACGGCGAGCAGATCAACCGCTTCGCCAAGTCGCTCGTCGCGGCGGCCCACGGTGAGGAAACCCCGTCTGATGGTTACAAGGGAACGTATATCAACGAAATCGCCGACCGCGTCATCGCCGAGGCCAAGGCCGACGGTGTCGATGTTTTGAACCTGCCGCGCGTCGATGGTGGTCTCGATAAAGATGGCAAGCCTCTTGGCGAGGGGGATTCCGAGCAGCGCGAGGAGTTCCGCAAGCGCGCGGTGCCGATGATGTTCGCTGAAATCCAGCAGTCCATGAAGGATTTCCGTGTCAACTTCGACGTATGGTTCCACGAGAACAGCCTGTATAAAGACGGTGCCGTGAAGGAAGCCATCGCCAAGCTTCGCGAGCAGGGCGACATCTATGAGAAGGATGGGGCCACTTGGTTCGCCTCCACCAAGCACGGCGACGACAAGGACCGCGTCATCATCAAGTCCAACGGCGAGTATGCCTACTTTGCAGCCGATATCGCCTACTACTACAACAAGCGTCACCGTAATGGCAAGCCTTCCGCTCCTGCCGACATCGCCATTTACATGCTCGGCGCCGACCACCATGGCTACATCGGCCGCATGATGGCGATGTGCGCCGCCTTCGGCGACAAACCAGGCGAGAACATGCAGATCCTTATCGGCCAACTGGTCAATGTGATGAAGGACGGCAAGGCCGTGCGCATGTCCAAGCGCGCCGGCAACGTCGTCACCATCGATGATCTGGTCGAGGCCGTGGGCGTGGATGCAGCGCGTTACTCGCTCGCCCGTACCGACTACAACACCAGCGTCGACATCGACCTCGACGTGCTTGCCTCGCACACCAACGAGAACCCAGTGTATTACGTTCAGTACGCGCATGCCCGCAGCTGCAACGTCGACCGCAACGCCGAAGCCGCGAAGATCGATGCGAATGCCGCTGATCTGTCGCTGCTCGACACTCCTGCCGATGGCGAAGTGCTCGGCGCTTTGGCCCAGTGGCCGTCCGTCGTCTCGGACGCCGGTGACCTGCGCGCTCCGCACAAGATTGCGCATTATCTCGAGGCGCTCGCGGGCACCTACCACAAGTGGTACAACCTCGAACGCGTGGTGCCGATGGATCTGACCGATCTCGAAGCCCGCGAAAAAAACGCTGCCAAGCTTGAGGCTTTGCGCGTTGCCAAAAATCCGGAGCCGGCCCGCGCTGCAGCCCGTCTGCAGTTGAACGATGCCGTCCAGCGCGTTATCGCCTCTGGCTTGGCAATGCTTGGTGTCACCGCCCCCGACAAGATGTAAGAGAAGAATATATAACGAATCGGTCGCGTTTTCCATTGTGGAACGACGCGGCCGATTTTTGTATGTGTTGGGTAGGCTCAATACGAAGAGAGTGAAGCAAAGGAGAGAAAATGGCCAACGAAGGCTTCAAATTCACGGATGAAAAGCATTTCACGCAGGATCAGGTCGAGCGTCTCTTCCTTTCCGTCGGTTGGGTTTCCGGAAAGTACCCGGAACGTTTGTATAAGGCCTTGATGGGTTCTTCCACGGTCTTTTCCGCGTGGGACGGCAGTAGGCTCGTCGGACTGGTGCGCGTTCTGGATGACACCTCGATGATGGCATATATGCATTACGTACTGGTTGACCCCGAATACCAAGGCCGGGGCATCGCCGGCCATATGGTTGAGATGGTCAAGCAGCGCTATGCCGATTATTTCTATATCGAAGTCATGCCCGAGGAAAGCAAGAACGCGGCGTTTTATCAAAAGCATGGGTTCGAGATCATGCCGGATGGCGTCGCCATGCAGATTTGCAACGGGTGAATGTTTTCACTGTGCTTTCGCATTTGCCTTATATATCGCATTCCCTTTAGGGGATTTCTTGTGCGATTACTGCAAATAAGTCGTCAAGGTGAGATGATTCCTGCATTTTCACGCCGATTCGCTATCGTTATGTACAGCAAAAATATGTGACACACGAATAGAAGAGGCGGATATGGGCATCACTCCGATTTGGCCGGAAGCGACGGCGTTCAATAGCAACGGCGAACTGACATTCCATGGTCACAGTGCCGAGTCGTTGCTGGGCGAGTTCGGTTCGCCGCTTTATCTGATTGACACCGACGAAGTGCGCAACCGTGCGCAAAAGTTCGTGCGTTCCGCCGCCAAGGCCTTCAATACCAACACCACCCACGTCAGCTTCGCTGGCAAAGCCTTCCTTTCCAAGGAGATCGTCCGCATCGTCACACAGGCCGGCATGCACGTCGACACCTGTTCGATGGGGGAGATCAAGATCGCGCTCGCCGCTGGTGCTCCCGGACGCAGGCTGGTGCTGCACGGCAACAACAAGTCCGACGAGGAGATCGAGCTGGCCATCAAGGAAGGCTTCTCGAAGATCGTCGTCGATTCGCCCGACGAACCCGCCCGCATCGCCGCCATCGCCCATCGCCTGGGCAAACGCGCCCGCGTCATGTTGCGTGTCACCTCTGGCATCCACGCCGGTGGCCACGAATACATCTCCACCGCCCACGAGGACCAGAAATTCGGCGTCCCGCTGCTGCCAGCCGGCGTCGGTCCGGAAATGCTTGATATTCTCGGCAAACTCGGCAATGACCAAAACAAGCCGAACAATACAACTGCCAGTGGTTCTGCCTCGTCAGCCTCAGCGCCGGTGAATACTCCGTACAAGCCAAAGCTCGATTACTCCGTCAAATATCCCTACGATACCAGCCATGTCAAGGTCTCCGACGAGGAACGCGCGCTTGCCGAAGCCATGAACGCCGTGGCCGACGGACCAGCGCTCGCAGTGCTCAAAGACATCTACAAGCGCCAGGAAGACCTCGAGCTGGTCGGCATCCATTCCCATATCGGCTCGCAGATACACGACGCCAACGCGTTCATCGAAGCCGCGCGGCGCATGATGCTCCTGCGCAAGACCTTCTACGCCACCGATGCCTACACGATGCCCGAAGTCGATTTGGGCGGCGGCTATTCCGTGGCCTACACCGATGCCGAGGATTCCATGGACATCGACGTGGAGCTCGGTCGCTTGGCGTCGGCCGTCACCTCGATCAACAAGGCGCTCGGCATGCCTGCCCCGGTCATCTCCTTCGAGCCCGGCCGCTGGATCGTCGCCCCCGCAGGCGTCACCCTCTACCGCGTCGGCACCATCAAGCACGTCGCGTTGCCGAAGGGCACGAAAGACGAGGCCGGCAACCCGATTGACGAACGAACTTATGTCTCGGTCGACGGCGGCATGAGCGACAACATCCGTCCGGCGCTCTACGGCGCGGATTACACAGCGATGCTGGCCAATCGCGATTGCGGCGGCGAGAAAGACGAAAACGGCGATCTCAAGGACTCCATGCTCGCCCGCGTGGTCGGTATGCACTGCGAATCCGGCGACATCCTCGTGAAAGAATGCCGACTGCCGAGCGACCTCAAACGTGGCGACATCCTCGCCGTCCCCGTCACCGGTGCCTATGGTCGCACGATGGCCAGCAACTACAACCAGGCGTTGATTCCGGCGGTGGTCGCCGTGAGCGACAAGGACGCGCATCTGATGCTCCGTCGCCAGACCATCGATGACCTGCTCGCCCTCGATGTGAGCTGACGATATCCGGCTTTCGTTATCTGTCGGATTCATTTTCTAGGATTGGTACGTCTATATAAAGCGGTGCAGTAAAAGCGATGAGAGCGGGGAGTGACATGGGTCAGCTGGAAGGTTTGTCGCGGCAGCAGGCGGATGGTCGAAGCGATGATGTGGAGACGCCGCGCAAAGGCATCCACAACAGCACGACTCCGATCCGCGTGGGTCTGTTGGGTGTGGGCACCGTTGGCTCCCAGGTCGCCAGGATACTGACCGAGCAAAAAGACGATTTGCAGCAGCGTATCGGCCAGCCGCTGGAGATTTCTGGCATCGCCTGCCTCCACCCTGAAGAGGTCAACGCCCCGTGGATCGACAAATCGCTTCTGACCACCGACAGCAAATACGTCGCCACCCACAGCGACATCTTGGTCGAGCTCATCGGCGGCCTCGAGCCCGCTCGCAGCCTTGTCTTGAAGGCGCTCGACAGCGGCGCTTCCGTGGTCACTGCCAACAAGGCGCTGCTGGCGAAATATGGTCCGGAGATCTATCGCACCGCCGAGGAAGACGGCGTCGACATCTACTTCGAGGCGGCCGTGGGCGGCGCGATTCCGCTGATTCGTCCCTTGCGCGAGTCTCTGGTGGGCGACAAGGTCACCAGCGTCTTGGGTGTGCTCAACGGCACTACCAACTACATTCTTGATGAGATGACCACCAAAGGCCTCGATTTCAACATTGCGTTGAAGGATGCGCAGGCCAAGGGCTACGCCGAGGCGGACCCGACCGGCGACATCGAAGGTGAGGACGCGGCCAACAAGGCGGCCATCGTCGCCTCCCTCGCGTTCCATACCCCGGTGAGCATTGATGATGTCACCATGGAAGGTATTACAAGTATCACCGCCGACGACATCGCCCTGGCCAAGGCTGAGCACAAGGTCATCAAGCTGCTCGCCGTGGTGAGCAACGACGAGGACGGCGTCTCCGCGCGCGTCTATCCGGCGCTGATACCCGACGACCATCCGCTGGCCAGCGTCCACGGCAGCTTCAACGCCGCGTTCGTCCACGCCAATGAAGCCGACGACCTCATGTTCTACGGCCGCGGCGCCGGCGGCGCTCCCACGGCCTCCGCGGTTTTGGGCGACATCGTCACCGTCGCGCGCCATATCGTCCAGGGCGGCACGGGCCCGCAGATCTCGATGTACCGGAACCTGCCCAAGGCCCCATTGAGCGCGTCAAGCGCCGAATTCGCTGTGCGTTTCCGCGTCTGCGACCGACCCGGCATCCTCGCCGCGATCTCCAAGGTCTTCGCCGACCATGGCATTTCCATCAACGGCATCAACCAGGATTTGAGGCCTACGCCGCACGATCCGGGTTATTCGGGTGAGTTGCAGACCCTGCGTGTGGTGACGCACCAGTGCAACGAGAACACGCTGCGTGAGACGGTCGATGACGTCTGCAAGTTCGATTTCGTCATCGGCGATCCCTCGATCCTACGCGAGATGTAAGGTCCGGTTTCCTCAAGTCTGCGTTATGCTGTTGCTACCAAGACGTATCGGTATAGCACAGCCCTCAACGGTTGTGTGAATGGACGAGGAGATGGCTATGGCGTCAATGTTGCCGAAGGCAAAGCAGGTCAAGGTGCGGGTTCCGGCCACGAGCGCGAACCTCGGTTCCGGTTTCGACACCGTCGGCTTGGCGTTGGATTATCACGACGAGCTCACCTTCAAGCTCAATACAGACGTTACTGATGATGACTCAGATACCAGCGTCAAAGTAATCATTCACGGCGAGGGCGAGGACACGTTGCCCCGCGACGAGACGCATTTGGTGGTCTCCACATTCCGTCGCGCTTGCGAGGCGTTTGGCCTGCGCCGCTTCGGCTTCACTTTGGAAGCGCAAAACAACATTCCCCAGGCCCGCGGCATGGGTTCATCAGCCGAGGCCATCGTCGCCGGCATCGCGGCGGCTGCCGCCTTCGCCCAAGGCGACGCTGATCTCAATCGCGAGACGATTTTCCAAATGGCCGCCTCCATCGAGGGGCATCCCGACAATGTGGCTCCCGCGGTTTATGGAGGACTCACGGTCTCATGGAATTTCGAGACAGCCGAAGGCGTGGGATCCGTGGGAATCCCCGGCGGCGAGCCGTTGCGTGCTGGTTTCCATACGGTCAATTACCCGGTGGCCGAGGCCATGACCGCTGCCGTTTTCGTGCCCGATTTCGAACTGTCAACACAAAAGGCGCGCGAAGCCCTGCCACGCAAGTTGCCCTATAAGGATGCGGTGTTCAATGTCTCGCGTGTGGCGTTGCTCCCTGCTGCGATGAACCCGCAGATTCTGGCGGCCAAGTCGAGCGGCGAACGGGAAAAAGCTGGAGATGGATCTGGCGCAGGCGATGGCGATTCAGCCTCCCGTTCCAACGCCTTGCTGTTCGCCGCCACGCAGGACAGGTTGCACCAGCTCTACCGCAAAGGGCTGATGGCCCCATCCTGGAAGCTCATCGAGACGTTGCGTGCCAAGGGTTTCGCCGCCGCAGTTTCCGGAGCCGGCCCCTGCGTCTTGGTATTGCATTACGGCGATGCCTCCGCCCGAATCGATGAAACCGCCGCCACCCAACTCGAGGGCGGCCACTGGCGCGTCCTCCATCTCCCCGTCAGCTCCCAAGGCGTCCAGGTCGAGCTTGAAGGATGAAGTTTGAGGGTTTGAAAGTATTCAAGGCGCGAATGTTTTGACTTTAGAGAGCCAAAATGGCTCAAATATGACTATAATAAAGCAGTATTGTGTATAAATCTGCTATAAAGGAGTCAACATGGCACAAGCTGTACAAGATATCTCGCGTATTCAGATCAGGACAAGAAAGAGCCTTAAGGATCAGGCAACGGAGCTGTTTGACAAGCTGGGTCTCGACATGGGCACCGCGATTAATATGTTTCTGGCTCAGTCTGTGCGTGATGGTGGTTTGCCTTTCCGCGCGAGCCTCACTCCGCTGGAACGGGACATCGCCGAGGCTGAAGCCTCTCCGGTGTATTATGCGGGCGATGCCGAAGCCATGAAACGGATTATCGACAATGTATGAGTTCGAATACACCGGTAAATTCATCAAGGATGTGAAACGTCTTAAAAAGAAACACTATGATTTGCGAAAGCTGTATCGGGTTCTTGATGATTTAAGGGTGTATGACTTGTCTCAGTTGACGCGCCAATACCGGGACCACCAGCTCAAGGGAAATTATCGCGGTTACCATGAATTGCATATCGAAGGTGATTGGCTTCTGGTTTATCGACGTGAGAAAAAGCGGCTTGTGCTGACCCTGATGAGTACTTCAGGTCATGATGATACGTTCTGAATTATTTTATTTGGCGGTAGTGCCCTCGATTTCCCGCATTGATATGGTTTGCCCTGACATTTCGTGCGAAATTTGGGTAGGGTAGACGTGGATACGTTCTATGCCGGTTGTGCCGGCCAATGTTTGGAGTGTTATGTCGATTCCGCTGATTCTTGCCTCGCAATCGCCTTCGCGGCGCAATGTGCTCAATGCCGCTGGCATCAGCCCGACTATCCACGTCTCGCACGTCGATGAGCCAGCCGCCGTCGCCGCCGAGGCGAAAGCCCGTGGCATCGCGGTCGGTGATCTGAGCTGCGAGCAGCGCGTGATGATTCTCGCTCAGGCCAAGGCGCAGAGCGTCTATCGGGCGTATCGGCAGGTCGCCGAGGCCGCTCGCGACGCCAGCGGCGAGCAGGTGACCGCCTATCCGCTTGAGGCCGGAATGAATGATGATTCTGAGACCCAGGCCGCGTCCCAATCGAATACGAAGCCCGCGAATGGCGATGTGACGACGATAACCCGCGATTTTTCAGACGTCGCCGTTCCAGTCGAGGCCGAACTGATGAAAGAGGCTTTGGCCGAACATCCCGGGTTCACGAACGCCAAAGTCGGCCCGCTGATCATCGGTTGCGATTCCATGTTTCTTTTCGATGACGTCGCGTTGGGTAAGCCGCACACGCCGGAAATCGCGCGCGAACGTCTGAGCGCGATGCGTGGCAAGTCAGGGGAGTTGTGGACCGGCCATTGCCTCATCGATTTCGCCACCGGCCGCCAGGAGCTGGCCTCCAGCCATGCCACAGTGCGTTTCGGTGATTATTCCGATCGCGACATCGAGGCCTATATCGCGTCCGGCGAGCCGCTGGAAGTGGCGGGCTGCTTCACGCTGGAAGGCCTTGGCGGCGCCTTCATCGATGGCATCGACGGCGATCCGAGCGGTGTGCTCGGCCTGAGCCTGCCGCTGTTGCGCCGCATGGTTGGGAAAATGGGCGTGGCGTGGACGGATCTGTGGAACGTCGGCCTCGGTAAGGTGGCCGCGGTGAAACTGGAAGCTGATGCCAGATCGCTTTCGGCCGGACCTGCCAAAACCAAGACCGCTACCGCCAAGGCGCAGGCCGCGTCGGTGGTGCCGCCGAAAGACAACGTCCACCAGCCCGGCGACGGATGGGTCCAGTGCGCTTGCGGACGTCGCCATTGGGGCCTGAACGGTGCTGCCGGAGTGTTACTCGCCCGTCGCAGCGAGGAAACCGGAGCGGTCACCGACGTCGTCATGCAGCATCGCGCGATGTGGAGCGCGGAAGGCGGCACGTGGGGCATCCCCGGTGGTGCGCTCGCGGACGGCGAAAGCCCGATCGAGGGCGCGTTGCGCGAAAGCTACGAGGAGGCCAACATCACCCCGGAGGATATCGAGGTCGTCGGCACGCATCGCGAGGAGCATGGCCCGTGGGCCTACACCACGGTTTTCGCCTTCGAGAAGCCGGGCCGCGAGGTCAATCCGCATCCCAATGACGACGAAAGCATGGAGATCGCCTGGATTCCGATTGAAGAGGTGCCCAAGCGCAAGCTCTTGACCGCGATGAACGCCGATTGGCCCCATTTTGTCGAACGCCTCAACATCCTGGCCAACGATTACCGCGATAAATAAAGGTCCTGTGTTTAATATGTATTACATTAAGCAGCTATGAAGTATTCACGTTTTAGCTGTTTTTTTTGATGTCAAACAAGAATAAAATATAGAAAACCGCAATCATCAAAAGCGATTCCCACGGTTTTCAACTCAGAATCGCGGCGATGATGGCGATGACGATGGGGCTGGAAACCGTCGAGATCAGCACGCCGTCACGGGCGAAGGCCATGCCGACATTGTAGCGGGCCGCGTAATTGTAGACGTTCTGGCCGGCGGGCAGCGCCGCGAGCACGACGCAGGCGTAAAGCACCTTGCCGCGGAAGCCCATGATGAAGAACGCGATCAAAAAGGCGATGAATGGCATCACGACGTTCTTCAGAACGGTGACCGCGATGACCGCCGAGCGCGAGCTTTTGTTCTGCATCGGGCGTGTGCCGTGCAGCGACATGCCGAACGCCATCAGGATCATCGGCACCGCCGCCTGCCCGATCATGTTGACCGGGTCGTAGATGAATTTCGGAATCGGGTAGAAGCCGATCCATGCGCTGATGGCCGAGACCAGGATCCCGCCGAGCGAGCCGATGAGCAACGGCTGGTGCAAGGGCTGCATCAGCGCCTTCTTGACTGACATCTTGCCGGTGGTCGTGTAGTCCAAAACCGTCAGTGCGATGGGCGTGAAAATCGCCTGCTGCATCACCAGAATCGGCGCGACCAGCGCGGGGTTGCCCAGAATGTAGGTGGCGATTGGCAGGCCGATGTTGTTCGAATTCAGGTAAAGCGAGTTGAGCGCGCCCACCGTCGCGTCGGCCGGGCCCATGTGGAAGAACATCTTGTTCAGGATCAGGAAGATCACGCCCACGGCCAGCGCCGAGAAGAACGCGACGAAAATCGAAGGGTGGAAGATCTCCATGATCGGCTCTTTGGAAAGGATTGCGAACATCAAAAACGGGTTGGTGACGAAGAAGGCGTAACGGTTCAGGACCATCTGCGCCGTGGACCCGCCGATGTTGAAGCGCGCCGCGACGTATCCGGTTCCGATGATGATGGCGATGACCACGAATCCCTGCATCGCGCTCAGCAAGCCCATGAAATCTCTCCCTTTGAGTGGTCGAATAAACCACGCTTACCCTAATATAGTGCCTCATTATCCCTAATTTGTGAAGACCAATCTCACAACGTGTATCGTCCAAGCTAGGATGAAAGAATGAGTTTGACGATAAAGCAAGGTGGCACGCGCGAAGCAGCGTTAAGCGGTCTGTTCGAAACATTGATGAAGTCGTATTCCGTCTCCGACGATGAGACGGCGCTCACCGACGAGGTCGAGGCGTTCCTGCGCCAGCAGCCGCATCTGACGATTCATCGCATAGGCGACACGGTTGTCGCCTCGACCTCGCTCGGGCGCTCGCAGCGGGTCGTGCTTGCCGGCCACCTTGACACGGTTCCGGTCATCGACAATTTCCCACCGGTCTGGCTTGAACCGGGCGACAAGCGCATCCGCGAGGACGTGGCGAAAGCGAATCCCGGCGAACGTGTGATGTTCGGCCGTGGGGCGACGGATATGAAGGCCAGCGACGCTGTGATGCTTTATCTCGCGGCGACGATGACGGACCCGAAATACGACCTCACTTACGTTTTCTATGACCACGAGGAAGTGACAGCCGAAAAAAACGGCCTCGGTAAAGTGGCGAAGGCCCATCCTGATTGGATACAAGGAGATTTCGCCATCATCGGCGAGCCCACGGATTGCGGCATCGAAGGCGGTTGCAACGGCACCATGCGCTTCGATGTCGTCACCCACGGTGTCGCCGCCCATTCCGCACGCGCCTGGATGGGCGAGAACGCCATTCACAAGGCCGCCGAAGTCTTGGACCGGCTTGCCTCTTACGTTCCCAAGGACGTCGAAGTGGACGGCCTGACCTACCGCGAAGGAGTCAACGCCACTTTGATTTCCGGTGGCAAGGGCACCAACGTCATTCCTGACGAGTGTCGTGTGCATGTCAATTACCGTTTCGCGCCCGACAAGGATCTGCCCACCGCCAAGGCGTTGATGATGGGTGCCGACGCGGGGGCGGAAATGGGCAACGGTGAGCACAAGGCCACTGGTGGCATGTTCGAGGGCTTTGACATCGAGATGAAGGATGAATCGCCGTCCGCCCGCCCGGGCATGGACGCCCCGCTCGCGCGTTCCCTGGCCAAGTTGGTCGAGGAGAAGACGGGACTGGCTCCGCAGGCCAAGCTCGGCTGGACCGACGTCGCCCGATTCTCGTCCATCGGCGTTCCTGCCGTCAATCTGGGCGCGGGTTCGCCGCTTTTGGCCCACAAGGCCGACGAGCAGATCCCGGAAAGCCAGCTCACGCTTATGGCTGACGTCCTCGAGGACTGGCTGCGCTGACATTTGGTGTCGAATTTGCGGCCAATATGATAATTCTGTCCGCAATGGCGCGTGCAGGACGTATAATAAAAGTTGGTAATTCTGCAAGTTGCCGAATTCCGTTGGCGTTGATCCCCTCGCGTGTCAATCCGCAAGTGCCGGTGTCCGCCGTCGTGAACGTATGACTTTTAGAATGCCGGCTACGAGCGCAACCGTTGCGCGGCCGCGGTGAGAGCGCGGTGTGAGAGCCGTAGACGGCCGGATAAGCCGACATGGTTGCAGCATGTCGTCAAGGAGCATTGTGCCCAGAGCAACCCGAGGCGGGGTCGACCAAGTCGACGACGCCAAATTAAACGATACCAATTCATCTTCTTCTGCATCCGCATCCGCTTCTTCGGGCGATGCCGAGTCCACCACCCGTCGCCGTGTCGTCCGTCGCCGTGTAGTCCGTGGCGCGGGCGCGGCCGGTGCCGACGTGGCATTGAAGGTCGAGGAGCGCGAAAGTGCCAAAGCGGCGGAAATCGCCGGGAAAGCGTCCGATGAGGACGGTTCTTCCGACGAAACGCCGAAAATCGGAACTGGCAGGACGCGGAAATCCACGTCGGCTTCGCGCGGTTCCTCCACGACGAAAAGGACCCGCACGCGCAGCCGTGTTCGTGATGACGAAGAATCCGATGAAGATTCCCCTTCACGTCGTAGGAGCGCGAGAAGCGGCAAGGATGACGAGAACGCGGCATCGAACCGCGATCGTCGCACCACCCGTTCGCGTTCGCGCGGCGTGTCCAAAAGTTCCGCACCCTCACATGACGATGACGCGGAATCCAAGATCGAGGCTACCGAGGACCGTGTTCTCGATGCCGTCGAAGGACTTCCAAAAGGCCATGAAAGCCACCATACGCCGCGTCCGATGACCTCATTGCTGTTCCGCGAGCCGGTGCTTCCGGGAGATGAGGAGCAAGAAGAGACGGCAGATACCCGCCGTTCTGGCCGTTCGCGTGGCAAGGACGATGACGAGGATGACGAGCATCGTCCGCAGCGCGGTTCCCGTCGTTCCTCCCGCGGTTCCCATTCGCGTCGCGATGCCGAGCGGGCCGACGAGGATTCGGATGAGGCACGTGAGGAACGTGGCGGCAGGTCCGGTTCCAGACGCGGCCGGGCAAACGAACGCGACTATGAGGAGGACTCTCCACGTCATTCCTCTCGTCGCTCGCGCCGCGATGATGACGATGATATCTATGACGAAGAGGCTGCCGAACACGCCGAGCGCCGCACCCATCGCCGCCGCAGACTCAACGCCGAGGAACGCCATGCCGCCGATGAGGTCGAACAGATCGAGGAAGACCTTGAGGACGACGACATCACCTACCGTCCCATCGACGATGTCGAGGCCGAACAGTCCGCTTCACGGTCGCGTCGAGGCCGCGGAAGTGAACGTTCAAACGATCGTGGCTCGCGTCGCACCCGCGGTGGACGCGGGTCCAGCCGTGGCGAACGCGAGGATGACGAGGCCGAGGAAGACGAGAACGAAAGCCGTGGCAACCGTGGGCGTGGATCGCACAATGAGCGTGACGAGGATTCGTCAGGCCGTGGTGAAACCCGTCGCCGTCGCAGGCGCGAATCCGATGAAGACAGTGACGACCAGCCGCTGACCCGTCGTCGCCGCCGTCATCGTGGTTCCAAGGGCGAGGAAAGCGAGAGCGGGCGTGATTCGTCGTCTCGTTCAACTTCCCGTCGTTCGCGCAAACAGCAATATATCGACGAAATCACCGATATCGAAGGTTCCACGCGTCTCGAGGCCAAGAAACAGCGCCGCCGCGACAACCGCCGTGAACGCAGCCGCCAGAACCAGCTGATCGAGCAGGACTTCCTCGCCCGTCGCGAGAACGTCGACCGCCTGATGGTCGTGCGCGAAAAGGGTCAGCATACTCAGATTTCCGTCATCGAAGATAACGTGCTCGTCGAGCACTACGTTTCCGATATCCAAGAGGTCGCCACCGTCGGCAACATCTATCTGGGCCGCGTGCAGAACGTGCTGCCCAGCATGGAGGCCGCGTTTGTCGACATCGGCCAGCCGCGCAACGGCGTGCTTTACGCCGGCGAGGTCAACTGGGACGCCACGCGCCTCGAAGGCCAGCCGCGACGCATCGAACTCGCCTTCAAGTCTGGCGATCCGGTGCTCGTGCAGGTCACCAAGGATCCGATCGGCCACAAGGGCGCACGCCTGACCTCGCAGGTCACGCTCGCGGGTCGCTTCCTCGTGCTCGTTCCCTCAGGCGGCATGACCGGCGTGAGCCGCAAGCTACCGGAACGCGAACGCGGCAGGCTCAAGTCCATCGTCGCCAAGATCGCCCCGAAGGACATGGGCGTCATCATCCGTACGGCAGCTGACGGTGCCAGCGAGGACGCGTTGAAGAAGGACCTCGAAAACCTCAAGCGCCAGTGGAGCAAGATCGAGGACAAGCGCAAGCTCTATCACAACGGCAAGCGTGCGAAGCTTCTGCAGGGCGAGCCCGACGTCGCCATCCGCGTGGTGCGCGACATCTTCAACGACGACTTCTCCAAGCTCATCGTCGAAGGCGACAAGGTCTACGAGCGCATCGAGGAATACCTCGACACCATGGCCCCCGATTTGAAGGACCGCCTTGAAAAGTGGGATCCTGAGGAGCATCAGGGCAAGGATGTCTTCGACAAGTGGCAGATCGACTCCCAGCTGCGCAAGGGCATGGAACGTCAGGTCTACCTCCCCAGCGGCGGTTCGATCGTCATCGACCGCACCGAGGCCATGACCACCATCGACGTCAACACCGGCCGGTTCATCGGCAAAGGCAAGTCGCTCGAGGAGACGGTCACCCGTTGCAACCTTGAGGCGTCGGAAGAGATCGCGCGTCAGCTGCGCCTGCGCGACATCGGCGGCATGATCATGATTGATTACGTCGACATGGTGATGCCCGCCAACCGCGACCTCGTCTTGCGGCGTTTGGTCGAGTGCCTCGCGCGCGACCGTACCAAGCATCAGGTGGCCGAGGTCACCTCGCTGGGCCTCGTGCAGATGACCCGCAAGCGTATCGGCCAGGGTTTGGTGGAGGCGTTCTCCGAGGAATGCCCGACTTGCAAGGGCCGCGGTTTCATCCTCCATGACGAACCCACGATTTCTGCCGATTACGCCGATCCGTACGCCATGAAGGGCGGCGACCCGTTCGTCCACACCAACAAGCATGGACACGGCAGCGCCCCCGAAGTGCAGGCCCCGAAGGGCTCCAGCCCGGCGGTCAAGGCCAAGCTGGCGCAGATCGCCGCGGCTGCGGTGGCGGCCAACGATGAGGAAAAGGAAGAGGAGTCCGATTCGGATTCGTCCTCTGAGTCCTCGGTTGACAAGGACTGAAAGAATCAACCGCGTTCCTGATTCCGCTTTGCCTGTTCTTTTGTGAAATCGGGAACACAACACCCCGCGTCGTCCGCAACGTACCGACATGCCGTTAATATTGGTTGACGTTAGTACGTGGGTCGGTGTACTCTAAAAGACTGGTGTCTGGCCGTGGAAGTCGAAGACGTGCTGGGCAGTTTAGCTTTCGAAATAGCAAGGAACGAGATATGTACGCGATTGTGAAGGCCGGTGGCCATCAGGAAAAGGTCGAGGTCGGTGACGTCATCCTGGTCAACCGTCTCAATGCGAAGAAGGGCGATACCGTGGAGTTCCCGGTCGCGCTCGTGGTCGACGGCGCCAAGGTGACGCTCGCCGCCAAGGATCTTGCCAAGGTTTCCGTCAAGGCTGAAGTCGTTGACGATGAGGCCAAGGGTCCGAAGATCAACATTCAGAAGTTCAAGAACAAGACTGGTGTCGCCCGTCGCAAGGGTCATCGTCAGCCGCTTTCCGTCATCAAGATCACGGCGATCGCCTGATTTTAGGAAACGGAAAGTTTTAAAGACTGAAAGGAACAGACAATGGCACATAAGAAGGGCGCATCCGCTTCCCGCAACGGTCGCGATTCAAGCGCGCAATACCTCGGCGTGAAGAAGTTCGGTGGCGAGCCTGTCGTCGCCGGCAACATCATCGTTCGTCAGCGTGGCACCAAGTTCCACGCCGGCCAGAACGTCGGCACCGGCAAGGATCACACCTTGTTCGCGCTGTCCGACGGCAACGTGAAGTTCGGTGTTCGCCGCGATCGCAAGGTCGTCGACGTAGTCTCCGAGTGAGATAGTCGAGCTTAACTAGCTTTTATCAAAGAGGTCGTACCCGCACGGGTGCGACCTCTTTGCATGTCTTAATAATCCATATAGCCACGCCGACTTCTGCCCAAAACGATAATCCTGCGGCTCGTGGTGGGGATATGGGAAGATGAATACCCACCGGTAAGGTAAGGAAATATGACAGACTTTGTAGATAGAGTGACCGTCCACGTCAGGGGCGGGGATGGCGGCAATGGGTCCGCGGGCGTCAAGCGCGAGAAATACAAGCCGCTGGCCGGCCCGAATGGCGGCAACGGCGGGGATGGCGGTTCCGTCATCTTCGTGGCCGACGCAAACGCCAACAACCTTTTGGATTATCGTTTTGTCCCGCATCGCAAGGCCGAAAGCGGCACGATGGGTCTGGGCGATACCAAGGACGGCTCGAAAGGCGCCGATGTGGTGCTGCCCGTCCCGCCGGGAACCGTGATTTTCGAGGCCAAAGGCGCGCAAGGCAAGGCCAAGCACCCCGGCCGTGAGCTGGCCGATTTGCGCCACGTCGGTGACAGGTTCTTCGCCGCTGCAGGCGGCATGGGCGGTTTGGGCAACGCCGCGCTGGCCAATAAGACGCGTCGTGCTCCCGGATTCGCGTTGCTAGGTGAGCCAGGTGAGGAACGTGATGTAATACTTGAACTCAAGTCGATCGCGGACGTTGCTTTGGTGGGCTTCCCGTCGGCAGGCAAGTCCAGCCTGATCGCCGCGATGAGCTCGGCCAAGCCGAAAATCGCCGATTACCCGTTCACCACGCTGGTGCCGAACCTCGGCGTGGTCAGTCTTGAGGAATACCGCTATACCATTGCCGATGTGCCGGGGCTTATTCCAGGAGCCTCCGAAGGTAAGGGGCTCGGCCTTGAGTTCCTGCGCCATATCGAACGCACCGAAATCATCGCGCACGTCATCGATTGCGCCACACTCGAGCCGGACCGCGACCCGATTTCCGACTACCACGCGCTGGAAGAGGAACTGGCGAAATACGCAGCCCAGCTCAAGCTGCCGCTCGGCGTCATTCCGATCCCTGAACGCCCGCGCGTCATCATCCTCAACAAGGCCGATGTACCCGAGGCCAAGGAATTGGCGGAGTTCGTGCGCCCCGAGTTCGAGAAGATGGGGCTCAAGACGTTCATCGTCTCCACCGCCTCGCATGAGGGCTTGAAGGAGCTTGGCTTCGCTCTGGGCAAGATGGTCACCGAACTACGCGTGAAGCTGGCCAAAGAGGAAGCCGAACGTGACGAGGAACGCGTGGTCATCAAGCCGTTGGAGCAGACGGCGCGTCGCCGCCGTCGTTCCGATGACGAACGTGGCACCTCGCTTGATTTCAAGGTTGAGCGTGAAAGCAACCGCAGGGGAACGGTGTGGTTCACCGTCACCGGCGCGAAGCCGGAACGCTGGGTGCGCCAGACCAATTTCGACAACGACGAGGCCGTAGGCTATCTCGCCGATCGTTTGGCCGGTTTGGGCGTGGAGGACGAATTGCGTCGCCATGGAGCCAAACCCGGCGATGAGGTTCGTATCGGCAAGGGCGAGAACGCGGTCGCCTTTGATTGGGACCCGACCATCGCCGCCGGCGCGGAAATGCTTGACGGCGCCCAGCTGGGTGCCCGAGGCAAGGATCTGCGTTTGGATGACGGTGCCGACGGCAACCGAGTCCGACGCCGCACCAACGCCGAGCGTCGTCGCCAGTACCACGAGATGATGGATGCCAAAACCGCCGTGCGCGAGGCGATGCGCCAGGAACGTTCCGCCGGCCACTGGGCCGATCCAAGCGTTGACGACGACCGCCACGACGAGCACGCGATTCTTGGCGGCCATGAGTTTGATGATGACAACAGCGAGCCGGAAACCGGCGAAAAATAAGGTTCGCACGGCGATCCTTCGAGCAGTAGAAGAATAATCACGAGGCGTGGCAGGGAAAATGTCGGAAACTCAAACGCAGACGGAAGAAAAGGTACGTGCTGCCGTGGCGAACGCTCGGACCATCGTGGTCAAAGTCGGCTCCAGCTCATTGACCAAGCCTTCCGGCCATTTGGATACGGACAAGGTCGGCGCGCTGGTTGAGGTTTTGGCACAGCACACCAAAAACGGGACTCGCTTGGTGTTGGTCTCGTCCGGCGCCATCGCCGCGGGCTTCGGCCCGTTGGGATTCGACGCGAGGCCAGACGACGTCTCGACACAGCAGGCTGCGGCTTCGGTGGGCCAAGGTGTGCTGATGCAGCATTATGAGACCGGTTTCGCGCGTTACGGCGTGCGTGTCGGCCAGATTCTTCTGACAGCCGACGACACGATGCGTTCTTCGCGCTATCGCAACGCCCAACGCACGCTGCGGCGTCTGCTCGACCTCAACGTGGTGCCCATCGTCAACGAAAACGACGCGCTGGCGACCAACGAGATCCGTTTCGGCGACAACGACCATCTTTCCACGTTGGTCGCCAATCTGGTGCGTGCCGACGCGTTGGTTTTGCTCACCGACGTCGATGGCCTCTATACCGCTCCGCCTTCCACGCCTGACGCCAAGCGAATTGGTTTCGTGCCGGACGTCGACGAGATTCTGGATAAGGTTTCGGTTGGCGGCAGTTCGTCGGGTGTCGGCAGTGGCGGAATGGTCACCAAGCTTGAGGCTGCGCGTATAGCGGTCAATTCCGGCATTCCCGTCGTGCTTACCAGCGCCAATAATATTGCAGACGCTCTGAAAGGAAAACCCACAGGAACGGCTTTCGCGCCGACAGCCCACCGCGATTCCTCACGTCGTCTGTGGATCGGTTTCGCGGCGAATCCGCGTGGTTCGTTGGTTGGAGACAAAGGCGCCATCAAAGCGGTGCTCGGAGGCAAGGCCAGTCTGTTGTCAGCCGGCGTATTGGAGGTACATGGCGATTTCTCCGCCGGCGATCCGGTTTGGATTGATGACGAAGGTGGCAAGCATATCGCCAAAGGCCTGTCGAGCTTCGATTCCGACGAGATTCCGCACACCCTCGGCCGCGACACCTCCCAGCTCAAGCGCCTGCTTGGCGAGGAATATGCCCATCCGCTGGTCCATCGCGACAATCTGGTCCTGCTGTAGCCGCTTCATCGGGTATTTTCTTAAAGGAATAGTTGACAGTCCATCCACAAAACTCGATGTAATACAAAATCGAGAATGGTTGACTATCTTTGGTTGTTAATCACAGAATGTGGGAATAGACGCGATTGGCGTTTTTTATATAACGCTTGTGGCAATAATTATGCGAAATGTGCTCTAATTCCGTTATACGCACATCCGCCTAGCCAATTCGCCACTGCGGTCTAGTCTTAAGTTGGAAATTATCAACGAGTTTGCGGGAGATAAAAATGGCAGAGTGGCAGACGTTGAGTGACCGTATCAATTGTGTGGCGCCGAGTGCCACGTTGGCCGTGGATTCCAAGGCGAAGGCGATGAAAGCAAGCGGCGTCGACGTCATCGGTTTCGGCGCTGGCGAGCCTAATTTCCCTACTCCCGATTACATCGTCGACGCGGCCGCCGCGGCGTGTCGCGACCCGAAGAATCATCGTTACACCCCGACACCGGGTCTGCCGCCGCTGCGTAAGGCTGTTGCCGCGAAGACCCTGCGTGACTCCGGCTACGAGGTCTCACCCGACCAGGTCGTGGTGACCAACGGCGGCAAGCAGGCTGTTTATGAGGCGCTGCAGATACTCATCAATCCCGGCGACGAGGTCATCATTCCCGCTCCCTATTGGACGACGTATCCCGAGGCCGTGAAGCTGGCCGGTGGCAAGCCCGTCACAGTTTTCAGCGGTGCCGAAAACGGTTTCGAGCCAACAGTCGAGGCGCTTGAGGCAGCACGCACGCCACGTACCAAAGCCATGTTCGTCAACACTCCCTCGAACCCGACCGGTGCGGTCTGGAGCGAGAAGACGGTGCGTGCCGTGGGCGAGTGGGCCGTGGAACACCACGTTTGGGTCTTAAGCGACGAGATCTACGAGCACCTGACCTATGACGGCGAAAAAACCGCATATATCGGTGCCGTCGTACCGGAAGTGCGCGACCAGCTTATCGTCATGAACGGTGTGGCCAAGACCTACGCCATGACCGGCTGGCGTGTCGGCTGGCTGATCGCCCCCGTTCCAGCGGCGAAGGCTGCGGCAAAGCTGCAAGGCCACATGACTTCGAACGTCGCCGATGTCTGCCAGCAGGCCGCGCTTACGGCGGTTTCCGGCTCGCTTGACGCGGTCGCCACGATGCGCAAGGCCTTCGACAAGCGCCGCAAGGCCATCGTCGCCGGTCTCAACGCCGTCGATGGCGTCACCTGTCGCACGCCCAAAGGCGCGTTCTATGCGCTTCCCGATGTCACAGCGCTGTTGAACCGTCCGCTCGGCAAGAACGGAACGGTTGCCAAGACCTCCTCCGAACTGGCCACATTGCTCCTTGAGGAAGCCCATGTCGCGGCCGTCCCCGGAGAAGGGTTCGGCGCCCCCGGCTTCCTGCGTTTCTCGTATGCGCTCGCAGACGAAGATCTGGCCGAAGGCATGCGCCGCTTCAAAGAGTGGGTCGGCTGAAATCCACTGGTTCACGCGACTGGCTGAATCCGAACGTTCTTTTTATGCCCGATACCGCATCTTCCGCGCGACATACGGAGTGGACGAAAACCGGATTTGCGGTTAGACTATTTCCTCGGCGGTTTATGTCGCATGGTCTCGTGCTTCGAGTATCGTGGACAGAGTTCACCTAGGGAAGTGGCGCAATTGGTAGCGCAACGGTCTCCAAAACCGTAGGTTGTGGGTTCGAGTCCCGCCTTCCCTGCCAAGTAATCACAAGCCAAACGAAGGACGGATATGGCGAAGGCACAGGAAGCTGAAAAGAGCGTCAAGCCGAACATTTTCATGCGCATCGGCTTGTTCATCAAGCAGGTTATCGATGAGCTGCGCAAGGTCGTCACGCCGAGCGCCAAGGAGCTGGCCGGCTGGTCGATCGCCGTGTTCATTTTCGTGGTGTTGTTGATGGTCCTCGTCACGGCGATGGACTTTGGTCTCGGCAGACTGACCCTCTGGATCTTCGGCTGAGCGTAAACGATTTTAAAGGTGACTGACAGCATGGATAATGAAGTAAATCTCGAAGGCTTGGACGCATTGCCTGATTTGCCGGACGACAATCAGTCTGCGGCCGTTGCTGATGGCGTTGATAGCGCTGCGCAGGATGCGGTCGCTGACATCGGGACCGAGGGCAACGCCGATAAGGCTTCTGACGATTCCGCCGCAGATACGGCTTCCGCTGAGGATTCACAGGCGGCCGATGGTACGTCTGAAAAAGCCGCTGAGGCAACAGATACGGCTTCCGAAACGCCTGCCGACGCCACTTCGGCGGACGCCGAGGGCGAGGACGCTGACGACATCGGCGCCAAAGCGGTCGAAGAGTTCTCCAAGAGCCTGCGTGGCTTGGATGGCAAGTGGTATGTGCTCCACACCTATTCCGGCTATGAGAAGCGTGTGAAGGCCAACGTCGAGTCCCGTATCCAGAGCTATGGCCTCGAAGACCAGATCTTCCAGATCGAAGTGCCGATGGAAGAGGTTGAGAAGCATACCGACAAGGGCAAGAAGGTCGTCACCCGCGTGCGCGTGCCCGGTTACGTGCTCATCCGCATGTGGCCCGACGAGAACGCCCGCCGCATCGTCCGCGAGACGGAAGGTGTCACCGGTTTCGTAGGCCCCACCAAGGAGCCCGCGCCGTTGAGCCGCAAGGAAGTCGTCAAGATGATGGCTCCGATGATTGCTTCCCAGGCGTTGAAGGAGGCGGGCGATAAGCCTGCCGCTGCCAAGAAGCGCACCGTCGAGGTCTCCTACAAGGTCGGCGATCAGGTCACCGTTATCGACGGACCATTCGCCACGATGGCCGGCGCGGTTTCCGACGTCGAGCCCACCACGCAGAAGCTCACCGTCCTGGTCTCCATCTTCGGCCGTGATACGCCGGTCGAGCTGGGTTTCAGCCAGGTCGAGAAGATCGTCTGATTCGCTTCGTTTAGTTTTTCGATGATGCCGCAGGTCGCAAGGTCTGCGGCATTCTTGTTTTGTATGGTTCATTCATTCTTGTCATTACAAATTGTCATTTGCACCATAGTTGGGCGCTTAAGTCGATTCAATAGCGTAGGAATGATGCGATTTGTCGGATAAAGATCGGAACATTTTGTCGGGCTTACTTGGAATAATAGAAAGGCTTGTGTCTGGAGGGGAGACCCGCTAGCACAGCACAGCAATATCAGTTGCGGGAGGAGACCCGTGACACTTGATATACCAAGGTTTTGCCGTAGTCTGGTCTGTTGTTTTCGCAAGAAAAGCAACAAACTGAGATGGCTGGAACCTGATATATCGCAAGGTGTCGTGGGCGACCGTCATTACCGCACGGACAACGAAAAGGAGCCATTTCCATGGCTAAGAAAAAGGTCACTGCGCTGATCAAGCTGCAGATCGAGGCCGGCAAGGCCAATCCTGCCCCGCCGCTCGGTCCTGCCCTCGGTTCGCATGGCGTCAACATCATGGACTTCTGCAAGTCCTACAACGAAGCGACGAAAGACAAGATGGGACAGGTCATCCCTGTCGAAATCACCGTCTATGAGGATCGTTCCTTCGATTACATCCTTAAGACCCCGCCAGCCGCAGCGCTTCTGCTCAAGGCCGCCGGTATCAAGAAGGGCACCGACAACCCGCTGACCCACAAGGTCGGTTCTGTCACTTCGGCTCAGGTCCGTGAGATCGCCGAGACGAAGATGGCCGATCTGTCCGCTCGCGACGTCGAGGCCGGAATGAAGATCATCGCGGGCACCGCCCGTTCGATGGGTATCACGGTCGAAGGCTGAGGGAGGATAAACAGATGGCTAACAAGCATTCCAAGAAATATCGTGAATCGGCCGAGAAGGTCGACGGCAGCAATCTGTACACCGCTTCCGAAGCTATTGCTCTGCTGAAGAGCATGCCTGAGCGCGGTTTCGATGAGACCATCGAAGCCACCTACCGCTTGGGTGTCGACCCGCGCAAGGCGGACCAGCTGGTCCGTGGCGTGGTCAACCTGCCCAACGGCACCGGCAAGACCGCAACGGTCCTCGTGTTCGCACGTGGTCCGAAGGCCACCGAAGCCGCTGAAGCCGGCGCTGACCTGGTCGGCGACGACGACATGGTCGCCAAGGTGCAGGGCGGCTTCCTCGACTTCGATGCCGTGGTCGCCACTCCCGACATGATGGGCAAGGTCGGCCGTTTGGGCCGCGTGCTCGGCCCCCGTGGCCTCATGCCGAACCCGAAGACCGGCACCGTGACCATGGATGTGGCCAAGGCCGTCAAGGACATCAAGGGTGGCAAGATCGAGTTCCGCGTCGACAAGAACGGCAACCTGTCGTTCATCATCGGCAAGAAGTCCTTCGACCAGAAGGCTCTGGAAGAGAACTTCCAGGCCGTTGCCAACGAGATTAAGCGTCTGCGTCCTTCCACCGTGAAGGGCCGCTACATCTCCAAGGCGACGCTCACCTCGACGATGGGCCCCGGCGTTCCGCTGGATCTCGCCCCGCTTTCCTGAGGCGTGTGACGCGTTTTAAAGCGTAGTTGATTAACAGTTGCCCGGTACTTCGCAAGAGGTGCCGGGCAACTTTGATTTTGCGGGTTGTGGATGCGATGCTTGCAGGTTCGGCTGATTGGTCGCGCCGGCTTTTAATGCGTTTTCTGTGGACGCCATATCAAGAAATCTTGATTTTTCATAAAAATGACGCTCGATCCTTGCGTTTCCTCGAAATTTCTTATATTCCTTAACCAGGGCAAGTGGTTATTTCGTTAGTTGTTTATTGTGATAGTTAATATCAGAAAAGGAATATAGGAAGGCATGACGATTAGAGGCATTAAAGGAACGATTGGGGCTAGCCCCAATAACTATGGTCATCGGCCGTTTCAAGGCGGCAGAGGGGGTGGCAACGCGCATTTTAGGCGGAGGGTGATCAACCTCGACAGTCTGGTGACGCGATTCCTGATTTTGCTGCTGATCGCCGGATTCATCGGCGTCGCCGTCGGGCTCGTGCTGCCGAAAGTGAGCAGACCGCTGGCGCAGATGACCGGCCAATACGTGGCGACGGGGCCGGTGGCGGAAGCGTTGGCGACATTGCCGGTCGACGACCACCCGAGCACGCGCGGTTATGACCGTGATTCTTTCGGTTACAACACCACGGACGACGATGGCGACGGCTGCACCATCCGCGACGACATCCTCAAGCGTGACATGACGGCGATCAAATATAAGGCGCCGAGCGCCTGCCAGGTCAAATCAGGCAGCTTGCGGGAGCCATACACCGGCAAGACCATCCATTTCGTGCGAGGCAGGCAGACGAGCGCCGCAGTGCAGATCGACCATGTGGTGGCGCTCGAAAACGCCTGGCAGTCCGGCGCGAACAAATGGGACGCGGCCCAAAAACAGGAATACGGCAATGATCCCTATAACCTTCTCTCCGTCGATGGCCCCGCGAACCAGCAGAAGGGTTCCGCTTCCGCCGCTTACTGGCTGCCGGCGAACCGCCAATTCCGTTGCGCATACGTCGCCCGTCAGGTCGGAGTCAAAGAGAAGTATGACCTCACGGTGACCACCGCTGAGAAACAGGCCATCTCCAAGGTCCTGCGGACGTGCCCTGCCCAGCAAATTCCCAAGCGCTGAGACCCCTTGACTGGGGAATGATGGAACACGGGGGATTGATGCCATAGAGCCATGGAACAAGGGTTATAAGAACAGGGGCGTGAAAAGCCGTTTTCGGTAATACAATGTTTCGCCCGGATAGCTATAAGAACGAGGGATGCGAAAAGCCGCCGATACGTTGGTTTCATCAACGCATCGACGGCTTATTGGTTTTCAGCCCGTGAGACTTACTTGTGCAGGTGGACGCGGGGAACGCGGACGTGGCGCAGGGTGCGGTTGGCGAGATCGCGGGCGGAGCCGGCGCCTTGGCCGCGCACGCCGAAGGTGACCAGCAGGACCATGCCCAGCGCGATGAACGAGCTGACGATGAGCGACACCCTGATGCCATAGACGTTGGCGAGGATTGCGTTGGCGTGGCCGGAACCCAGCGAACGCTGGAAGATCTTGGTGAACTCTTCCATGAGGATGACCAGGACCGGCGCGCCGATGGCGCCGGAGATCTGCCGGACCGTGTTGGTGACGGCGGAACCGGCGGAAACGCTTCCCGCCGCTAGGCAGTTGAGCGACCACGTCGTGATGGGCATCAGCACGAAGCCCATACCGATCTGGCGCGTGAACTGGCAGATCGAGACCCACCAGATCGGCACGCCCATGCCGATGAAACTCATCATGATGGTGCCGGTCATCAGCGTGATGGAGCCGATGAGCGCGACCGGTCGCGCTCCGAACCTATCCAGAAGCCGTCCGCCGCCGAACTGCGAGATGCATTGTCCGAGCGCGCCGGGAAGCATCACCAGGCCGGAGATCGTCGCCGAATAGCCGCGGTCGTTCTGGATGAACAGCGGAATGATGACGGTGATGGAGCTGAAAGCGAAGAAGCTCATGGCGGCGGTGATGGTGCCGACGCGGAAGTTCTTGTTCTTGAGCACCGTCAAGTCGAGCAGCGGCGGCTGCAGCTTGCGGATCTTCTCGATCTGCCCGCGCACCTTGGACGTCTTGAAATGTTCCTCGACCTTGGCGGCGGAGTCCGGGTCGGCCTTGAGCCTCTTGATGGCCGCGCGCAGCTCTGCCACGCTCTTGGGCTGGTTCGCTTCCTTCTGCAGATGCTCGTTTTCTTCCAAGCCGGCGATGAGGGCATGCAGCTCGGCCTTGTAGCGCTTGGCACCCTTGACCTGGCGGACGACGAACCAGACGATACCAACGAGGCCGACGGTCATGGGCAGCCAGACGATGGGGTTGAAGAACGCGTAGGTCTCGATGTTGGTGAAGCCGAACAGCAGGCCGCCGAAACCGATGACGGAGAGGCATACCGAGAAGAAATCGGCCTTGGCGTCCTTGTCGCGCTCGCTGAAGTTGTGCATGAAGAAGATGGCGAGCACCAGGGCCAGGGCGCCGACGATGGTCAGCGAGACGAAGATGGAGCGCCAGCCGTTGGCGTCGGTCTGCCAGCCACCGAAGGTCGGGCCGATGGCCGGGGCGACGCTCATGGCCACGCCGACGGTGCCCATGGCCACGCCGCGCTTGGACATGGGGTAGACGGAGAAGACGATAATCTGCAGCACCGGCCACATCACTCCGGAGCCGATGGCCTCGAGCGTACGCCCGGCGAGCACGAGGCTGAATGTGGGCCCGAGCCAGGCGAGCACCGAACCCAAAGTGAAGATGGTCATCGAGGTGATGACGATCTGGCGGGTGGAGAAGCGGCGGGTGAGGTAGGCCGTCAGCGGCACCATGACGCCCTGCACGAGCTGGATGACGGAGGTGAGCCACTGGCCGGTGGTTACGTTGATGCCGAACTCGTGGACGATGGTCGGCAGCGCGGCGCTCAGCTGCAGCTGGGTGAAGTTGCCGATGAAGGTGATGAAGGTGAGCACGGCGATGGAGACGAAAGCCGCGTGGCTCAGATGTCCGTCGACGTACGATTCCTCTTTGGTGAGGACTTTTGACAGCGGCTGTTTGGAGGAGGATTTCGCTGATATTCGCACTGGTTCAGTCGCTCCTTCTTTGCTGCGTTGGAATTTTCATTGTTGTCTGCATACGTATCCCACTATATCCAAAAAACATTTGCTGATGACGACAGCGAAGGAGGTTTTTGCCTTCAGCATCGTTCGATTTTCTCGGTTCAGACTACACCAACAGCCGGATGGAGGAACGGTTCGGTGTCACATCCCGGTGCCGCGCACCACAGCCATGACGGTCTTGAGCAAAATGGCGATGTCCCCGGTGAATGACCAGTTTTGAATATAGGAGACGTCGGCGAATTCCGATTGCTCCTTGCTCAGCGCGCTTCGCCCTGATATCTGCCACGGGCCGGTGATGCCGGGCTTCACCAAAAGACGGGAGGAATAGAGTGTGTTGTATCTGGCCACTTCCTCGGGCAGCGGCGGCCGCGGTCCGACCAGGCTCATGTCACCCTTGAGCACATTGAAGAATTGCGGCAGCTCATCGAGGGAGGTCTTGCGGATAAAGTGCCCGAACTTGGTGATTCTGGGGTCGTCCTTCATCTTGAAAATGAAGCGGTTCTCGAGTCCGTTCTCCTTGGCGAGCTCGTCTTTGAGTTCTTCGGCGTCGGTGCACATCGACCTGAACTTGTACATGGTGAACGGCTTGCCGAGAATGCCGATTCTCTTCTGTGAGAAAATCACCGGTCCTTTGTCTTCCTGATGGATTTTATAGGCGATGATGAGCATCGGGATGCCGGTGATGATGATGGCGACAAGCGAGAGGACGACATCCATGATGCGTTTGAGTACGCGTGTCCGTGTCGTGTATTGCGGCAATTTCGCGGTCAGCACCGGCATGTTGGGATCGTTGCGGAAGTGGAGGGAGGCTCCGCCGAGGTCAGCCACGGAAGTGGCGATGGCGAGCTCGATGCCCATTGATTCGACGGCCAGCGACAACGTGCGCGTCGTTTCCGAATTACGTGAAAGCACGTCGGTGATGAGGACGGTGCGGGCCTTGAGGCCTTTGGCGGTTTCCGCAAGATGCGAATTCACCGGAAGCACCCTCAGCTTGGCTTCCTCCTCGTTTTGCGGGACAAAGGGAACCGAAATCAGTTGTTGGGTGTTTGATTGGGAGGATTTTTCTGATGGAACCAGCGCCACAGGGCATACAGCTATCGGCTTGTAACCAATGCCGGAATCTTTTTGCAGTTGCTTGCAGATTTGGTGAATCGCCTTCGGTGAGCCGATCAGAACGGTCGAGTAGACGAATTCGCCTTTTCGCCGATTGTAATGCAAGGAGCGGCGCATAAGCCAACGCTCCAGTAAAGTCAATGTGCCAGTGATAAGCGGTACGAAAATGGTCAGGAAACGCGGAATCTCAAGTTTGAGAATATAACCCAGCGTGCAAATCATGACGAAGTCGATTAACGTTGCCTTAAGGATTTTGCTGTAGAGTTCATATCCTTCGCCCATAGTATGACGTGAATATGCTTCACATATCATCAGGCTGATGATCCATGCGCACACAGCTAAAAGGATGAATTCCAAAATCGCGTTGTTGTGCGGCGCGCGCCGTTGCAAATAATAGAAACTATGGGGATTGATGAAAAAAGTGATTGTCGACGCGATAAGCGTCATTAGAATGTCAAGGGCAAAAAGGCAAAGATTATATAGATAAGCCCACGCAGGCTGTGAGTAATCGAAAAGGAACTTATTCTGAGGTTCCGACTCGCCCGCAGAAAAATAAGAACCATCAAAAAAATCTTTGTGGTCTGGCGATTCCTCTCTTGCGGTTTGGGTTTGTGATGAAGATATCAATCGATGTGATTCCGATTGGCTTATTCGCTGAGCCTTATCGTCGGCAACGGAGGAAGTAGACCCATTGTTTCGGCGATTTGCATCATCGGTCATCGTCTGGCTACTCTCCTTTTGATATTCCTTCGTCAACATGATATATGTATGGTTTGATATGCATGTTTAGCTGCTTGCTGGTTTTAGTGGACGGATTCTTCCTTTCGACCTTTTCTTGACAATGCTCCATAATGACATGGTGGCTGGATTGACGTCTGGTCGCAATCTGGGTTCAATGGCTGTGGCAGGCCGCACTTTATTGTCGACAATGCGAAATAGAGATAAGGACATAATAAACATCGGTGTTTGTAGCATTGTTTGTTCGTGGTCATTGAAATAATGGATGAGAAAATAAACGTGTGGGAATGATACAGCACTTCGGAAGGATTTGTATTGAAGAGAGTGAAGGCGGAGCATTCCTTGCCGGGAGCCCGGATAAAGCATCGTATATGGCCGTGGATTTTGCTGGTAATTTTGGCGTTGTTGGTAGCTTTGGCTTGGTGCGCGATAGATTTTGTGGGCCAGGTCAGACAAGTTAAGGCACATGAGCAGGCTGCGGTTGACGCGCTTACAAGTGCTCCTGTGACGGGGAGCGGTAACATAAATATGTTCGACGGGCTTTCCCAAAGGCTTCCACAAGCGGGCAAGGAAGCCAAAAGCGCCGACTGCATTGCGCATCGAAAACTGTGGAAGGTTGCTGCGAAAATCCCCTTGATTGGTGATGATGTCACCACAGTGCAAGGTATGACGGTTACATTCGATGGAATTATAAATGATTCGATGCCAAAGTTAGTCAGTGAAGCTGATGCCATGGAATCAGCCAAATTGATGACGGATTCAGGACAATTGGATTTGCAACCCATCTTGAACTCGCAGAAGGCCATGTCTCAAGCTAACGATGTGTTGCAACGAGAGGTGGAGAATTATCATCAGCTTCCTGCCGGGAAAAACAAATCGCGGATAGGGAAGGTGCAAGAGATTTATAAAAAAGCCGGTTCTCAGCTAGATTTGATAGCCGGGAAAGTCGGTCAGATGGCTGGTTTGTTCAGATCATTGCCGAATTTTTTGGGTTCAACGCAAACTCGCCATTATGCGATTATGTCGATGACTACTTCCGAAGCTCGTTCCTCAGGTGGACTCATTGGTTCGGTTGGTGTACTCACAGCCCAGAATGGTAAGATTTCCGTGGGGGATTTTAAGCCGAATACAGCTTACGAACCTTATGGCGATGGTGATCCGAGTTCTGATGAAAGGGCGATATTCCAAGCCTGGGGTCCTCTTAATATGTCTTTTGATATCCGAGATTCTGCAGTGTTCCCAGACACCCAGCGTTCGGCTGAAGCAATGCGGGCTATCTGGGGCCGTACTCCTTGGGGTGCAAAACAGCAGCTTGATGGAGTGATGCTTGTCGATCCTGTATTTCTACAAGAACTACTCAAATCCAATGGCAATGTCAAGTTACCCGATGGTCGTGTGCTCACTGGCGATAACACTGCCGAGTTTCTTCTGAATACGATTTATCAGAAATATCCTCCTAGTGCACAGGACGCATATTTCGGCATGGTGGCTCAACAGTCGATTTCTGGCATGTTTTCTGGATTGAGCACACAGAAATTGTTGGAAGTTAGCGACATTATGGGCACTATGTCTCAAGGGCGTCATTTTTCAGCGTATTCATTTGATGTAGAAACGGAGAAAGGGTTTGACCAGGCAGGATACACGGCGCACACTCCGAGTGACGCTGCGCATCCCAATGTCGGTGTCTATCTGACCGAGCAGAACGCATCAAAGATGGATTGGTATATCCACCGTTTCTCGCGTATCACTAGTCGGGGAGTCGCCAAGGATGGCAAACGAACTTATCACGTCGAATACACCATGAAGAACACTCTTTCAGAAGCCTTGGTGCATACTCTTCCCGATTACATCATCGGTATCCATCAGGCTGGTCAGCCACAGGGAGTGGGGGTAGAGAAAGTTCTGCTTTATCCGCCTAAAGGTGGTGTTATCACCAAGCTTCAAATTACCGGCAACGCTTCAAAACCAGTTCAGAAACAGATGAACGGAAAATCATTCTATGCCACCGTCGCACAAGTGGCTCCGGAAGCGTCAGTTGTGCTCTCCTTTGATGTGACGACTGATGCTTCGGCCATTACCGATTTGGGCATCGACCAGACTCCCATGGGTTGGGCAGATCCTGCGGTCACGATGGTCGATGATGATGACAGGGAAGTCTCAACCGGAAAGTAGACGTAGGAACTTATGCACATTATGTTCGTATGTACCGGCAATATCAGCCGGTCGCCAATGGGTGAGTTGCTGATGCGCCGATATTTGCAGGGAACGGGCATTACAGTATCCAGCGCCGGCACTCAAGGGCTTGATGCGTATCCGATTGAGGTCTACAGCGCGCGGATGCTCGATAGTGTAGGCATCGATTCCAGCTCGTTTAGGTCCCGTCGTCTTACTGCCAATCTTGCCAATAATGCTGATTTGTTGCTTTGCTTCGAACGCCGACAACGGCATGATGTGGTGGTCTTGGCACCTCAGGCGGTGAAGTACACGTTCACGCTTACCGAGTTTGCGGCATTATGTGACTATGCCGCCAGGCAAGGGCTGATTGAGGGGGCGGGTCTTGAGGATCGTCTGCTTTCGGTCATCGCCGCGGCACCGTCCATCAGGCCACAAATCGCGCCTCAACCAGACATTGACGACCCTCATGGCAAGGAGTTTCCCGCGTTCTACGCAGCCGGAATCCAGACGAATGATGCGTTACGCAGCATCGTTAGTGACATAGCAATTGTTACTAAATAATAAGGTATATCCATTTACAGCTGTGCTTATAGAGAGATTCTGGAAGAATAGAAGTTCTAAAACGATTACCGCCATTTGATATACACATTATCCGCTAATGTGGTGTTGCACAGATGTTTGATTTTGTGGGCCAAGTAATCGCGGAATGAAACTTCGAGTGATTTAAAAGAGTAGATTCAAGAGAGCATAGGAGTTGTGGAGTAATGTCGGCAAAGTCGCCTATTCGGGTGATGCAGGTCATGGGGCACATGGTTGGTGGTGGTGTCGAAGCGACCATCATGAACCATTATCGTTTCATTGACCGTAGTCGCGTCCAGTTCGACTTTGTCATTGATTCCGACTCCACACTCGTTCCGCGTGAAGAGATTGAATCACTTGGCGGCCGAGTGTTCGTCGTGCCTCCTTACAAGCATCTACCGCAGTATATGCAGGCATGCGAACGCCTGTTCCGTCAAGAAAAACCAGATATCGTGCATTCCAATATCAATGCGTTGAGCGTTTTTCCGTTGGCGGCTGCCAAAAAAGCTGGTATCGAAGTACGCATTGCCCATAGCCATAGTACTGCCAATCCAAAAGAACACGTGAAGACTATCGCGAAGGATATCTTGCGGCCTTTCTCTAAAGTATTTCCTACGGATCTGGCAGCATGTTCAGATGATTCAGCGAAATGGCTGTTTGGCGAGAAAGCATTCCGTGAAGGACGGATTCATATCATCAAGAACGCCATAGATTTAGACAAATATAAATTCGATCCACTGGTTCGTGCAGACATGCGAAGAAGCTTGGGTGTTGCAGATGACCAGCTCGTTATCGGTCAAGTCGGCAGATTTTGTTTCCAAAAAAATCAGTTATTCACAATCGATGTTTTTGCACGATTTATAAGGATGCATCCTGATGCTCTTCTCGTTCTCGTCGGTGATGGTGAATTGCGTGGACAGATTCAACAGAAAATCGAGGCGCTGTGTCTCGATGACAAAGTACGCATTCTTGGACATAGGGATGATGTGGATATGCTTTATCAAGCATTTGATATTTTGATGTTTCCCTCGAACTATGAAGGTTTGCCTTTGACTGCTATAGAAGCTCAGATTGCTGACCTACCAGTTGTAATGTCAACAAAAGTTTCCAAAGAGGCCACGATTATTTCACGACTCGTTGATCGAGTGAATTTAAGTTGTTCGTCAAAGCAATGGGCGAATGAATGTCAGAAAATATGTGATAAATCGTCCGAGCATATTCGAGGTGATATTGTGTTGTCTGAATTTTTCAAGTTTGGATATGATCTTCGACAAAGTGCTTTAGATTTAGAACGATGGTACTGGGATTTGTTTCAGAAAAGGAACACGGATCTTGTCCTCCGCAATTCACGATAAGGGCAGACATTATAAAAATAGTCAACTTAGATTGTGCTGTCTTATTGATTTTGTTAGAGCTTGTTTCAGGGAGAATGTTCATGATTTATAAAAAATCATCAGATTTTTTAATGCTTTTTTTGTGGGTTGTTTTGAGCATTCTGTTCATCGTAAATGAGTATTCTTTGACAACGGTGAGTGATAAGGGTGTATTTTTTGCGGTTTTGGGTATAGGAATTATAGTGTTTATTCTCATCGCAGTGAATAAAGCAAGTCTTATCTCTTTACTTATTATCTGTCTAAATGTATTATTGGTCCCTATATTAATACAATATTACACTGGTCATTCGTATGGAATTTTAAGTATCAGTCATGTTACATTACATATATCGGAAGTTATTAATAATTTATATCTATATGACAGTGTTCTTTTGATTCTTTCTTTCGTATTTAACTTTTCCGGTCATGAAAAGGTATTATGGAATTCTTCATTTTTAGAAGATGAGCAATTTACTATTTGGATTAGAAACTTCATAGCTTTGATTTTTGCAATTGTGGCTTTTCCAAGGGGCTTTGGGCAAGTGTCTGCAGACGAACGCTTTGATATGTTACTTCCTGGTAAGGCTTGGAATCAGCTTTCAGTGGTGGCTCTACTCTTTAACCTTCCGTACCTTAAGAAAAGCCATTCTGTGAGATTGACATATCTGTTAGTAATTTTCTGGTTTTTGTCGCATGGAGAACGTGCAGATATTGCAGGAATTTTTGCTGGCCTCATTTTCTATTGGCTGGCAACGCAAAAAAAGGGAATATTCAATAACGGAATTTTAAAAAAATTTGTAATTTTGTTATTTGGTTTTGTGCTAGTCGCATTGTTGGGTTGCGTTGGTTATATACGTATATATCATGTAATTCCAGATATTCGAGAGTTGTTACTTAATTTGTTGACCACCGCTACGATTTCCGATGTCGCATATTTATTTAATGTATCAATTGATTATGGTCTTTCTATAGGCCATACTAATGGTCAGATTTTAATAACCAATATTTTAAGCGCAATCCCATTCTTCAAGCAGAAGACCGGATTCACCGATATCATCAACGGGTTATATCCAAATCCGGGTGGTGAACCTTTACTGGCGGAACCAATAATGGACTTCGGCATGGTATCTTTGCCAATAATAGGTGTGCTTGATTTCTTCTTCTTCTTTATTTTTTTGCGATCGGGTAATAAATTCTTCAAATATGAGTTCTTGGTTTTGCTCTGTTCGATACCTAGGATTGTTTGGTATGGGAGAAGCTATGTATTCAGCAGTGTATTGTTTTTTGTTCCGTTTATATATTGTCTTTCCTTATTGCTTAATAAGCATAAGAAAAAGATTTCTGAAAAAAATGGAGAATTGCTATTAAATTCATCAAGTAAGACAATCTGATTGTAAAAGATATTAAATTGTGAGTTTTAAGTTGAGACTGTAAGGAGATTGTAGATGGGGAAATTCATTATCGTACCTGGCTGTTCTGATTTGAATAGAGGGGACCAGGCCCTTGCGTGGGAAACTAAAAAAATTATGGAAGATGCAGGATATATAGGTGAATATTACCTTACTGCTGAAAAAAATGAACCAGTAGAACAAAGTAGATCACAAGGTTTACGCATCATTACGCCTATTCTGGAACATCCTTCAAGAAAATACAAAAAAAATAAGAATATTCAATATACATTTGGCCTTAAGCTGCGGTGGGGCATTATTGCCTTGGGGGATTTTATTTTCAGCCTGTTCATCTTAATACCGGCTTTTCGGCATACATTAATGCCATTCTTATCTCTTGAAAAACAAGAATCAATAAAGACTTTTGAAACTGCAGATGCTATTTTTTTAAAAGGTGGTGGGTTATTGCAAACTTCGGGAGGTTTTGTCTCCACTTATAGTATGTATTTTTGGACGTATCCTCTTCGGTTTGCTATTAAACTTGGCAAGCCAGTATTTGTTCTACCGAATTCCTTTGGCCCCTTTAAGGGTCCGTTCGTAAAACGAATTGCACAACGGATATTGAGTCAGTGCCAAGTAGTGACGACACGTGAAACATATTCGCAGAAAATGGTAAAAACGGATTTAAATTTAGATTGTCCCAATTTCCCGGATTTGGCTTTTTCACTCGCTAAATCGGATTTAACACGTTCCGACATCTTTGAAAGATTTGGAATTGCTGGAGAACGAAAATTGGTGGCTATAACTATGAGGCCTTATAGATTTCCTCGAGCTGAAAATCCTGAGCTTGCTTATAAAAAATACGTTCAAGAAATGGGTATTTTTATTCGCTGGTTATATGAAAATGGATATTTACCCTTACTTGTTGTGCATACATTAGCTGTTAATGAGCACGAAGATGATTTTGCGTGTTTGTCAGAAGTGATGAAGATGCTTGATCCAGAAGAATATCGGCTGATTTCGGATAAAAATTTCGATTGTAAAGATCTTAAAGCTGTTTATGCAATGTGCGATTATACGATAGGAACAAGGTTCCATTCAGTTATTTTCTCATTAGCTTCTGGTGTGCCTAGTATTGCAATTGCTTATGTTGGTAATAAGGCCCAAGGGATTATGCATGATATGTCACTTGATAGTTATGTTATAGATATATCTAAAGTGACAGCTAATGAGTTAATTAAAAAATTTATTGAGTTAGTTGACAATACAATAGATGTAAAACAAAAAATTGCTGTTTACAATGCTTCGGTGAAGATGCTTCGGACAGATTTAATAGATCTATTGAAAAAATAGTTTTTTAAGGATTAATAATGAAATTGGTTTTTGCTCATGATCATAAATTGCGGTTTCATGAAGGGAGATATTTTACTACTGGTGGTTTGTCAAATGAGGTTTTAGGAAAATATTTAGATTTTTTTGATACCGTTACAGTGTTTTGTCGGTCAGTTCCTATGCAAAAAGCGGATCATAATCTTTCCGAAATTACAGAAAAACGGATAACGATTAGACCGGTATCTCGTAATGGATCTTTAAAACCCTCCTCGGCTATGCTCTCTGAAATGGAGCAGACGATTGCTGGAGCAGATGCATTAATCGTGAAGTTACACAGCGTAATAGCTGAATTCGCAATTCATTTTGCTCGTAAGCATGGAATACCATATCTTGTTGAGTCTGTAGCGGATCCATGGTATTCGTTTTGGAATTACAGCGTATTGGGGAAGCTAGTTGCCCCTTTTATGACAATAATTACGAAACGGGAAATCAAGCGTGCTCCTTATGTTTTATACGTAACGGATAAGTATTTAGAGAGTCGATATCCAACTAAAGGACGTTGGGTCGGATGCTCAGATGTTATTATTCCGGTAGCGGCAAATGATGTATTAAATCATAGATTAGATGCGATACGGCATTTTGGTTCTGTGAGCAGAATAGGTACTCTTGCGCAGGTCGATATGCGATACAAAGGTCAGCAATATGTGATTAAAGCGCTAGGCATTTTAAAGAAGTCCGGGATAAGGGTCGATTATGAACTGGCTGGTTCAGGTGATGGTTATTTCCTAAAGAAAGTTGCGCGTGAAAATAATGTTGAAGATCAAGTCCATTTTATAGGTCTGCTACCTCATGATGAGGTTTTTAAATGGCTGGACTCTCTAGACCTTTACATTCAACCGAGTAAGACTGAAGGGTTGCCGCGAGCGTTGGCAGAAGCAATAAGTAGAGGATGTCCGGCACTTGGATCTGATGTCGGAGGAATTAATGAATTAATTTCCCCTGAATGTATTTTTCGTAATAAAAATACTCGACAAATAGCGCATATGCTGCGTCAGATTGATTCTACTTTTTTGACGTTACAAGCGCAAAAGAATTTTTTGCATGCCAAACAGTATTCTGCTGATGTCTTAAATGAAAGAAGACGATCATTTTATAAAGAATTTGCCGAATATTGTCGCATAATACATGTAAGAAGGATAGGAAAATAAGCAAAGAGATGAAGATTTGGATTTTACGATAAGTCGGATATTAGAGAATAATTCAACGAGAATCCAGTGATGAATGCGGACTGGGGAAGATCGATTAATAGCTAGGTGCTCTGAGAGATTTAGAAATCGGGCGTGCTCGTTCATGAAAAGTATTTGTCGATATATGAATGCTGGTGGGAGCATTGTACAATTTGACCCACATCTTTTGCATAGGCTGATATAGGTCTCGCTGAGCACAAAAGGTGAAAGAATGCTTTGTTAGCAAGGATATTTCGTAACAACCCGAGAATATCAACTGCATACTGCATTGAATGTGTATAGGGAAAAGGCGGTCGAGAAGATGTTTTTCGAGCTTTGACGAATAGGATAGAATATATGCACAGCAGATGTCATGTGGGTAAAATATAGTTCGGATACAAGTAAGATTATGTCTAAAATACAATACATTACTTTATCTTTGGACTGTTAAATAAAACAATGGCAATTGGTAATAGAATGAAGAAATAGTTGTGGGATGGTTTAGATAATGTCAGTGGAAAGAAGCCGAGGAGCCCTACTTGGGTATGCAAACATTGTCATAAACTCCGGAATAAATTTGTTATATACTCCTGTATTGATTCGTATGCTTGGGCAATCGGATTATGGGGTATTCCAGATGACAAACTCGGTAATTCAGGCATTGACTATTCTTAGTATGGGTTTTGATTCAGCATACGTGAAGTTTTATTCGGATTACGTTGCTCATCAAAGAAAAGACAGGGTGCGTCAATTAAATGGTATGTATCTTATTATTTTTTTGTGCATAGCATTATTGGCGACACTATGCGGATTGGTTCTTCTTCGAAATGTAGATTTTTTATTTTCGCGCGGCCTGACAAATCACGAGCGTACGCTTAGTAAGAAATTGATCGTAATTATGATTTACAGTGTTGCCATATCTTTTCCGGGTACTGTTTTCGATTCATATATTACCGTGCATGAGCGGTTCATTTTTCAACAATCTCGTCAAATATTAACCAATATAGCTGTTCCCTTTTTGGCGTTACTGGCACTTTATACTGGGATGGGTGCCATTGGTGTTGCTCTTGCGAAGGCCTTTATGTCAACGATATTGTTAGGGATGAATATTCGATATGCAGTTGGGAAGCTTGATATGAGATTTAGCTTCAGTAAATTCGGATTTTCGATATTCAAGAGTTTGGCAGTTTTTAGTTTTTGGATTTTCTTACACCAACTATTTGATGCCGTGAATAATTATGCTCCTAATTTTTTATTGGGAGCATTGGGAAATTCAACACAAGTGGCTATTTTTGCTGTTGCGCAGCAAATTAGAAACCTTTTCGCTCCTTTATCTTTAGCTCTTTCCAGTGTGTTCGTGCCTAAGATTAATAAGATGGTTGCAGAAGGCAGCGATAATGAAGAATTGACTCGGCTCATGGCCCGTGTCGGCAGATACCAGCTTATAGTTTTTTGTTTTTTGTATTGCGGGTTTGTCGTTGTTGGACGTTTTTTTATTCGATTATGGGCAGGCTCAGAATTTGATGACGCGTATTTGATGATTCTGATAATGGTATTACCTCTGATTTTTGATTTAACGCAGACGACAGGACTGGCAATCCAAAGAGCGAAAAATAAACAAAAGGCTCGTAGTCTGATTTATATCGCGGCTGCCTTAGTAGATATTGCTATTTCTGTCATTTTTATACCGAAATATGGTTGTTGGGCCACGGTAGTTGGCTATGTGGTGAGCTTATTGTTAAGTACCGGGCTGTTTATGAATTGGTACTACAATTCTCGGCTTGGATTAAACATGAGATTTTTCTGGAGAAAGATGGTGCCAGTTTTGCTGGTTAGTGCAGGTGTATTGAGTGTCAGTATGTTTGTCACAGCTGTAATTCCAGTAAATAGTGTTCTTACTTTTTTATTCGATGGTTTTGTCTATGTTTCGTTATTTGTCACGGCAGCATGGTTTTGTATTGCTACGAAATCCGAACGTTCAAAAATTAAGGGACGGCTATTGCGCAAAAATAAATGAAGTTATATATCTTGGATATCAATATAGTTGAAATGCATTGTCTAATTTCTATTATATCTGTGTCAGACGTAGCTGGTTATAATAAATAATATTTAGATTAGTTTTTTCTAATAATGTATTGGAATATTGGGGGAGTGAGGGTTAATGGCTATAGCTGATGTGTTAGCAGCTATTCGTAAGCATCTGTGGGCAGCTGTGTGCGTTTGCTTTGTATTCGTAGCGGCAGCCGCGGCGTTCGCTTTTCTTGTCCCTGCTCAATATCGAGCAACTTCTGAGTTATTTGCTTCATATTCAGGTAAAGATGTATCCGCTCTGAATTCAAGTGAAATGAATTCCGGGGCTACTTATCTTACAACACAGATCAAGACGTATCCTCAATTGGTAAAAACTGCGGCGGTTTTGCAGCCTGTGATTGATGATCTTAATTTGGGTATGAGTGTTTCTGATTTGTCAAGTAAAGTTACTGCGACTAATCCTGCCGGCACCTTTATGCTTAATATCACAGTACAAACGCATGATTCAGCTGATGCGGCAAAGATTTCTAATGCCGTCGCTGGGAGTCTTCGTAAACAGGTGATGTATAGTATCTATGGTGGACAGAAGGGACAATCTCCGGTAGATCTTTCCATCGTGCAAAGGGCCCAAACTCCTAAAAAGCCGAGCTCTCCTAATAAACCATTATATTTGTTAGCCGGACTATTAATTGGTATCTTTGCGGCTGTGCTGTTGGCGTTGCTGCTAGAAGTGCTAAACACCAAGGTCGGAAGTGTCGAGGATGCCCATGCTGTGACGCAAGGTTCTTCATTGGGTATGGTACCAAAGACGGACTTGCTCAAGAGTAGCCGTCCGGTCGTCATTTCGAACCCCAACAGCGCTGAAGCTGAGGATTTCCGTAGGATACGTTCCAATATTGGTTTTCTAACTCCGGATTCTAACGCCGAGGATGGGAAGTTGATTGTCATTACTTCATCAAGACCTTCGGAGGGTAAGACGTTGGTGACTTGTAACCTTGCCGCAGCGCTAGCAGAAGATGACAAAACAGTGTTGCTGATTGATGCGGATCTGCGTCATCCCTCGGTCGCCCATCGACTTAATATCGAAGGCTATGTTGGTCTTTCGGCGGTACTTTCCGGCCAGGCTACACCTATGGATGTGGTGCAGGAATATTGGAAGAGTAATCTTCAGATTTTCCCTGCGGGTAAGCGTCCTGGCAACGCCAGCATTCTGTTGGGTTCGAAAACGATGAAGGCGCTCGTTAAGCAGGCAAGAAAGCAGTATGATTACGTGATTATTGACACTGCACCGCTTTCCGTTTCGAATGACGGAACGGTATTCGGTCAGTGGGCAAATGGCGTTGTCATGGTTGTTGGCAAAGAGCTCACGGAAAAGAAGGAATTGCAGTCGGCGGTCGATAATCTGAAGACTGCTGGAGTGCCGTTGCTTGGGTTTGTTCTCAATTTCGCCGATCAGGCAAAGATTGACTCTAAGAATTACTATTACTATACAGACGATAGCACTGCGAGTCATAAGAAAGGCAATAAGAGATAGAGACACTTTCAAAGTGTGATCGAAAGTATTGAATGGGCTTTTTCATAGCCATGTTTATTTATTTGGCTATACCCCGGACTTTGAATCGGTCATGTTTTGTATTGTTCACGTTGGATGCAAGTGAATCCTTCTCAAGTTGGTTTAACTACGTGGGTATTAGTCGAAGGAAGGGCTGAACGTATGACGAGTTCGGGGAAAGGCATTGAAGACTCTGTGGAATCGGAAGACAATGATTCATTCCTTTTTCCCTCCGCATCTGAGGATGATGGTGGGTGGGAACAGCGGAGTCGTGAGCTGGTAGTCAATTTTCCGATCGTTTCCAGATACCATGATTCACCGGAGTCCGTGGGAACCTCTGTGAATGTTTCGCCACAAGATTGGCCCGCTGATAGACATACTGACTCCTCTCTCTATTCGTTTCCGTTAGCTTCTAAAGAGGTAAGAGGGGATTTGTCATCTGTTTCCTCTGATGTTGGTAAAGAACGCAAGTTTTTATTTCCTATTTCGATTCGTCCTGATTCGGGAAAGACCGCAGAAGATTCAAGTATTCGGCGTTATGAGGCTTTGAGTGCTAATAACTTTACAGCCAAATCTACTGATGTGAGTCCGCGTCAGGAGACTCAGAGCAGTCAAAAAATAACTTTGACTCACGAACGATTCAGAGCAGACGATATTGCTCAAAGCAAAGTGTCGAATGCGCAAGTTAGGGAAGTCGGACGATTTGGATCTGCTGCGCAACAGAATAATTCTGTGAAGGCAACCGGATGGTCCATACCGGTTATTGAGTTCCCGCCACTAGCGTCATTTGATTCTGACGGGATATGTAGTGCCAAGCCAAATACACTTTATGATTTTGATGATATTAAGCCTTCCGAAATATTGTCAGTTTTTGAATCTGAGAAGCGGTCGTCAGCTTTTCAGAAGCAGAACGCGAAAGCTGATCGGGAATCGAGACAGGATAATTTCGCACAGGTTGTTGATTCTGGAATGTCTTCGACATTGTTGAATACGTCCGCCCAGGATGCAATAAGAGGTAACTCGCGATACGAGGATGTGGATAAACCGGCCTCAACAGATAATTCTGGACCTCGATGGTGGAAGTTGTTGCTGGTTGGTGTTGTCGTTTTCGTTGTTGAGTTTGTTCTTCTAAACTTTCTTGCCTGATGCCTGTGACAGATTCTGTGATCGATGTTCCGTTGCCGGAGTTTTTGTTTACTAGTGATGATTTGAACTCTTGTGGTACATAATGGTTTTTGTATTACGAAATGAACAGATGGGAAGCTGTAGTATTAAAAATAGTATTGCTGGTGGAATTATTGTGTCAGTCTTCTGTCTATAGGTGAATTGTCATATCAATTCAACGCTCGAAGAATATGGGTGTTTTTCTTTGAATTTCTGAGATTTTCTCATTTCCTATCAAGTATATACGTTTTTACCTGAGTTGCGAGTACTCTTGAGCTTTGCGGGAAGTCCGTAGAGGTGCAGATGTGAAGGAGCGGTCGATGGGCGGCGAGGATGAACATGGGGAACCTACATCAGACGATACATACAGTAGCGGTCAAGGTGCTGAATCCAATCCTCTGCATGATGATAAGACTGATGTCGGCTACAATGCTAATTACGATTCTCTAACCGGTGCTGAGTCTGATAGCGTCTATGCCCAAGACGATGGCACCTCGATAAGTAGAGATTCTAATAATGATTATGACGGGGAAGACGGCAACAAGACTAATGCCTCTTATATCGACATGGGACGAGACGGAAAAACCGACACTAGAGATAACGATGCGTATACCGCTGATAAAGGCAACATTGAGAACTCCGTTAGTATGACTAGTCTCACAACTAACGCTGGTTATAATGATGTTCCTGGAAACAATAATCAGCTAGTTTCACAAGACGCCTCATCTTTCGTTAAGCCACCAGTCGAGCCGGTTATCGAGGAACTGACCATTGAGCCCGCCAAATCGCCCAAGCGGTCACGGTGGGCGCGTGTACTCATTATTGTCGCGTTGGTGGTGGTTGTCGTCGTGGCGCTCGCTGGCGTGGGCGCTTGGGGCTACGGCCATTTCCGCCACATTCCGGTGAGCGTCAACGGCGCCGATCAGCAGGTGGGCGCCGATACGACGCTTGGCAAACTGATGAGGGACAACAACGATTTCGACGCCAAGCCCGGCAAGCTACTCTCCGTGTCGGGCAAGGTCCTCAAGGCCGCCGGGGGAGACCCGGTGGCGTATACGCTCAATGGCCAAAAGATCGCGGCCGGCGATGCCGACTCAGTCAAGCTGTCTGAGAACGCGAAGATCACCGTGAAAAACGGCAAGGACGTCACCGAGAAGCATGACGTCCAGGGGACGCCGGTTCCCTTCAACGTCGTCATCAACGGCCATGGTGTCATCCAAAAACTCAGGCAAGTCGGCAAGGATGGTTCCAACGAGGTCTGGACCGGCAAGATCTCCGGCGAAAAGGTTGACAAAGGCGAGGTCAAAAAGCCTCAGGACCTCATCGTCGACACGTTCTCGCCTCAGCCTCAAGGCAAGAAGGTGATCGCGCTGACCTTCGATGACGGTCCCAGCCAATACAGCGGCCCGATTCTCGACATCTTGAAGAATGAGGGCGTGAAGGCCACGTTCTTCGATGTTGGCGAGCACGCCGTGGCCGAACCGCAGATGGAGCAGCGCATGTTGGCCGAGGGGCACCAGGTGGCCAGCCACAGCAACACGCATCCCGACATGTGGAAGCTCAACGAGCAGCAGTTGCAGTCCGAGATCTCGCAAGGCTTGGATAATCTCAAAAAGGCCTCGAACACCACCACGAAGATGCTGCGCGCGCCTTACGGCAATTTCGGCGCCGACCAGTGGCGGTACTCCAACGGGCTGGTCGATTACAACGTGATTTGGACCATCGATACCAAGGACTGGAAGCTGCCAGGCGCTCCGGCGATCTCCAACGAGGCCCTTTCCAAGGCGTATAACGGCGCCGTGGTGCTGATGCATGACGGCGGCGGCGACCGCACGGAGGACATCGCGGCGCTGCCGGGCATCATTGACGGTCTCAAGGCGCAAGGCTTCGAGTTCGTCACCATCGACCAGCTCATAGCGATGAACGGTCAATAAGCCGTTGTTTTTGGCTTGTTGTATGGGTGAAAGTGGGTTTGTCTCGTCTTCACCCACACTTGGTATTGACGGCATTTTGAGCATTCTTCCCGATAAATGACAAATAATATAAATGTTTCGTATTGTTACAAAACATGTGTACTAGATGTGTGCTAATGTTATGTTTTGTTAGGTTACGACACAACAAGGAGCAAAAATGACAACTGTGTTGGTTACCGGGGGAGCCGGATATATCGGCACGCACACCGACGTGGAGCTGCTGAACAAGGGCTATGACGTCATCAGCGTCGACAATTACGTCAATTCAGTGCCGGAAGCGCTTGACCGTGTCAAGACGATCACCGGCAAGGAAGTCAAGCGTTACGACGGCGATGTGCGCGATGAAGAGCTGATGAACCGCATCTTCGAAGAGAACGATGTCGACTGGGTCATCCACTTCGCGGGCCTCAAGGCTGTGGGCGAGTCCGTCGCCAAGCCGATCGAGTACTACGACAACAACCTCACCGGCACGATGGTGCTGCTGAAGACGATGCGCGACCACGGCGTCAAGAAGATCATCTTCTCCTCGTCCGCCACCGTCTATGGCGCGGCCGAACACCTGCCGCTCACCGAGGAGAGCCCCGTCGGCGGCACCACCAACCCGTATGGCACCTCCAAGCTTTTCCAGGAGCAAATCCTGCGCGACGTTTACGTTGCCGACGACACCTGGACGATCGTGCTGCTGCGCTACTTCAACCCGGTCGGCGCCCACGCCTCTGGCCTCTTGGGCGAGGATCCGAAGGGCATTCCCGCCAACCTCACCCCCTACATCGCCAAGGTGGCGCTGGGCGAGCTCAAGGAAGTTCAGGTCTACGGCGACGATTACCCGACCCCGGACGGTACTGGCGTGCGCGATTACATCCACGTCGTTGATTTGGCCAAGGGCCACGTCGCGGTGATCGACAAGATTGAGAAGCCGGGTGTCTACACTTATAACCTCGGCACCGGCCATGGCTACTCCGTTCTCGAGGTCATCAAGGCCTACGAGAAGGCCGCCGGGCATAAGATTCCGTACGTCATCAAGCCGCGTCGCCCCGGCGACATCGCGGCCTGCTACGCGGATTCCTCGAAGGCCGAACGTGAGCTGGGTTGGAAGGCCGAGCTGGGCATCGACGAGATGGCCGCTTCCTCCCTCAACTGGCAGACCAAGAACCCCAAGGGCTTCCGCAAGGACTGACTGTCTTTTGATAAATCGCTGAAGAGCCGCCACCATTTTGAACGTATGGTGGCGGCTCCTTTGTCATTGGATGATTTCATCAGAACAGCCTATATATATTCGTCGCAAGCAACGAAAGTTGAATAAGCGAGATTATTCTTTCTCTAATCTAGTGTTTGTCAAAATGTTTATGTTCATAAACAAACCAAATTGTTTACGAACATAAACAAACTGTTGTGGTGGGTAAAGATACGTGAGATACGAATTGGGGCTTCCAATCAGTTTGATTGGAAGCCCCAATTCTAAAGATCTACGCTATATGAAACTCAGTAGCTGTGCGCGCTCAGCCAGTGGTTGTAGGCGCCTTGTACGCTGCCGTAGCGGCCGTTGCAGTAGCCCCAGAACCACTTGAGCTGGGTCTGGTAGTTGGTCGCCCAATCGGCGCCGGCGCTCGACATCTTGCTGCCCGGCAAGGCCTGCGGAAGTCCGTAAGCGCCGGAAGGGTTCTGCGCGTTGATACGCCAGCCGGATTCATGGCTGATGATGTAGACGGTGGCGGTGAAGTCGGCTTCCGAGCCGCCGGTGGAAAGCAGGTAATCATGCGCCCACTGCTGCATGTCGCCGACAGGAACCGTGGAGCCGATGTTCGCGGCTGCGCTGGAGACGCTCGAATTAGAGCCGGTGCCTATAAGAATGACCTTGTCGACAGGCGCCTGCTTGACAAATGAAGTGAACACGTTGGAGGAGACGGTCTTCTTGCCGGCCTTGGTCACCAGGCTCGTGGTCTCCATCACGCCTTCCTGGCCTTCGGTCTGCACTTTCTGCTGGCCCTTGGGCAGGTCCGAAGTCTCCTTGGTCACGACGTTGAAACCGATGGGGGAGTCGGAGGTCTCGAGATTCGCGTCCGCACGTTCGATGGTGATGACGGTGGATTCCTTGACCTTGGTCTTAAGGTCGGGCTTGACGACATCGCCGGTCTCAAGGGTGATGTCGCCCTGATCAAGAACGGACTTGACGTCGGTGAAATGCGAGCCGACCACGGCGCGGTTCTTGCCGTTGATCTTGACGGTGACGTAGGTGTCGCCGGCCTTGCCGCCGCGCAGGTCCTCACGGTCAGCGCCGCGGGAGACGCCGAGCGCGTTGGCGTCGGTGGCCGAATACGAGGTGATGCGATTCAGGGAACTCTGCTGCGCATTATGGGCATGAACGGCGAACACGCTGCCGCCCACCAATGCCACGACCGCTGTCGCTGACGCCGCGATCTTGATCCACTGGCGCTTGCTCAGCGACCTCAAGGTCTTGGTCTGCTTACGGTGGTTAGCCTTAGCCATTAGCCTTTAATACTCCTAGGTAGTCCTACAGTTCCTATCGCGCCAAACAACGGCGTGCGTTCTCTCTCAACTCTCGACTGCTCATCGCATGTATGCACATGCGCGATGTGACGCCGCAACTTTCGCGTTCCGCTTTGGCGGACATATCAATACGTCACAAAACTGTCATAATTATAACGCGTCGCGCGGAAAACTTTGGCCGTTGGGCGTTCCCGTGGCCGCATGCCGGTTTTGGGGTTCGGCCGATGGCGTTGGAATCGCCTTATTCCTTGGTTTTGAATAGCAGTATGCCGATAGCCAAACAGGTCGGCTATCGGCATATCAATCTAAAACGCATCAACATACGCCGCAGCAAACTTCAAAACAGGTCACTGTAGCGCCCATCGCAAGGTTGGATCCGAACTCCAATCCATTCAGGCGTTCGCGTCTTCCTTGGCGTTGACATCAAGGGCGCGGGCCTGCTTGATGACCTCATCCAGGTCGGAGGCGCGCAGGGCACCGGCCTGCTTGAAGATGATCTGGCCTTTCTTGGCGATCATCAGCGTGGGAACGGCCTGGATCTCGGCCGCCGTGGCAAGCTCCTGGTTCTGGTCGATGTCGACCTTGCCGAAGACGATGTCGGGGTTGGCCTCGCTGGCCTTCTCATAGACCGGGCCGAAGGCCTTGCACGGGCCGCACCAGGTGGCCCAGAAATCCACCAGGACCAGCTCGTTGTTGGTGATGGTCTCTTCAAAGTTCTTTGCCGTCAAAGTCTGCGTTGCCATGATCATGGCTCCTTCCGCTTGTCCGTTGCGTCGAATCCGGTTGCCTGACAGCTGTGGATTCGATTAGTATCCAGTCTCGCAGTAAACCCCAACATCGCTAAGCCGGTGACGAAACAATGGACGTTTCGCGCATTCGTCAGCAAGCCGGCCGATAATGGAACCATGCCAGTCTTGAATGATGAAGTGCCCGACGAGGGCGATTTCGATGCGGGGCGGCGCCGTGGCGAGTTCGACGGCATCACGCCCGAGGATTTCGTGCGCGGAGGCAGCAACGGCAACCCTCCCGGGTGGCTTTCGCCGCATGACATCGATGAGGCGCGCGCCAAGCTGCCCATCGTCTATGTCGAGGTGGTTCCCGTGCGCTGCGACGACATGGGCCGTATCGCCGAAGTCGGCTCGCTGCTCCGCGTGCGCGACAGCGGCTCGGTGGAACGCACGCTGATCACCGGCCGCATTCTCTTCCACGAGACCATCCGCGAAGCCATCGCCCGCAACATCGCCAAGGACCTCGGCGATCTCGCCCTGCCGATCCTGCCCGCGAGCCTGCAGCCCTTCACGGTGGCGGAGTTCTTCCCGACCCCCGGCATCTCGGAGTTCTATGACCCGCGCCAGCACGCCATCGCGCTGTGCTATGTGGTGCAGATCTCCGGCGACTGCAAGCCGCTTGACCGCACGTTGGACGTCGAATGGTGCGACGTGGAGAGCAAGCGGCTCGACACGTTCGTCGACCAGATGTCGGGTGGACACGGCCAGATCATCCGCCGTGCGCTCTCGTGGGCCGGCGTGGGTGAGTAGTCAGTCAGAAGGAATGCATGAATATTCGCATCAGCAATAAGATCTATCGTTCCGGGAAAGGCGTTCCGCTCATCCTGCTGCACGCCTTCCCGGTGGACGCGAGAATGTGGGATGATTGCGCGGCGAGCCTGATCAGATTGGGCGATGAGCGCGGGATCGCCCCGTTCCCCATTTGGGCGTCGGATGTGCCGGGCGCGGGCGACGCCTCGATTCCCGATGCCCATGCCACCGGTCCGATCGCCGATGACGGCGCCTACGCCGAGGCGATGGACAAGGTGGCCGAGGCCTACGTTTCCGTGCTGCATATCACCGGTCACGACAAGGCCATCTGGGCCGGGCTTTCGATGGGCGGCTATATCGCGATGGATATCCAGCGCCTGTATCCCGAAACTGTCGCTGGACTTGCCTTGTGCGACACCACCACCGCTGCGGATAGTCCTCAAGCACGTGCAAACCGACTGAAAATCGCCGAGACCTGCGAAAGCGACAACACCGTCGAGCCGGTGATGCATTTCGCGCGTCCGCAATCTGGCGATTCCACCATCAAACGGAGCCAGCGGTTCCAGGATCTGCTGGCCGGTTGGATTCACGACCAGCGTCCGGAAGGGTTGGCCTGGCGCGAGCGCATGGCCGCCGGACGCGTTGACACCACCGACCAGTTGTCGCGTGTCACTGCTCCCGCCGCGATTGTCAGTGGGCGGAACGATCCTTCGAGCCCGCCCGAGAAGATGCGTCCGATCGCCGCGGCCATGACCTCCACGCAGGTCGCCTTCACCGCGATACCGGATTGCGGGCATTTCAGCGCGGTGGAGCATCCCGATGCCGTGGCGAATGCACTGCTTGATCTGGTCGAGCGCGTCTGAGTGCTATCTGTCTTTTACTGCCCGTATCTGAGTTGCAAAGTGCACTTTTCTGACGACACTGTCGGGAAAGTGCATGTTGGGGGTGGCAAGGTGCATTTATTTGACGTCACCGTCAAAAAGATGCACGTTGGGTTGGCTAACTTGCACTTATCTGACGTTAGCGTCTGAAAAATGCACGATGCTCGGTAAATCTATTGTTGCTGTGTGATAATGAATAATCTGATATAGCGTTTCATGTAACGGCGCTGGAAGTTTTTGGGAATAGACAAGTTTGCAGGACTTAAAGGGGATCAAATGGCTGCTTCGTTCTCATCGTTGGCATTGACTCAGGTGCTGCCGTTTTTACCGCTTGCGCAGGGCGACATCGATTACCAGACCGATCGTAGGGGTGAGCCGGGGCTGATCGACGCGGTGCTCGCGCAGACGGGGACGACGGTCGTTTTCGTGCGTGACGGCCTCGTGGCGGTGCCCGACGGACAGGCGGCCCGGGTCGATTACGAGACCGCGAAGATACGCTTGGCCGAGGTGCCGGGGGAGTATGTCCTGCGCGGGTTTGGCGGCGCGCTTGGCGATTCTGAAGAGACCGGTGTGATCGCCATGTTTCTTGGCAGCTATGGCGTGGGCACGGCGCATCCCCAGGCCGTGGTCGCCCTCGATGTGTCCGGGTTGGCGGATGCCGCCGAGGCGAATGGCGATGACCATGCCGGCGCGTCCTCCTCGACGGTTTTGCCGACGGTGCTGAAACGGGCGCTGGAACGTTTTGACTGGGTCTCTCTGCGGGGCTTCGCCGCGCATGGCTCGGCGCGTCAGGTCGGGCAGGCCACCACCGCTGTGGCGTTGTGCATGTGGCACGCCTCGCAGCGTCATTGCCCGCGATGCGGTTCCCCGGTGCGTCCCGCCAATGCCGGATGGGCCCAGCGATGCGTCAATGAAGGCTGCCCATCACACCGCTCGCTGCTGTTCCCGCGTATCGAGCCGGCGGTCATCGTCTCCATCGTCGACGGCCAGGGCCGGCTGCTTTTGCAGCATAACAAGGCATGGAAGAATCCCACCCGCTACTCGGTCTGCGCGGGGTTCGTCGAGGCGGGCGAGAACCTCGAGCATGCCTGCCGGCGCGAAGCCAGCGAGGAGACCGGGCTGAAACTGGGGGAGCTCAAATACCTGGGTTCGCAGCCCTGGCCTTTCCCGGCCTCGTTGATGGTTGCGTTCAAGGCCCGTGCGCTGGGCACCGATATTGATGTGGACAACCGTGAGACGGTCGATGCCCGTTTCTTCACGCGCGACGAGTTCGCCGATGCCCTCACCGAGGGCCGGGTGGCCTGGCCGGGGAAATCGACCGTCGCCCGCTACATGATCGAGGAATGGTATGGACAGAAATTGTAATGCAAATATTCTGTTCTTCTGTTGGGGAAAATCGTTATCAACCGTTCTGTTCGTTGTTTTTCCGGCCTGGATTTTCGTAATATGAATTCCTCGTTCGTTTATCGCCCATGGTATGAGCGATAGTCAAATCGTTGCGATATTCTAGTTAACCGGTACGCCGAGAAGGGCATCTGGAGGAAGAATGGACGACGTGATCAGCAGCGATAGCGAGCCTGAGGCATTGACGAGCGAGCTCAGCCAAGCCGATATCGCAGCCCTGGGTGTCGATGCCCCGGCAAAGCATGAGGGTCATGGCAAGCGGCATCTGCCGATTATCATCGCGGCCGTGGTGCTCGTGGTCCTTATCGTGGCGTTGGTCGCCGCGTTCTTCGGCACTCGTTGGTATTACAAAGATAAGGCGGCCCCGGGCGTTCATCTGGGCAATGTCGCGGTGGCGGGGCAGGACGCCGCGCAGCTGAAGCAAACGGTTGACCGTGAGGCGAAGAACTCGAAGGTCCTCGTCTCCGACGGCCAAGGCAAAAAGACGACCGCGAATTTCAAGGATTTCGGTGTCACCGTCAATGTTGACAAGACGGTCCAGAACCTGTTGGCGGCGAAAGGCGACGGCGCGAGCCGCGTCATCCCGTTCTCGAAATCGAATGTCAAGCTGGTCGCCAAGGTCACGGATCTGCCGATCGACACCTATCTGACCAACGCGTTCGTCAAAGACAACGAAAAGGCCGTTCCCTCGTCCATCGCCTTCAACGGAAGCAACGCCTTCGTGGTGCAGGCCGGCCGTGGCGGTCGCGCGCCCGAGCTGAGCAGCGTCAAGCGTTGCGTCAACGCTCTGATCGCCGATCCCGGCCAGGTGCAGACCGCGAAAATCACCTACAAGAACGTCGACACCCCCATTTCGCAGAACACCGCGGAAGCGGCCGCCGCGTCGGCCAACAAGCTGTTGGCCAACAAGATCGTCATCAACAACGGCGACGCGAGCAAATTCGAGGTGCCTGTGGCGCAACTCGCCTCGTGGATCAAGCCTGACGCCGATCTGGCGAAAGGCACCATCACGCTCGACATCGACAAAGACGCCATCACCAATTACCTCAACATGGAGATGCCCAAAGAGCTCAATCAGGAGATGGTCAGCCAGCAGGACATCATCGACACCGCGGGCAATGTGTTGCTGACCACGACCAAAGGCGTCGATGGCGTCAAGATCAAGGACGTGGGCCCGGTGGCCGATCAGGTCTACAGCGCCTTGACCTCCTCTCAGCCTGCCACCATTCAGGCGGCGGCCGACATCACCAAATTCGACGTCAAGCAGACCAAGCCGCAGATGAGGCTCGTGGTCGACAAATCCTCCCAGACCGTCACCGTCTACAAGGACGACCAAGTGGTGCAGACCTTCCCGGTGTGCACGGGCAGGGCCGACCACCAGACGAGCACGGGGACCTACGTCATCAACCTGCGCTACGCCACGCAGACCATGCGCGGGCCGGATTATGTGACTCCCGGTGTGCCTTGGATCAGCTATTTCAATGGTGGACAGGGCTTCCATGGCGCTCCTTGGAATCCCACCGGCATCAGCACGGGCGACCCGGCCGGCCACGGCTCGCATGGTTGCGTCAACATGAACGTGTCCGATGCCAAGTGGATTTATGACAACTGCCCGCAAGGTTCGCTAGTGCAGGTTGTGGGCGGCCAGCCCACTGGTCCGGTGAGGTAAGTTTCGGGCGGTTTAAAGGCCTTTCCTGTTTTGTAGGCGCGTCTTGCGGTTTTTCGCGGGGCGCGTTTTTATTTCGCGGCAAGCAAGACATCGGGCGCTGTGATGCGCTAATCTGGCAACATGAGCGAAAACAACATGAACGACACCGAGATCGACGACACCACCGAAGCCACCGCCAAACCCGTTTCCTTGGACGTGCCTGACCATCTGCAGTATTCCGGCGACCATGCGTGGGTCGATGACGCCGAGGGGATTGCCGTCATCGGCATCACCGAATACGCGGCCAACCAGATGGGCGAGATCGTCTATGTCGATCTGCCGGAACCCGGCACCCCGGTGCGCGCCGGCGATGAGATCGTCGAGATGGAAAGCGCCAAGACGGTCCAGAACCTCATCTCGCCGGTCGAGGGCACCGTCCGATACGTCAACCAGGCGGTCGCCGACGATCCGCAGGTCATCAACAACGACCCTTACGGTGAGGGCTGGATCCTCAAAGTGGAGCTCGACGATGACGAGCCGGAGCTGATGGACGCCGAGCAGTATGCCGCCATGGTTCGTCGCGCCCAATGATGTGGCTGGGTCCCGTTTCGGTGGACAACGGAGACCGGGCTTGAAAAGATGGCGCGGTGACCTGCGTGGCTTTCGGCGCGGAACATACCAATGCCAATAATCAAGAACCTATGAACACGCGAACGAACGGAAACACATGGCACGCAAACGGTTGAAAGAACACGCTGGGTCGGCGCGCGCGGACGATATGCCCACGGTGCCGATCGAGGTGCATCGCGCCTCCACCTCCTTCGACTCGCGCAAGACCTCCATCCCGCGCCATGGTGACATCGAGCCATTGCTGCGGCACGCGAGAAAGGCCGTCACCCAAGGGTTCGGGCTATGGGCGAGGTTCTCGACCAAGTTGGTGCGGCGATGGGGATGGTTCCCCAAGGTCGAGCCTTACGCGGGCTATGGAACAGACGATTACGCGCGGCTGGTGTGCCGGACGGTGATGGCTCCCGGCGGCTCGCGTTCCGGTGAGCTGATGCGCGGCATCCGTGGCATGCTTGCGGTGCCGGCGGCCGGGGTGCGGGTGAAAATCGAGATCGATGGCGTGCCGGTCAATTCGGTGCAGGTGGGGGTCTCCGAGGTTTACGACCGTTACGACACCTCGCGCGAGATCAGTTCGGCGTACGCCATTTCCGACAGCGCCGGCTACCTCGACCTCGTCGCCGAACGCGGCAACACACCCGGCGTCCACCACGTCTCCTATCAGGTCGCCGGACGAAGGAAGGTCGACTCCGAGCTGTTCGTCGTGGCCGAAAGAGCCAAAGTGGGCATCATCACCGACGTCGACGACACGATCATGGTGACCCACGCGCCGAGTCCGGTCAAGGCGGCCTACAATCTGTTGTTGCTCAACCCCAAGAAACGCAGCACCGTGCCGGGGATGAGCGCCTTGTTCACGCGCCTTTCCGACATGCTGCCGGATGCGCCGTTCTTCTATCTGTCGACCTCGCCGTGGAACGTCGAGAGCTCGATACGTAATTTCATCGCCGAACAGGGTTATCCGGCCGGGCCGTTGCTGTTGCGCGATCTCGACCCGAGGCCCAAGGCGTTCATACCCACGGGCGTCGAGCACAAGCTGGAGTTCGCCGAGCAGCTGATGGAGGATTTCCCGGATATGAGATTCATCCTCATCGGCGACGACGGGCAGAAGGATCCGGTGACCTATGCCACCATCGCGCGGCGCTACCCAGGGCGGGTGTTGGCCATCGCCATCCGCGAGCTGAGCCCGAAGGAGGCCTCGCCCTTGGCCGAGGTCGCGGGGCTGACCGCCACCCAGCCCATGCCGGTCACCGATGTCCCCGTCTTCACCGGCACCACCGGCTCCAACATCATGAAGACCATGCTGCCTTACCTGCGCCATACACTGGGTCTGGAATCCGCGAAAAGCGAATAGCGCGAACGTTCCTCAGATATTTTTCTTACGATTCTGCGCATTGAATGTCATGGGGCTTTGCCAGCCCTGAGATAGTCGCCTCGCGCTCAAAGGCCCGCCGTTGTTCGTTCGATGAGTATAGGCTTGTGTGGTATGACCGAAGAATCGAACCTCACGCCGACATCGTCGAAAACCGTTGGTATTCCGCCTGTTCCGCAAGCCAAACGCGAACCAAAGGCGCGCACGGCGCACGGCGACACCTTCATCGACCCATACGAGTGGATGCGCGACAAGGCTTCGCCGGACCTGCAACGGTTCGTGCGCGAGGAAAACGAGTATTACCGTGCGCACACGGCTGGTTTCGACGGGCTGAAGCACCGGTTGTTCGAGGAACTCAAGTCGCGGGTCGATGAGACGGATATGTCCGTTCCAACACGAATGGATGGTTATTGGTATTTCGTACGGACGCAGGAGGGCCTGCAATACGGGGTGCAGTGCCGTCTGCCGATCGCCGGGCCGGATGACTGGGATCCGCCGCAGATCAAAGCGGGCGACGCACCTGGCTCGATGCCGGGGGAGCAGGTCGTCTTCGACCCGAACGTCGAGGCGAAAGGCCATGATTTCTTCCGCTTGGGCGGGCTTGACCTGACCCGCGACGGACGTTGGCTGCTCTATGGCGTCGACACCGCCGGCAGCGAACGTTACGATTACCGCATCCGCAGCCTCGAGGACGGCCATGAGCTGCCCGAGGTGTTCAAAGGGATCTCGGAAGCCTGCTTCACGCCCGACGGCAAGTGGGTGTTCTACACGTTGCTCGACCAATCGTGGCGTCCGTACGCCGTCCGGCGGCATCAGGTCGGCACCAGCGTCGACGAGGATGTCGAGGTCTTCCACGAGCGTGACGAGAAATTTTGGGTCGGGGTCGGCACGAGTTTCGACGAACGCAACGTGGTCATCGGCACCTCGTCCAAAACCACCGGTGAGGTGCTGACATTGCCGGTCGACGATCCGGAAGGTGAATTCCGTGCGTTCATCCCGCGTCAGGAGGGCATCGAATACGATGTGAGCTTCGCGCGGTTCGAGGGCGCAGGCAACGACGGCTCCGACATCCCGCTGGCGCTTGTGTATCACAATGCGAGGAACCCGAATTTCGAGGTCGATATGGTCGATTTGCGTTCGCACGAGCCGCCGTACGCGTTGGGTGAGGGCGTGGCTGTGGCCGTGGGCTCGCCGTATGGCTGCGAGCGGGGCGATGAGGTCGAAGCTGGTGCGGCTGCCAAGCGGGTGAATACTCCGTACGATAATCCCGACAATCCTGAGATTCTGCGGGGCGCTCGCGGGCTGGGTATCGAGGGCATCGCGATGTATCGCAATTTCGTGGTGCTGAGCTATCGCAAGGACAGCCTGCCCCATGTCGCCGTGATGACGAAACGGGACGCGCTTGAAGATTTCCTGGTGCGGCGGCCATGGCGGTTCCGCGAGTTGAAGCCGGATGCGGATAGCCGGAACGAGCGGCTGTATTCGATTTCCGCCGGCGGCAACCCCTCCTACGACGTGCCGCGTATGCGTTATTCGTTCTCGAGCTATACGCAACCAGGACAGTTGCGCGAGCTTGACGTGGCCACCGGCCAAAGCAAGCTGCTCAAGCGCGCGAAGGTGCATGGCGGTTTCGATGCCGCCAACTACCGCGAGCGGCGCGTCTGGGTGCGCGTGCGAGACGGTGAGCTGGTGCCGGTCTCGTTGGTTTGGCGGCCGGATCGGTGTAAAGCCATGGCGGCCTTGGGTGACGATTTGAGCCGCATCGACTTGCTGGATGTTGCTGAAAGTCCGGCTGATGGTGGTCCTGTTTCGCTTGGTGGGGGCACTTCTGAACGTCACGATGAATCGAATGATGCCGGGCTGAAGCAGAACCATGAATCGTGCCCTGTCGCCGGTCCGCTGTTCATCACCGGCTACGGCGCCTACGAGATCAGCAGCGACCCGGGCTTCTCCGTGGCTCGCGTGAGCATGCTCGACCGTGGCGTGCTTTACGCCGTGGTGCATGTCCGTGGAGGCGGCGAGATGGGCCGCGCCTGGTACGAACAGGGGCGCAGGCTTAACAAACGTCATACATTCGAGGATTTCGTTGATGCCACCAAAGCCTTGCAACAGGCGGGGCTGGCAGATCCTAAACGCACCGTCGGTAACGGCGGCTCCGCAGGAGGCCTGCTGATGGGTGCCGTGGCGAACATGGCTCCGCAATGCTACGCGGGCATCGAGGCGGACGTGCCATTCGTGGACGCGCTCACCTCGATTCTCGATCCGTCGCTGCCGTTGACGGTCACGGAATGGGACGAGTGGGGCGATCCGCTCCACGACAAAACCGTCTACGACTATATGAAGTCGTATTCGCCGTATGAAAATGCGCCGTTCGGGCCTTGGCAGGGCGATGACGAATCCGAGAAACCGCTACAAGCCCAAAACGCCTTGAACCAAAAGGGTGAAGGCCACGATGCCGACGGCCCAGATACCGATGGCTTCGTTCCCGATGCTGCCACTTCGCGTTATCCCAGGATCTTCGCCACCACGTCGATGAACGACACCCGCGTGCTCTATGTGGAACCGCTCAAGTGGGTCGCCCGTCTGCAAGCGCAGGGCGTGGACGCCATCGCGCGCATCGAGGTCGAGGCCGGGCATGGCGGCACTTCCGGCCGTTACAAACAGTGGCAGGAAGTCAGCGACGAAAACGCCTGGTGCCTGAACGCGATGGGTATTGACGAATAAAAGTATGTGTCCGTATGACTACGTTTTTTGCAGTCATACGGACACGGAGAATGCGATATCTTGTTTTGGTTGTTGCCTCAGGCCTTCTGCAACGGCCAAGTGGTCTTTTCCTCGTCGAAGACCGAATTGCCCAGCCAATGAATCTTGCTGCGCAGCCAAGGAATGATCCAGCGATCAAGACCTATCTTGCCCGCGTTCAAGCCGGCGACCAGGATGATGAATTCGCAGATGATGTCGATCGGGCCCGAAGAAACGACGCCGCAGAGGACGTAGGCCCAGTTCATCAGCATGCCGAAGAAGGCGGCGGCTGTGGTCAGAGTGCCGAAAAGCAACCCCAAGCCCACCGCGACTTCGCCGAACGCCACCATGAACGAGAACACGTTGACTTGAGGCATGGCGATATGCTGCAGGAACCAGGTGTACCAAGGGTATTCAGCGGGGCCGCTCGTCCCCTCAACGGGAACCGGGTGGCTGATGCCCATCTGGATGAAGCCTGCCGCGCTGAACTTTCCCGTGCAGAAGCCCACCACTTTCTCCCAGCCGGCCTGCAACCACGCGATGGCGAGATAGATGCGGACGATGGTGGCGACAATCATGCCGCTTTTGCTTGTGCGTAACCATTTAACCATAATCAAGGCCTCCTTGCCTAAAAACGTTAATAGCGTTACCTCTGATTGTAGTGGCGTTGGATGTATTTGTGAGGGAAAATCGGATATTTGCGCTCTTTTGTATGAAATTATACATTTCCGCGCTCTTTAGAAGAGGGGAGCATGTTTGTTTCGGCAAACGATGCAAATAGATATATTTTGCTGGTTTTGTATTCAGGATAGGAATGTCCATTTTTCGGACCATATAGTGGACAGTGTGATTTTCGCGACTATTGTCACGGCTATGAGCACTAAAAAGACATATCACATCGCCGTCATCCCCGGTGACGGCATTGGCAAGGAAATCGTTCCACCGGCCCAAGAGGTCATGGAGAAGGCCACCGAGGGCGTGGCCGACTTCGAGTATGAGGACTTCGATCTTGGATCCCAACGCTATGTGCGTGATGGGGCGGTGCTGCCCGACGAGGACCTCGAGCGGATCAAGAAGACCGACGCCATTCTGTTGGGGGCCATCGGCGACCCCCGGCTCGATGTGCCGGCCGGCTTGCTTGAGCGCGGCTTGCTGTTGAAGCTGCGTTTCGATCTCGACCAGTACGTCAACTTGCGTCCCTCCAAGCTTTACAAGGGTGTCGAGTCCCCGCTGAAGAACCCCGGTGACATCGATTTCGTCGTCGTGCGCGAAGGCACGGAAGGCCTGTATTGCGGCGCCGGCGGCGACATCCGCAAGGGCACCCCGCACGAGGTGGCCACCGAGGTCAGCCTCAACACCGCCTACGGCGTCGAGCGCGTGGTGCGTTACGCCTTCGACCTGGCGATGAAGCGCAAGAAGCACGTCACTTTGGTCCATAAGAAGAACGTCTTGATTAACGCCGGCGACATGTGGCAGCGCATCGTCGACGAGGTCGGCCGAGAATACCCCGAGGTCAGCCACGACTACCTGCACATCGACGCGACCACCATCTTCATGGTCACCGATCCCAGCCGTTTCGACGTCATCCTGACCGACAACCTCTTCGGCGACATCATCACCGACGAGGCGGGCGCCGTGGTCGGCGGAGTCGGCTATTCGGCTTCAGGCTGCATCAACGCCAGCAACGAGTATCCTTCGATGTTCGAGCCCATCCACGGCTCCGCCCCCGACATCGCCGGCAAGGGCATCGCCAACCCGACGGCCACCATCCTCTCCACAGCGATGCTGTTGCGTCACCTTGGCATGGATGAGCCGGCCAAGCATATCGAGGAGGTCGTCGAGGCCGATATCGCCGAAAACGGGCAGAAGCAACGCACCACCGCTGAGGTCGGCAAGGCCATATTGGATAGAATCTGACCTATCCGGCCGAGGTCGGGCGTGAGTCACGGCCGAAGCCTGCATTGATGTATTACGTTCGGGCGCACTTTCCAAGAGGGGTGCGCCCGAACGTATATGTCTATATGCCTTTGTTCGCGGTGCGAAAAGGATTTACAGCCAATTCCCAGTCATTTCGCATATTGCCTCGACTGTTTGGGCTAAGCTTAAAACCATGAACAACACACCAGATGCACCCAACGGCCAGCCTGACCAGCGCTCAGGGCAAGGTTTCAACGCCCCTCAGCCCGGCAATGGCGGCGGCCAGAACCAGTACCAGCAGCCTTACGGCCAGTATCAGGGCCAAAACCAGCAGTATCCGCAGAACAGTTATGGGCCAAACGGCGCGTCCGGGCAACCGCAACCGGCGCCTCAGGCACCATATAGCCAACCCAATTACCAGCAAACTGGCTATACGCAACCGAATTACGGCCAGCCACATTATGCCCAGTCACAGGCGGGTCAAACGGGTTACGGCTATGCCGCGGGCGGCGCCGGCCAGCCGTATGCCAGCCAGAACGGCTATCCGCAAGGCCAGCCCGGACAGCCTTACGCTCCGCAATATACGCAGCCAGGCCAGCCCCAGCCCCTGCCTTATGGCTATCAGCCCCGCAGCAAGATGGCCGCGGGATTACTGGGCATCTTCTTGGGGTGGCTTGGCGTGCACAACTTCTATCTGGGCTTCTACGGCAAGGCCGTGGCCCAGTTGCTCCTGACGCTGCTTGGCTGGATCCTGCTCGGCCTCGGCCCCGTGGCCGCCTTCATCTGGGGCTTGGTTGAGGGGATACTGATTTTGAGCTCCAACTACGGCTCGCCGTGGCACAGGGACGCCAAAGGCGTTGAACTGCGCGAATAGCGTGATCCGTGTACGCGCATTTCAAGCGTGGCCACACGATTACTGGTATCTGATGATTATTGGTTGATTCGATGCGGTGCATGGAAGCGTCCCAAAGGCGTTTCCGTGCGCCGCATATTATATGGTGATGCGCATGCGTGGTGAATACAAGACTCCAGGAGGCAAGCTGGTAGGGGTCGATGTTGACGTGGATCAGGCAGGCAATCCGCTCTCATGCAAGATCGACGGCGATTTCTTCGTCATGGGCGATGACGGGGACGCGCAATCCTTGATTTCGGATATCGAACAGGCGTTGATTGATGGCCGGCCATTGGATGTCGTTTTCAGTTCCCATCCATCGTTGGAATTGGTGGGTGTCGACGGCGATGCGATACAAACCGCGTATCTGAGGGCCCTGGAAAACGGCAAAAAGGGTTCTTCAAGCGAAAACGGCCGCTCAATTTGTGCAAATGATAATGGCCTTGGGGTTTCAGACAAATTGACGTCAAATAATGACGCTTTCCATCAACTGTGTCAAAAGCGTTGGAAGGCGATGCGCCCGGTGGCTGTGCGCGACATCGCCCGTGAGCCCGCCGAGCAGATGGCGCTTGACGAGCGGTGGGCCCGTGAAGTGGCCGGGGGCCGAAGACCCGCCACAGTGCGCTTCTGGCGGTGGTCGCGCCCGGCCGTCGTGGTCGGCAGGTTCCAGTCCGTCGACCACGAGGTCGATGCCGATCAGGCCCGTAAGGAGGGGTTCGACGTCGTGCGGCGCACCACCGGCGGCGGCACGATGTTCATCGAGCCCGATGACGTCATCACTTACTCGCTCTATGCCCCACAGGACTTCGTAAAAGGGCTTTCCGTAGATCAGTCATTCCGTCTGTGCGATTTCTGGATCATCGACGCGTTGAACGAGCTCGGCATCGCTGCGAGGTTTGGCGGAACCAATGACATCGTCTGCGCGGACGGCAAGATCGGCGGGGCTGCGCAACGCCTTTTCCCGGCCCGCGATGGTGGCCCCGGCGCGTTGCTGCACCATGCCACCATCGCTTACGGCATCGATGTCGAAAGGATGGGCAGGATATTGAAGACCTCGCCGGAGAAGATGCGCGACAAAGCCGTCAAATCCTCCGTCAAACGCGTCGCCCCGCTCAAACGGCAAACGCGAATGGGGTTTGAAGCGGTTTCCTCCCACCTCGAAACATATATCGAACGGCGTTACAATTAGGGTACGTTTTTTAAGAGGTTGGCCAGTAAAGCGCGAATGTTTCTGGCGGTACACAGGCAAGATTTTGGAGGTGCGATCTCGTGGCTAGTCCGAATGGGGCAGCAGATGCGAACAACGAGCTTCTGCAGACGGCATTGTTCAAGCATGTCTCGCAAGCCGAGGCAGAAGAGCTCATGCCGTACATGCTGCGTGCTGAATTTGAAAAGGGGGATTACATCTTCCATGAGGGTTCCACCGACCAGCGCATGTATTTGCTGGAACGTGGCAAGGTCAAGCTGACCCGCGAGGCCAGCGACAACCGCGTGCAGCTGTTGAGCATCCACACTCGCGGCGAGATCCTGGGGGAGATTCCCGTCTTCGACCCGGCTGGCGGCCCGCGAACGGCTTCGGCGATCGCGATGAACAACGGCACGCAGGTCGGCTGGCTCGAGCACGACACGTTGTTCGCCTGGCTCAACAAGCATCCGCGTGTGGCCGTGGACATGCTGCAAGTGATGGCCAACCGCATGCGCGCCAACAACGAGCAAATCTCCGACTTGGTCTTCATGGACGTCCCCGCCCGCTTGGCCAAGACGCTGCTCGACCTGGCCTCGCGCTTCGGCGAACCTGTGGAGTCCGGGGTGAAGGTGCCGCACGACCTGACGCAGGAGGAGATGGCCCAGCTCGTGGGTTCCTCGCGCGAGACCGTCAACAAGGCGCTGATGGACTTCGCCAACCGCGGCTGGATCGCCCGCGAGGGCCGTTCCATCATCATCTACCAGCCGGGGGCCTTGATCCGCCGTTCGCGTCACTGATCAGATCGCGCCTTGCATTTTCCGTGGATTTCGCGGCTCGTTGCCAAGTGGGTTCGGGCCGCGTATTCATAGCAAGTTCCCAGCTTGTTTTCGGTGATTTTCCGGACTCTCCGATACACGGTGAACATTGGGCGATGACGCCATCAGATCGGCCGTTTCGGTAGAGGCGATATCCTAGAATGACACCATGCCTCAAATGAAGAACAACCTCACCGTGCGCCGCGTGATCGCGCTGCTCTTGACCTACGTGACCCTTTGCATCGCGGGTGGCGTCGTCGGCGGCATGTTCTTCATACCCGGCGTGCTTGGCATCAACGGCATGGCCCGCGTGGTGGCTCCGTCGCTCAAGGTGGAGGACATCGATTTCGACGTCACCAGCCTCCCGCAGAAATCCACCATCTACGCCTCCGACGGCAAGACCGTCATCGCCTCCTTCTATGCACAGAATCGCACCGTGGTGCCGCTGCGCCAGATTTCGCAGCCCATGCAGCAGGCTGTGGTGGCCCGCGAGGACAGGCGTTTCTTCGAGCATTCCGGCGTGGACGTGCAGGGCGTGCTGCGTGCATTCATCCAGACCTTCATCAAGCACGGCGACACCCAGGGCGGCTCCTCGCTGACGCAGCAGTATGTCAAGAACGTGCTGCTGGTCGAGGCCAAGGAGAAGAACGACCCCATCGCCGAATACCACGCCTCGGAAGACACCATTGCCCGCAAGATACGCGAGATGCTCATCGCGGTGCAGATGGAAAAGCAATACAACAAGGCCGAGATCCTCCAGGGCTACCTCAACATCGCCCAGTTCGGGCGCAACAACCTTTACGGCGTCGAGACCGCGGCGAAACGGTACTTCAACGTCTCCGCGGCCGACCTCAACGTCGGGCAGGCCGCGACCATCGCGGCGATCACCAAGAACCCTTCCCGCTATGACCCTTCGGTGCCGGCGAACCAACCGGAATCGCAGAAACAGCGCAACATCGTCCTCGATCTGATGTACCAGCAGCATTTCATCTCCAAGGCCGACCACGACAAGTTCCACGACCAGCCGATAGCGCAGACGCTCAACCTGCAGAACAGCAGCACGCTGATCGGCTGCCAGGTCGCCGGCGACGCGGGATTCTTCTGCGACTACGCCACCAAGCAGATCCTCAATTCCAAGGAGTTCGGCAAGACTTCCAAGGACCGCAGCAAACTGCTGAACGAGGGCGGGCTCAACATCTACACGACGATGGACGTGCACGCCAACGCCGACGCCATGCAGACCGCGCGCGACACCATCCCGCCCAACGACCCGAGCGGGTTCGAGGTGACCATCGCGGCCATCAAGCCCGGCACCGGCGAGGTGCTTGGCTTCGGCATCAACCGCACCTACGACCCGACCGATGAGGCGAACGGCGACAAGACCCGCACCGCGGTCAACTACGCGGTCGACGAGAACGATGGCGGCGGCCGTGGGTGGGGCGTCGGCTCGACGTGGAAACCCATCAACATGGTCGCGTGGATGCAGCAGGGACATTCCATCACCCAAGCGGTGACCCCCAAGGGAACCTATCCGCTTCACTCGTTCGCCTGCCCCGGCTACAGCGGCATATTGACGCCTTGGTCGGTCCACAATTCGGAAGGCGGAAGCAGCGGCACCGAAACCGTGCTCGACGGCCTCGTCCATTCGCACAACACCACCCAGGCGGCGATGGCCGACCAGATCGGCCTGTGCCCGATCATCGACGCGGCGAAGACCATGGGGTACCACAATTCCGTGGCCAACAAGACATTGGCGCCTGAGAGCTGGACCGGACCGATCATCATCGGTTCCGTCGGTGCCTCGCCGCTGACGATGGCCAACGTCTATGCCACCATCGCGGCCAACGGCGTGGAATGCACGCCAATCGCGCTGAAGAAGGTCGTCTCCAAGGAAGGCAAATCCTTGAAGGTGCCCAGCGCCAACTGCCATCAGGCCATCGATCCGGCCATCGCCCAGACCACGGCCTACGCCATGAACCAGGGTGTCATCCGTGGGGACGGCCAGGCCAAGGCCGCCCAGCTCGACAACGGGCGCAAGACCTTCGCCAAGACCGGCACCAACAACGACACCCGCCTGCTCACCTCGGGCTTCGTGCCCAACCAGGTGGCGGCGTTCGTCTCCGTCGGCAACGCCGAGGGCGACGTGTCCTTCAACGGCAGGACCATCAACCACCAGTCCCACGGCACTTGGTACGGCAGCTATATCGCGACGCCGGCGTGGAAAGAGTTCATGGACAAGTATCTGGCCGATGCCAACATCCCCATAGACAACAGCTATGGCAACCCCGACCCGAAGTTCATGGGCGGCTCGAGCGTCTCCGCAGACACGGCGGGACAATCGACTTCCGGCGGTTACCCCGGCCGGCAACGCGTGCAGACCCAGGACCAAGGCCAGGATCAGGGGCAGCAGGCTCCCCAGCAGGAGAATCCCGACCAAGGCCAACAGCAGACCACCGGAGGGCAGTGACACCTGCCGCGGTCCGGCGAGATTTTCTTTTCAGACCCACATCGTATCTGTCAATGGACTTATATGATGTGGGTTTTTGTTTCGTTTTTTGTGGTTGAAATGTTCGGTTTTGGTAAACCTACCAGATGAAACGCTCAAGTGGGTTTGTTTCATGCTCTTATTTGTGCGATAATGTTCGTATGATTTCCTCACAACGTCAGCATTTGATCTTAAGCCGGCTGCGTACCCGAGGCGCGGTGCGCATCACCGCGCTTTCCAAGGAGCTTGGTGTTTCTGCCATGACGGTGCGTCGCGATATCGCGGACCTGGCCGACAAGGGGTTGCTCAAGCGCGTCCACGGCGGTGCGGTGACCACAAGCACATTGCTCAGCGAACCGCTGTTCTCCGTCAAATCGCAGATGGACATCGGGCTCAAGGACTCCATCGCGCAGGAGGCCGTCAAATACGTCTCACCCGGCGACGTCATCGCCATCGGCGGCGGCACCACGTCCTACATCTTCGCCCAGCACCTCTTGGAAAGCCAGCGCGCGAGCAACATCACCATCCTCACCAACTCCATTCCCGTGGCGGAACTGGTGCAGGCCTTGGAATCAAAGGACGTCGAGGTCATCGTCACCGGCGGCGTGATCACCCGCTCGAACTCGCTGGTCGGCCCGATCTCCGACAAGGTCATCGAATCCCTGCGCGTCAACACCGTGTTCCTGGGCACCCATTCGGTCTCGATACCGCGCGGGTTCCTCATGCCCAACTCGCTGGAGGCCGCCACGGACATGGCCATGATGGACATCGCGGACAGGACGATCATCCTGACCGACCACACCAAGTGGAGCTGCACCTCGCTTTCCCTCTTCGCCCGCTTTGACCAGGTCGACACCCTCATCACCGATGACGGGCTGGACCCCACCTCGGTCGAGGAGACGCGCAAGCTGGTCAATCATCTCGTCCTGACCAAAGGGCCGGGCCAGCTTGAGGATTGACGCCAACGATGATTGAGGCTTTCAATCGTTTGTGGCCATCCCGCAATAACCGCTAAGCCATTGACCCGGCGCTCTGAAGGCGAGGCCGATGGCCTGATGGCACGAAAACCAACGCAAAGGAAACAGCAATGAAGCAACAGGAATTCAAGTATTACCATCCTGGAAAGTATGCGTCGGAGCATATCCGCATCACGCCGACGAAACTGGCGGATGGGCGCGATTTCTTCTATCTGGATGACGACCCGGAATACGTCAGCGGCGCCAAGACCCGCGAGCTCAAGGACCCGCGCCCGTTGACCGACCGGTTCGCCCCGCATCGCGACGCCGAGGGACATGAGGTGCCCTACGCCGAGCCGATCATGCGCCGCGATCCGCTGACCGGGGAGTGGATTCCGATGGCGGCGGCCCGCATGAACCGGCCGATCACCGCAGGGCCGGGAGCCACGGCCAAAGGCAACCCGCTCGCCGCCCGCAAGCCCGGCGACCCCTACCAGGACGGGGAAGTGCCCGACACCGATTACGACGTGGTCGTCTTCGAGAACCGTTTCCCCTCGATGGTGCAGGTGCCCGGCGTGCCCAATATCGTCACGCAGGTCGATGACAACGAGCTTTGGGAGCAGAAGCCCGCGGCCGGACGCTGCGAGGTCATCTGCTTCGACCCCAACGAGGACGGCCTGCCCGCCGACCTGCCGGTCTCGCGCCTGCGCACCGTCGTGGAGGCCTGGGCTTTCCGCACCGCTGAGATCTCGCATTTGGACGGCATCGAGCAGATCTTCCCCTTTGAAAACCACGGCTCCGAGATCGGCGTCTCGCTGGCGCACCCACACGGCCAGGTCTATTGCTACCCGTTCATCCCTCCGAAGATGGAGACCGAGCTGCAGCATACGCAGGCTTATTTCGAGCGGACCGGCGGCAACCTCCTGCGCGACATCATGGACGCCGAGATGGCGGCCGGAACGCGCGTGGTGATGCGCAATTCCAGCTGGGTGGCCTACGTTCCGGCCGCCGCGCGCTGGCCGTTGGAGGTCCATGTCGCCCCGGTGCGCGACGTCAAGACCCTCGACGAGCTCAACGACCAGGAACGCTGGGACTTGGCCTCGATGTACTCGCACCTGCTGCGCCGCGGCAACGCCTTCTTCGATAAGGGCGACGGCAAGGGCATGGACCTGCCGTATATCTCGGCCTGGCACCAGGCGCCCGTCCATGATTCGCGCCGCGAGAACTACCGGCTCAACCTGCAGTTCTTCTCGTTCCGCCGCGCCGCCAACAAGATCAAGTACCTGGCCGGTTCCGAATCGGGCATGGCCGCTTGGGTCTCGGACACGACGCCGGAGCGCATCGCCGCCCGCTTCCACGAGCTCGGTCCGATCGACATCGATTGATTTTTGTATTACACAGTTATACTGCAACATTCATTTCATGGAGGAAATCAAATGACCAGCAACATCAGAGATGTGCAATACCTTGAGCCGCTTGATGCCAAGGACGCCGTCGGACAGGTCGCCGAGTTGTTCGTGGATACGTTCGGCGAGGCGCCTGCCGGGGTATGGTCCGCGCCGGGGCGCGTGAACTTGATTGGCGAGCACACCGACTACAACGCCGGACTTTGCCTGCCTATCGCCCTGCCGTACCGCACGTTTGTCGCCGTGGCCCCGAAGGAAAGCGGCGTGGCCCGCGTTGTCTCCAGTTTCGGCGACCGCAAGCCGGTGGTCGCCGATTTGGATGGCCTCAAGGCGCGGGATGTCGACGGCTGGGCCGCCTATCCGATCGGCGTGGCCTGGGCGTTGCGCGAGGCCGGTTTTGACGCGGTGAAGGGCTTTGACGCCGCGTTCGTCTCGTGCGTGCCGGTCGGCGGCGGGCTGAGCTCGTCTGCCGCGATGACCTGTTCCACGGCGCTCGCGCTTGACGACATCTTCGACTTGGGCTTTGGCGGCAGCGACGAGGGTCGGGTCACGCTGATTCAGGCCGCGATGAAGGCCGAAAACGACATGGCTGGGGCCTCCACGGGCGGGCTTGACCAGAACGCCTCCATGCGTTGCACGCCAAACCATGCGCTGTTGCTGGATTGCCGTCCGGAGCTCGACGCGCTGCACAGCGTCTCGCAGCAGCCGTTTGATTTGGATTCGCTTGGGTTGGAGCTGCTCGTGGTCGATACGCAGGCGAACCACCAGCTCAACGACGGTCAGTACGAGGCTCGCCGCAGCATGTGCGAGGAGGCGGCAAAAGCGCTGGGCGTCGATAACCTGCGCGTGGTCGCCGACCGCATTTCGCAGAGCGCCGGCGATGATTCCGACGCCGCCCAAGCCGGCTTGCAGGAGGTGCTCGACCGGCTGCCGGACGAGACGATGAGAAAGCGCGTGCGCCATGTCGTCACCGAGATTTGGCGCGTGCCGGAGTTTGTGAAGGCGTTCGCCGCCGGAGACGTGAAGGAGGCAGGACGCCTGTTCAACGCCTCCCATGATTCGTTGGCCAAGGATTACGAGGTCACCGTTCCCGAGCTGGATGTGGCTGTTGATGTCGCTCGCAAGCACGGCGCGTACGGTGCCCGCATGACCGGCGGCGGTTTCGGCGGGTCCATCATCGCGCTGGTCGACAAGGGCCAGGGCCGTGCCGTGGCGCAGGCCGTCGCCGACGAGTTCGCGCATCAGGGCTTCCATGCCCCGCGTGCCTTGGCGGCCGTCGCCTCGGATTCGGCGCACCGCGAGGCGTAAGCGCACTCGGCAAAACCGATAATTGAACCGAAGTTGTGATGATATTGCAAGAATGATGCGTGGATTGTCGTGTAAATTGATGGCAACCGCACCGAAGTTGTGATGAAGTTGCGATATCCGTAAAGGGGCTGTGAACGCTGGTGGAGATAGCGTCACAGCTCCTTTCGCGTCTCTATGGTCCTCATTTAATCTTGCAGACGCTAGGAGGATTGAGCGTATGCGCTTGCGAGATGTGAATTTGACGCGGTTCGTGGTTTTTGTGGAGCTTGGTTTCGGTGGAGTCGCCCGATGAGCGCGGACAAAACCAGGATCAATGATGACGATGTGGTCATCGCCGCTTCGTGGCGTACCGGAACCGGCAGATTCCGTGGCGCGTTGAGCGGCATGAGCGCGGTGGAAATGGCGACTGATCTGGTCAAACGCGGGTTGAAGCGCTCCAGCTTGAGCGCCGAGATCTTCGACCAGGTGATTTTGGGCAATGTGCTCGGCACTGGTTCCAAGCAGAATGTGGCGCGGCAGGTGCAGCTCGGCGCGGGCATGCCGATCACCGGCACGGCCATGAGTGTCAACCAGGTCTGCGGTTCCGGGCTCAAGGCGATCCGCTTGGCCCAAAGTGCCATCGCGATGGGCGACGCGGATGTGGTGCTGGCTGGTGGCGCGGAAAGCATGTCGAACGCGACCGCTTTCGCTCGTCGTACCGGTAAGAACGAATTCGACCTCGACCACTGGCACGACACGTTGCATTACGACGCGCTCAACGACGCCTTCGGCGATTACGCCATGGGAGTCACCGCCGAGAACCTAGCGAAGCGTTTCGGCGTGGGCCGCGAGGCCTTGGACCGGTATGCGGTCGAGTCCCAGCGCAAGGCCGCTGTGGCTTGGAATGCCGGATATTTTGAAGACGAAGTGCTGCCGGTCGGCGGGCTTGAACGTGACGAGACGATGCGGCCGGGAACGACCGTTGAGGCGCTTTCCAAGCTCAAGCCGGTTTACGAATCCGATGGCATGGTCACTGCCGGTAATACATCGCCGTTAAGTGATGGGGCGGCGGTTATGGTGGTCACCACCGCAGGCAAGGCGCGCGAGCTTGGCTTGAAGGCGCAGGCCGTGATTCGCGGGTACGCCGAGGTCGGCTATCGGCCCGACCAGATGGGCTACGCCACGATTCCCGCCGTCAAAAAAGTGCTGGAACGTTGCCGGCAGAGGGTCGCCGACATCGATCTGTATGAGGTCAATGAGGCGTTCGCCACCCAGGCGTGGCTGACGCGTGAGCAGTTGGGCATCAACCCGGAGCGGTACAACATCTCCGGCGGGGCGCTCGCGCTGGGGCACGCGCTTGGGGCATCGGGCGCAAGGATATTGACTACGCTGGTCCATAACCTGCAGCGAACCGGCAAGGCGCTCGGCGTCGCGGCGCTGTGCGTCGGCGGCGGGCAGGGCGTGGCCATGGAGGTGGAGAATATACGATGACGAAATTCTACGAGCTTTCCACGGGTGAGCGGCTTGCGCAATTACGCAGCGAAGGCGTGATCGATGACGATGACCTGCACATATTGACCGACGAACCGGCGCTGCCGACCGCCGTGGCCGCCAATATGGTGGAGAACCAGATCGGCAATTTCCCTGTGCCGCTTGGTTTGGCCGATCATTTTGTGATTGACGGCGAGGCGTTGCGGGTGCCGATGGCCGTCGAGGAGCCGTCGGTGATTGCCGCCGCCAGCAATGCCGCGCATCGAATCGCCCGTGCCGGAGGCTTCCGCACATCGGTGCGCCGCGATGGTATCACCGCACAGATTGTGTTTATGAAAAGCGGTTCCGCATCGTCTTTGGGCAATCATGGTGGGCGTATGCCTGCGGAAAAGCCGGGCCGGGTCGGAGAGCCCGATGGAGGCAATGGCGATTTCATGGCAACTAAGACACAAAGCCATGATTTATCACAAACCGATAATGGTGGTCTTGCGACATTCGTGCGTGAGCATGAGGCGGAAATCCGCAAGGTCGCGCAGGACGCTCATCCGAGCCTGGAAACGCATGGGGGAGGGTTGCGCAAGATCACTGCTTCGGTGTCCGACGAAGAGTTTTCCGAAATCGATTTGTTGATCGACCCGGGCGACGCGATGGGTGCCAATGTGGTCAACACCATCGCCGAGGCGGTCGCCAAGTATTGTGCCGAGCAGCTTGACGGGCTTGACTTGCTGATGGCGATACTTTCCAACTATGCCCAAAACCAGCGTGCACAATCTGAGGCGCGTATCGATTTCGATAACCTGTCGACCCGCGACATGGATGGCGAGCAGGTCGCGCGTCGTATCGTTGCGGCCGCTCGGTTCGCGGAGATCTCGCCGTTGCGCGTGGCCACGCACAACAAAGGCATTATGAACGGGATCAACGCTGTGGTGCTGGCGACTGGCAACGACACCAGGAATATCAATGCCGCCGCCTACGCCGACCTCAACGGGCAACGCCGGACTTGGACGCAATGGTCTATCGACGAGGAACATCGTCAGCTGGTCGGCAGCATCGACATTCCACTGCCGTTGGGCAGTGTGGGTGGTGCGATGTCGACGCTGCCGATGGCCAAGTTGAGCCTCAAGCTGCTGCACCATCCGGACGCCAAGCGGCTGATGGGCATCGTCGCCAGCGTCGGCCTCGCCTCCAACCTTTCCGCGATGCGGGCGCTTGTGACGCGCGGCATCCAGGAAGGCCACATGAACCTCCAGTTCAAAAGCCTCGCGATGTCCGCCGGAGCCAAGCCGGACGAACTTGAGCAAGTCGTCGCAGCGCTTCGCGCCAACCCGGCGAATGCCAATCTGGAAACCGCCAAAAGACTCCTGAACCAACTCCGTAGCGCCCAAAACAACCAATGACAACAGGGGATGAACATGATGTATGACAATAATGCAGCCGCCAATGTCAAGGCCGGCATTGACAAAATCAACTTCTACACGCCCAATCATTACCTCAATTTGGTTGATTTGGCCAAGGTTCGCGGCGTGGATCCGAACAAATACCTGATCGGCATCGGGCAGAGCAAAATGTCGGTCGCCGCGCTCGACCAAGACATCGTCGCCATGGCCGCCAACGCCGCGGAACCCATGCTTTCCGCCGAAGACCGTCAACAAATCGGCCTGCTGATCGTCGCCACGGAAAGTGGCATCGACCAGTCCAAGGCCGCGGCGCTGTTCATGCAGGACCTGCTGAAGCTCACTGGCAATCTCCGCGCCATCGAAATCAAGGAAGCCTGCTACGGCGCGACCGCCGGCATCCAGCTCGCCTGCGATTACGTGCGCAGCCACCCCGGCCGCAAGGCCCTCGTCATCGCCTCCGACATCGCCCGCTACGGTCTTGACACGCCGGGTGAGGTGACGCAGGGAGCCGGTGCGGTGGCCATGCTCATCACCAGCAATCCGGCCATCCTTGCCATCGAACCGGAATCCATCTACGAAAGCCGCAGCACCGGCGATTTCTGGCGTCCCAATTACTCCACCGTCGCCTTCGCGCGCGGCAAGTTCTCGGAGGAGATCTATGTCAGCATGTTCGAGGAGGTCTGGGGCAAGGCGCAAAGGCAGGGAATGGCGAATCCCGAAACCCTGCAGGCGCTGCTCTTCCATATCCCATTCTCGAAAATGGGGCGCAAGGGCCTGCGAACACTGGGCAACGGCAAAATCGCCGAGGCTGATTACACCCGCCTCACCGAGCGATTCGAGCGAAGCATCGTCTATGGCAAAGAGGTTGGCAACATCTACACGGGCTCGATCTATCTCGCCTTGCTCTCGTTGCTCGAAAACGACGAAAGCCTCAAGGTAGGTGATCGCATCGGCTTGTATTCCTACGGTTCCGGTTCCGTGGCCGAGCTCTATTTCGGCACGTTGCAACCCGGTTACCGGCAGCGTCTGGATGCGCAAGCTCACCGCGATTTACTTGATCATCGCGAGCGCCTGAGCATGCCCGAGTACGAAGCGATGTTCAGTGCCCAACTTGTCACGGATGGTTCCGAACAGGACCTTGGCCGCAGTGATCACAGCGAAGCCGCCACGCACTATCTCACCGGTATTAAGGACCATGAACGGCAGTATCGATGAGATTACCATCTGGCAATAGTCAATATATTTGGTTATTTGTTATTATTCCGGACGTTCCCGGCTTCAATGACACCCTTCATTTATACTGGAACAGCATGGCGTAGTTGGCCATCGGCGGTTCACACATCGGTTTAAGGGGTTCCCATGGATAAAGCGGTCATCACGGTGGTCGGGCAGGACACGGTCGGCATCATCGCGCAGGTCTGCACGTATCTTTCGCAGCACAAAGTCAATGTTCTCGACATCTCGCAGACCATCATCGAGGGGTTCTTCAACATGATGATGATTGTCGACTACAGCAAGTCCGACGAGGAGTTCTCGGCGTTGGTAGACGGCCTCGAGGCCCTCGGCGAGAAGATCGGCGTGCGCATCCGCTGCCAGCGCGAGGAAATTTTCACGAAGATGCACCGGGTCTGAGCGGAGGCAAGCAATGCTGAACATTATGGAGGTCCGCGAGACCAATCAGATGATCGAGCAGGAAAAGCTCGACGTGCGCACCATCACCATGGGCATTTCGCTGCTCGACTGCGCGGCCTCGGACGTGGACACGGTCTGCGACAACATCTACGACAAGATCACCGACAAAGCCCGCGATCTGGTGAAAGTCGGCAAGGCCATCGAGCGCGACTTCGGCATCCCGATCGTCAACAAGCGCATCACCGTCACCCCGATCGCCTTGGTGGGCGCGAGTTCCTGCAAGTCGCCGGCCGATTTTGTCAAGATCGCCCACGCGCTCGATCGCGCGGCCAAGAAGGTCGGCGTCGACCTGATCGGCGGCTATACGGCGCTGGTCTCCAAGTCGATGACGCCGGCAGAGCGCATGCTCATCGAATCGATTCCCCAGGCGTTATCCGAAACCGATATCGTCTGCTCGTCGGTCAACGTCGGTTCGACCAAAACCGGCATCGACATGGACGCCGTCGAGCTGCTTGGCCACGCCATCAAAGACACCGCCTACGCCACACGCGACAACGACAGCTACGGTTGCGTGAAATTCGTGGCCTTCTGCAACGCTCCCGACGACAACCCGTTCATGGCCGGCGGTTTCCACGGCGTCACCGAAGGCGATGTGGTCGTCAACGTCGGCGTTTCCGGGCCCGGCGTGGTTTCTCGCGCGCTCGACGAGGCCAAGGGCAAGGATTTCGAGTTTCTGTGCGAGACCATCAAACGCACCGCCTTCAAGATCACCCGCGTCGGCCAACTCGTGGCGCAGGAGGCCTCGAAGCGGCTCGGCGTGCCTTTCGGCATCATCGATCTGTCGCTGGCTCCCACGGCAGCCGTCGGCGATTCGGTGGGCGAGGTCTTGGAGAAGATCGGCCTCGATCAGGTCGGCGCCCCCGGCACCACCGCGGCGCTCGCGATGTTGAACGACCAGGTCAAGAAGGGCGGCATCATGGCCTCCTCATACGTCGGTGGACTTTCCGGCGCCTTCATCCCGGTCTCCGAAGACAAGAACATGATCGACGCGGCCGCCTCCGGTTGCCTCACCATCGAAAAGCTCGAGGCGATGACCTGCGTCTGCTCGGTCGGCCTTGACATGATCGCCATCCCCGGTGAGACCACGGCCTCCACGATTTCCGGCATGATCGCCGACGAGGCCGCCATCGGCATGGTCAACCAGAAGACCACCGCGGTGCGCGTCATTCCGGTCTATGGCAAAGGCGTCGGCGAGGTGGCCAATTTCGGCGGCCTGATGGGCTACGCCCCGATCATCCCCGTCAACCAGACCTCCTGCGAGGCCTTCGTGACCCGCGGTGGCCGCATCCCCGCCCCCATCCACAGCTTCAAGAACTGAGTGTTGCGAATGGGGATATAAGTATCAATTACCGTAATTGATAAGATTGGGCCGCTGGAAATTTTCAGCGGCCCAACTCCGTAACATAAGAGGACGAAAAAATAATAAAAACGCCCTACCGGTGAAGCCCAACGGAGCGAAGCTTTGAAGACCCGGGCTGATGCCCCGAGGTGAGACGACTCCAACCGACATTTTGAACATATCACAACGGCGTCCAGTTCTCAAATTTTCTCAAGGTTTCTTGATTCTGATATCAAGAAATCTTGATTTTTCCTTGACATTATTGTTCTAATTTGCAATTCGTTCCTCAATATGTCACGTTGGATGTGCCGCATGCACGCGGCACGGCAATCCCGTGAGACGGAGAACCGGAAACGTGCAGGCGACCGGCTGGGACCATAAGGTCAGCTGACGTAACATGAGATGGGAGCCTATGATGGCATCCAATAAGAAGAAGCCTGGGAACTCCGGGCTCTGCCAGCTCGCGGCTGTGGTTTTGCTTGCGATGGTATCCAGAGTTGATCCCCTCTGGGAAGCTGCAATTCTTGCAGGTTGCCTGCTGTTGGCGATCTGGAAGATGGAGTAGCGCTGGTACCGAACTGCCCCTAATGGGGTAGTGAGGCGGGATTTCGGCGGTGGAGCAATCTGCCGCCGTTTTTTTTATATCAATTTCATTGCCGGATTTCTACTTATTCCCCGCCTTGGAAGCCCAGCTGACGCCAGGCCTCGTAGATGGCGATGGAGGCGCAGTTGGTAAGGTTCAGCGAACGCAAGGATGGCCGCATCGGCAGGCGCACCTGCTCGGCGACGTGCGGGCCGGCCATGATGTCCATCGGGTCGGGGATGTTGCCCGGCTCCGGGCCGAACAGGAGGATATCGGTCGGCTTGTATTGCACGTCGGTGTAGAGCTTGGTGGCGTGCGCGGTGAACGCGATGATGCGTGAGTTGGGCATGGACTTGACGAGGTCGTCGAAATCGGGATGCAGCACGACGTGGGCCATGTCGTGGTAATCAAGGCCGGCGCGGCGCAGCTTGGTGTCCTTGAGATTGAAGCCGAGCGGCTCGATCAGGTGCAGGATCGTCCCGGTCACGGCGCACAGACGGATGGCGGAGCCGGTGTTGCCGGGGATGCGAGGGGAGTAGTAGCACAGGTGCGGCGTCACGGTCTTGGCCTCGCTGGCGTCCTTGGCGCTCATCATCGCGTCGACCACGCTGATGGGGTTGCCATGCGCGTCGGTCACGAGCTCGTCTGGCCCGTAATTGGACTTGCGATAGCCGTATTCGTACATATCGGTGACTTTGTTCTCGGGATTTCCGGCGTTCCCCGCCGTTTGCGCTGCATCTGTCATGGTTCAAAACTAACCCCGTGAAGCGACACTGAGTCTGGCTACGTCTACGTTTTGTGCGGATAGATGATAGCACGATGTCGGTCGTCAGCAATTGCCCTGTCGAGAATAAAGATAATTCGGCATAGCAAAAGCCCGCCGAGGTTGTCGACGGGCTTTTGAGGATGGCCGGGTTTTACGCGGCTAAACAGAGTCCTTACATCAGGCTCTCATAGATGGCATGGATGTCTTCCTTGGTGGGCTTGCGCGGGTTGCCGCCGGTGCAGACGTCCACGAAGGCGTTCTCGGTCAGGCCATCGATGTCGCTTTCCTTGGCACCGACTTCGCTGATGGTGGTCGGGTTGCCGAGGTCGACGGTGAGCTTGTGGATCCTCTGTACGGCCTCTTCGCGCACTTCCTCGATCGAACGGTCGGGATTGTAGGAATCCTGGTCGCCGAAGGCATGGGCGATGGCGCGGTACTTCTCGCCGGTGTAATCCTTGTTGTATTCCATCACGGGCGCAAGTAGGATGCCGTTCGCCACGCCGTGCGCGACGCCGAGCAGACCGCCCAGCGCGTGGGCCATGCCGTGCACGAGGCCGAGGCCGACGTTGGAATACGCCATGCCGGTGATATAGGAGGCATAGGCCATCTTCTCGCCCGCTTCTACGTCGCCGTCGGCGGACTTGGCAAGATTGTCGGCGATCATACGAATCGTCTGCAGAGAGAGGCAGTCGGAAAGCTCCCAGGCGCCCGGGGTGACGAAGCCCTCGATGGCATGGGTCAGGGCGTCGAGGCCGGTGGCCACCTTGAGGCTGCGCGGCATCGAGTCGGTCATGTCCGGATCGACAAAGGCGACCAGCGGGATGTCATGCGGGTCAACGGCTACGAACTTGCGCTTCTTGGCGGTGTCGGTGACCACATAGTTAATGGTGGTCTCCGAAGCGGTCCCGGCGGTGGTGGGCACGCCGAAGATTGGCACGGACGGGTTCTTGGTGGCTGCGGTGCCTTCCAGCGAAAGCACGTCGGCGAACTCAGGGTTCGCGGCGATGATGCCGATGCCCTTGCAGGTGTCCTGCGGCGAGCCGCCGCCCAATCCGATCAGGAAGTCGGCGCCTGCGCTCTTGAACTTCGCCACGCCGTCCTGGATGCATTCCACCGGCGGGTTCGGCTTGACGTTGTCGAAGATTTCGTAAGGCATGCCGGCGGCGTCGAGCACGTCGGTGACCTTCTTGACGGTTCCGGTCTTAAGCAGCACCGGGTCGGTGACGATGAAAGCCTTGTGGAAGCCGTGCGTCTTGGCGACGTTCGGGATCTCCTTGATCGCGCCGCGCCCGAAATAGGCTTCCTGGTTGAAGATCATACGATACACCATTGTTACTCCTTATATGGTTCTGTGATATAGCTCACAACATTTCCATTATATTGTCATGATTCCGTTTGTCGCGTTAACGTTAACAATATTTGGTCCTAGGACTGTATTGGCGTCAAGGCAGAATGGTCGGATGGTTCAGGAGGATAGGGATATGACGTCAGCCGCTGAAAGCACGCGGAATCTGGGTAAGAGCTTGCATAGTGAAGCCGAAAGTTCCCGTGAAGTGGGCGAAGACTCGCATAGTGCTGGCGATAACTTGGACGGGGTGGTCAAGGGTTTTAACGCTGACGAACTTGACGCCATGAAGCAGGAACTGTTTGCTTGGTGGGACGTCAACGCGCGCGATCTGCCGTGGCGGTTCGGTCGCACGACGCCGTGGGGCATCCTCATTTCCGAAGTGATGAGCCAGCAGACGCAGATGAGTCGCGTGGCGCAGTATTGGAACAATTGGATGGACGTCTGGCCCGACGCCGCAAGCCTCGCCAAGGCGAGTACGGCCGAGGTCATCACCGCCTGGGGCAGGCTGGGCTATCCGCGCCGCGCATTGCGGCTTCAGGAATGCGCGAAAGTGGTCGCGGAGCAATACCACGACGAGCTTCCGAAAACGTATGACGAACTGGTCGCGCTTCCCGGCATCGGAGACTACACAGCCAGCGCGGTGATGAGCTTCGCGTTCGGCGAGCGCATCGCCGTGCTCGACACCAACGTCCGCCGCGTGCTCTGGCGCACATTCGAGGGCGAGGAATCCTTCGGCGGTGCCACCAAGCCGGAGGAGCGCAAGCTGGCGAACGCCGTGCTGCCGCAAAAGCCCAAGGAAAGCGTGATCTGGAACGAGGCGCTCATCGAGCTGGGCGCGCTGGTCTGCACCGCCAAAAATCCGAAAATTGACGAGGACCCGTGGGCCTCGCACAGCCGCTTCTACGCCGCTGGCTGCCCGCACATGGGGGAGAAGCGCACCCGTCCGCGTCAGAGCTTCAAGGGCACGAACCGCCAGGTGCGCGGCATCGTCCTCAACGCTCTGCGCGCGCTCGCTGACTCGCCTTCCGCAGAGATGCTGCCTAGGAATGTTGCGGACACTGCTTCTTCCGTGACTTCCGCAACTTCCACGTCAACAAGCAGAAAATCCGATCACGCGGCAGCAAAAAAGGTTCGCGGCGAAGAACGTACTGTCTTGCCGAGTCTGTCGCGCGAGGAGGTCGAAAAGCTCTGGCCAGACCAAATCCAGCTTGACGCCTGTATCGCCAGCCTCGATGAGGATGGCCTGATAGAAATCGGCCTTGACGGTTCGTTGCGTTTGCCACAATGAAACGAGGCGTAAAGACTCGGTCATGATTCCATGAGAGCGAGTCATTCAGAATAGCTAAGATAGTAAAATTAGGAAGAAGCAATATGACTTCATCAAACGAAATTGTGAACAGGAGGGGCTATGGCAGATGCTGTTCGCGCTCTCAACCATGTGTTCAGTACTCATGTTCTTGAAGATTTGTTGGAGTCTGGTTTTAGTAAGACGTTTCAGATCGCTGCGGATAAAAGTGTCAGTGACTTTGGTTCAATGACCTATGGCCAGATATTTACGGGAATTTACAAATATCTTTATCGTAACCAGCGCAATGAATTCGTTTATCAGGATGTGCTATTCCGTAAGCTTCTGCAAAAGCATAGTCCTCGAACGACAGTTGCTTTTCGTCAACTTCCGGTAGGAGATTCCATTGCGGATTTTGTGATGATCAATGGTTGTGGAAGGGCATACGAGATTAAGTCTGATTTGGACACTTTCGATCGATTGGAACAGCAATTACTGCATTATCTAACGGTCTTTTCCTATGTCTATGTAGTCGTTCCTGAAACTAGATTCCAGGAGGTCTTGGATTTGCTCAGCACCTTCGCTGGGTATGGAAATTATATCGGGGTGTACACCATTACACGGCGCAATGCGATTAGCGCGAAACACATTCGTCAGGCGCAGTGTTGTACCGATTTTCTCGATTCGAAGTCTTTGTTCTACATGTTGCGGAAACCTGAGTATGAGAAGGTTTTGCTTAAGGCGTTTGGAGGGCTGCCCGAAGTTACGCCGGTACATTATTTCAGTTCTTGTCTGGAATGGTTTTCGACCTTGCCTGTTTTGAAACAACAGGAATACGTTATGAAAATGTTGAAGCGACGCAAGTTGGCCAATCTCCAGATATCTGAAAATATTCAAGATGGGCTTCAATCTTTGGTGTATTTTTCCGATTGGCGTTATGATGAAAAGAAGCTGAATGCATTACTGAGGAGTGACTATCGAAGGAGATAAACATGAGCGGGTGCTACTATCCGTACCTTTACGGCAGGCAGTCGGAACTTTATGCTCTGCGGAATCTGGCAGAAGAGGACAGAATCAGTGACAATGTGTTGCCAATCGTGGAACCGGTTAGCAATTCCAAAGTCTCGATATATCTATTAAGAAGTGTCATCGAGACGTTTAGAAAGCATGATCTGCATATTGGGGTGGTCATTAATCCGGTTGAGGGCATTTCCACTCCATCTTTGCTTCGTTTGGTTGGTCTTAGAGGTAATCGTTCTGTTGTTCCGGTAATTGTCCTTTCTGAAGATGCCAGCGACAATTTGGAAACTGTAAAAGAATATAAATTCTATAATCCATACATTGTGGTTGCCAGAGAAGGTCGTTATCAGCTTCAAGATGGGTCACTGCCACAGATTCAAGGCCTTAGAGCCATTAATTTTTCTGTACTTCTTTATGAAGGTGGCAACGCGGTTAAACAGGATGTCTTGGGTTCGCAAATGGCTTTGCAGGGATTCAACAATTTTTCGAGAGCTGCTTTGACGGATCATTTCCATAAATTACCGAGAAATGTTGATTATTCCGAGCATCCTGATGAGATGTTTTCGAGAGACCATTTGTTCTATCGAAATTTCGGTGATAATGGATTCGGCGATTATTCAGTGATTGGGGAGGAACGTCCATCAGGTGGATTTGCTGCATATGCTGTTGTTATTCACTGGGTTTATTTTGATAATAATCAAGTGTTGAGGATTCATCATTATGTTTCGGACAGTAATGAAGATTTTCGAGACCCCGGCAAGAAATTTGATCAAGCTGTTTGGAAACTTGTAAACGACAATAAGGCAATGACGACATTCGCAGCGGATCGATTCCGATATTATCTTGAAAATGGTCTGTTCCCTGGATTGGCGATGATTAAACGGCTCTCCATTATGCATCATTTGGAATTGATGAACGCTTTTCTGAATTCTGCAGAGGAGTAAGACAATGTCTGATAACACCATGTTCTGTTGCAGTAATTGTTTCGGAAAAGGAATGAAGGACATAGTTGAAGGGGCTTACGATGCAAAGAGTCCTCTTGGTGATTGCCCCTATTGCGGTTCATCCAACATTCGATTATACGAGATTGAAAAGCATGATGAATTGCAAACGGCTCTCTACAATGTAATCAGTCTTTATGTATTGGATTCAAAGGCTGGAGAACCGATGTCAACAATTTTACAAAGTGACTGGAATATCTTCAGCAACAAGGTAAACAATCCACAAAGATTGCTATCAACGCTCTTTGATTCGTTGATGAAAAAGAAACTTGAACCTAGCAATTTTCCTACACAAAAGTTCAAGCTCGGACGTTCTGAAGAAAAACCTTTCTTGGAAAATGGAAGCTGGGATGATTTCTCAAATCACATTAAATATAAAAACCGTTTTCATATTCCGTTTATTCACCTTGAGGCGATTCAAGAATTGTTGTTAAGTCTTGTCGAGGATGTCGATGATACGAATTCAGATGGCATTTTTTATCGGGGTAGGATTGCGGATGACAAGGCCGGTTTCAAAGAAAATGAGATGGGAGCTCCGCCTCAAAAAGTATTGGTTTCTGCCGGTCGGGTCAACCCATCTGGAATTAGAGAACTGTACTTATGCGGCGACAAGGATACGGTGCCTTATGAAGTTAGGGCTACGGTTCCTGATTATGTGACTATTGGGAAGTTCAAGTGCAAAGATAAGAATAAAAAGAAAGTACTTAATCTTTCCAAGATTGATGATATTGTTCCAGATTTTAGTAATCAACATGCTTTGAGATTACTTGCTGTTAATAAGCCCTTATTGCATGATTTTGCGCAAGAGGTAGCAAAGCCAGTTAGCTCCAACCCCAATGCGGAACTTAACTATCTGCCAACGCAGTACATTGCCGAGTTCATCAAGTCTTTAAATGATACTAAGAGACAACGAATCGATGGTGTCTGCTTTAAGAGTACTATGCACCCACCGCACATGAACTATTGCTTCTTTGATCCTAATGATTGGGATTGTGTAAAGGTGGAGACAATTCAGATTAAAAAAATTGATATTCTTGTTGGTTAAAAGATTGCCGGACGTATCTGGGTTTTAAATCCCAAGTTCAGCAAGGTCGTTTACACTGGTGAGGTATGACCTCTCAGCAGCCGCAGAAGCGCCCGACCAAAGGCAAGCCCAGCAAGCAGATGCAGCGCGTCTATCTTCGCCGGCGTATCGTCGTAGGCGTTGCGGCACTGGTGATTCTGGCGCTGGTCGGCTTCGGGGTGTACGCGCTTGTTACCAAGGTCATCGTTCCACAGGCCGGGCATATAGCCTCGAGTTCGTCGATTGCCAAGTCCCATAAAAAGAGCCCGAAACCGAAGAAATCGAATGGTTCCGGCGATGCCAAGTCGGAAAAATCCGATAAGAACAATCAAAACGGGAACGCTGACCAAAGCAGCGTCAAGAAATGCGGAGCCAAGGACGTGAAGCTTGAGTTGAGTCCCGTTTCGCAAAGTGTCGAGGTCGGCGGCTCGCTTGATTTCAAGGCGACGATTCGTTACGAAGGTTCCGGTTCCTGCTTGGTCGATGCTTCGAACGCCTCGCGTATCCTCACCATTTCCTCGATTGCCGATTCGGATTCGGGCAACGGTTCGGGTGCAGATTCCAAACAAGGTTCAGATTCCAAATCGAATTCCAATTCGGACGCTAATACAGCTTCCAGCGGTGAGACTATCTGGAGTTCCGCCGCCTGCCCCGCGGATTCCCGCAAACTGCTGATGGCCAAGGGAGACAAGGACGAGCAGAAAATCACATGGCCTGCCGACAAAACCGGTTCCACCTGCGTACCCGACGATCAGCTTCCGCGAGTGAAACGCGGCACGTACATGGCCCAACTGAGCCTGAAAGACCAGCCGAGCGTCAAGAGCGAGAAGGTTCCCGTCGTCGTCAAATAACCGGTTAGGTTATATTTTATATATAAGGTAATCCAGCAAACTTGGCCGATTCGTAAAAGGGCTATTCAATCGTTCCCATATTTTCCATTTTGCCTTGAAGATGTATGGTGGAATGTCCACATCTATGCTAGAATGAAACTTTGCATAAGGTGTGTCATATTGCGGGCATGCTCTAACGACGAAGCGCCCGCGTAGTGTAGCCGTTTGCGGCGCGTTTCCTCGATATGAATATTCAAAGAACTAGCGAGCGATAAGGAACGTCCATTGGCTGAAAATAAGCTCAAGACGAACACCACACAAGTCATCGCACGCGCCGATGAGCACGACATCAAGTTGCATAAGGCGTCGGACCGTGTGAATTTCGGTTCCATCAGGGAACCCATCGATGTGCCCTACCTTCTGGGGGTGCAGACCGATAGCTTCGATTGGCTCATCGGCAACGCACGTTGGAAGAAGAAGGCCGAAGCCGACATCAAGGCCGGCACCAACAACGTGGCCCATACCTCCGGGCTGCAGGAGGTCTTCGAGGAGATCTCCCCGATCGAGAACTTCGCGCAGACCATGAGCCTGACGTTCTCCGACCCGTACTTCGAGGAACCGCGCCACACCGTTCAGGAGTGCAAGGAGAAGGATTACACCTATTCCGCGCCGCTTTACGTCAACGCGGAATTCGAGAACGGCGACACCGGCGAGATCAAGAGCCAGACCGTCTTCATGGGCGATTTCCCGCTGCAGACCCCGCACGGCACCTTCATTATCGGCGGCACCGAGCGCGTCATCGTCTCGCAGCTCGTGCGTTCGCCCGGCGTCTACTTCGACCGCACGCCGGACCGCACCAGCGACAAGGAGATCTTCGGCGCGAAGATCATCCCGTCGCGTGGCGCGTGGCTCGAGTTCGAGATCGACAAGCGTGACGTCCTGGGCGTTCGCGTCGACCGCAAGCGCAAGCAGTCCGCCATCGTCTTCCTCATGGCCATCGGCATGACCAAGGACGAGATCGCCAAGTCCTTCAAGGATTACCCGCTCGTGCTCGATGCCCTCGAAAAGGAGACCATCAACACGCAGGACGAGGCCCTCACCGACCTCTACCGCAAGATCCGTCCGGCCGACACCGCCACACCCGAAGCCGGCAAGAACCTGCTGGAGTCCTTCTACTTCAACAACCACCGTTACGACCTCGCTCGCGTCGGCCGTTACAAGATCAACCGCAAGCTCGGCCTCGAAGCCGACCCGACCGATCGCAGCCTCTCGCGCGAAGACATCATCGCCACCATCAAGTACCTCGTGGCGCTGCATGCCGGCGACAAGACCTTCCCTGGCAAGCGTGACGGCAAGGACGTCGACCTACGTGTCGAAACCGACGATATCGACCACTTCGGCAACCGTCGTATCCGCCAGGTCGGCGAGCTCATCCAGAACCAGCTGCGCACCGGCCTGAGCCGTATGGAGCGCGTGGTTCGCGAACGTATGACAACTCAGGACGCCGAGGCCATCACCCCGCAGTCCCTGATCAACATCCGTCCGGTCAACGCGACGATCAAGGAGTTCTTCGGAACCTCCCAGCTCTCGCAGTTCATGGATCAGAACAACCCGCTTTCCGGCGTGACCAACAAGCGTCGTCTCTCCGCGTTGGGCCCCGGTGGTCTTTCGCGCGACCGCGCCTCCATGGAGGTCCGCGACGTCCACCCGTCCCACTTCGGACGCATGTGCCCGATCGAATCCCCTGAAGGCCCGAACATCGGCCTGATCGGCTCGCTCGCGACCTTCGGCCGCGTCAACCCGTTCGGTTTCATCGAGACTCCGTACCGCAAGGTCGTCAACGGCCACGTCACCAACGACATCGAGTACATGACCGCCGACCGCGACGCCGAGCACGTCATCGCCCAGGCCAACCAGAAGCTGGACGAGAACGGCAACTTCGTCGAGAAGACCGCGCTCGTGCGTGCGGGCGAGGACGAGGCCGTCGATGTGCCGGTCTCCGAAGTCGACTACATGGACGTCTCCCCGCGCCAGATGGTCTCCGTCGGCGCCTCGCTGATTCCGTTCCTCGAGCACGACGAGGGCCACCGCGCACTGATGGGCACCAACATGCAGCGTCAGGCCGTCCCGCTCGTCAAGTCCGAGCGTCCGCTGGTGGGCACCGGCGCCGAATGGCGCACCGCCTACGATTCCGGCGACACGATCTTGGCCGACAAGGATGGCGTGGTCACCTACGTCTCCGCCGACATCATCCGCGTCACCAACGATGACGGAACCCAGTCGAGCTACAAGCTCGCCAAGTTCCAGCGTTCCAACCAGACCACCAGCTACAACCAGGTGCCTCTTGTCAAGGACGGCGAGCGCGTCGAGCGCGGCAGCGTCCTGGCCGACGGCCCCGCCACCCAGAAGGGTGACCTGGCGCTGGGCAAGAACGTGCTGGTCGCGTTCATGCCTTGGAACGGCTACAACTACGAGGACGCCGTCATCATTTCCCAGCGTCTGGTGAAGGACGACACCCTTTCCTCGATCCACATCGAAGAGTATGAAATCGACGCCCGCGACACCAAGCTTGGTGCCGAGGAGATCACCCGCGACCTGCCGAACGTCGGCGAGGAAGCGGTGGCCAACCTTGACGAGCGCGGCATCATCCGCATCGGCGCCGAGGTCGAGGCCGGCGACATCCTGGTCGGCAAGGTCACGCCCAAGGGCGAGACCGAGCTCACCCCTGAGGAGCGCCTGCTCCGCGCCATCTTCGGCGAGAAGAGCCGCGAGGTCCGCGACACCTCGCTGCGCGTGCCCCACGGCGAGACCGGCACGGTCATCTCCATCAAGGAGATCACCCGCGACGAGGCCGAAGAGGACGGCGACGAGCTGCCTAATGGCGTCAATTCGATGATTCGCGTCTACATCGCCCAGCACCGCAAGATCACGGTGGGCGACAAGCTCTCCGGCCGCCACGGCAACAAGGGCTGCATCTCCCGCATCCTTCCGGAAGAGGACATGCCGTTCTTGCCCGATGGCACCCCAATCGACATTATGTTGAACCCTCTGGGTGTGCCGAGCCGTATGAACCTGGGCCAGGTGCTGGAACTGCACCTGGGCTGGATCGCTCACGCCGGTTGGGACATCAAGCTCGACCCGGATCTCGAGGCCGAATGGAAGAAGTACGTGCCGCAGGGCGCCGAGCACGGCGACCCGAACACCCCGGTGGCCACCCCCGTCTTCGACGGCGTGCGCCCGGACGTGATCCAGGGCCTGCTGCGCAGCACCCTTCCCGACCGCGATGGCAACAAGCTCGTGGGCGAGGACGGCAAGGCGACATTGTTCGACGGCCGCACCGGCGAGCCTTTCCCGAAGCCGATCTCCGTGGGCTACATGTACATGCTCAAGCTGCACCACCTCGTGGACGACAAGATTCACGCGCGTTCCACCGGCCCGTACTCCATGATCACCCAGCAGCCGTTGGGTGGCAAGGCGCAGTTCGGCGGCCAGCGCTTCGGCGAGATGGAGGTGTGGGCCCTCGAGGCTTACGGCGCCGCCTACACGCTGCACGAGATGATGACCACCAAGTCCGATGACGTCGACGGCCGCGTGCGCGCCTACGGTGCCATCGTGAAGGGCGAGAACCTGCCGCCGGCAGGCATCCCCGAGTCCTTCAAGGTGCTCTTGAAGGAGATGCAGTCCCTCTCGCTCAACGTCGAAGTGCTCAACGCCGACGGCGTGGCCATCGACCTGAACGACGCCGAGGACGACCCTGTGGGCTCCTCCAACGATCTCGGCTTCAACATTGGCGCCCGCCCGGACGCCTCGGCCAAGGACGATCAGGCGGCACCTCAGCCGGAATACCGCTAGAGGCAACGCTAAAACATACGGCTTAGCCAGGGCTTGGCGAATAAAAGTGTCAAGCCCGCAAGCCGGCCGAAAATCGTAATTGTTACCAATTGGAAGACAGGACAACATAGTGCTGGACGTCAACGCATTTGACAAACTGAGGATCGGACTCGCCACCACCGAGGACATCCACAACTGGAGCTACGGCGAGGTCAAGAAGCCGGAAACCATCAACTATAGAACTTTGAAGCCTGAGAAGGACGGCCTGTTCGGAGAGCAGATCTTCGGACCGACCCGCGACTGGGAGTGCGCCTGCGGCAAATACAAGCGCGTCCGTTTCAAGGGCATCGTCTGCGAGCGCTGCGGCGTGGAGGTCACCAAATCCCGCGTCCGCCGTGAGCGCATGGGCCACATCGAGCTGGCCGCGCCGGTAACACACATCTGGTTCTTCAAGGGTGTGCCGAGCCGCTTGGGCTATTTGCTCGACATCGCGCCGAAGGACCTCGAGAAGGTCATCTATTTCGCGGCTTACATGGTCACGAGCGTCGATGAGGAGCAGCGCCAGCAGGATCTGCCGGATCTGCAGGACGAATTCGACACCGAGATCGCGCAGCTCAACAAGCGCCGCGACAACGAGATCGAGGAGCGCGCCAAGAAGCTTGAGGCCGACATGGCCGAGCTCGAGGCGAGTGGTGAGGCCAAGGGCAGCGCCAAGACCAAGATCCGCAACTCCGCCGAGCGCGAGATGGCGGCCATCCGCCAGCGCTACGACGACCAGGCGCAGCGCCTCGCCGCCGTGTTCGACCGCTTCAAGACCTTGAAGCCGGGCGACATGGAAGGCGACGTCGACCTGTGGCAGGAAATGGTCGACCGCTACGGCGACTATTTCGAAGGCTCCATGGGTGCCGAGGCCATCAAGAAGCGCCTGCAGGACTTCGACCTCGAAGGCGCCGCCAAGGAGCTGCGCGAAGAGATCGACAGCGGCTCGGGCCAGCGCAAGGCCCGCGCCCTCAAGCGTTTGAAGGTCGTCAACGCCTTCCTCACCACGGACAACAAGCCCGAGGCGATGGTGCTTGACGCCATTCCGGTCATCCCTCCGGACCTGCGCCCGATGGTCCAGCTCGATGGCGGCCGTTTCGCCACCTCCGACCTGAACGATCTCTATCGCCGCGTCATCAACCGCAACAACCGTTTGAAGAGGCTCATCGAGCTCGGCGCCCCCGAGATCATGCTCAACAACGAGAAGCGCATGCTGCAGGAAGCCGTCGACTCCCTGTTCGACAACGGCCGTCGTGGCCGTCCGGTCACCGGCGCCTCCAACCGCCCGCTGAAGTCGCTTTCCGATATGCTCAAGGGCAAGCAGGGCCGTTTCCGCCAGAACCTACTCGGCAAGCGCGTGGATTATTCCGGTCGTTCCGTGATCGTCGTCGGCCCGTCGCTGCGCATGCACCAGTGCGGTCTCCCCAAGCCGATGGCCTTGGAGCTCTTCAAGCCCTTCGTCATCAAGAAGCTCGTGGACCAGAACTACGCGCAGAACATGAAGAGCGCCAAGCGTCTGGTCGATCGTCAGGATTCGTCCGTTTGGGACGTGCTTGAAGACGTTATTTCCGAGCACCCGGTGCTTCTGAACCGTGCACCTACGCTGCACAGGCTCGGCATTCAGGCCTTCGAGCCGATTCTGGTCGAGGGCAAGGCCATCCACCTGCCGCCGCTGGCGTGCGCGGCCTTCAACGCGGACTTCGATGGCGACCAGATGGCCGTCCACCTTCCGCTGAGCGTCGAGGCGCAGGCTGAGGCCCGCTCCCTGATGATGGCTTCCGACAACATCCTGAAGCCGGCAGACGGCCACACCGTCACCATGCCTTCCCAGGATATGATTCTGGGTCTCTACTTCCTTTCCACCGTGGTGGAAGGCGCCAAGGGCCAGGGTCGCGTGCTCGGTTCCCCCGAGGAGCTGCGCATGGCCGTCGACCGTCATGACGTCGACACCCAGGCCAAGGTGCTCGTGCGCCTGCCCAAGGACTTCGTGCTTCCCACCGATTGGGAGCCGGGCGAGCTCAAGGTCGTGGACCCCGAGCCGGGCAGCCCCGACGTCGTGAAGGAAGAGCGTTTCAAGGACGGTTCCGTCCTCTTCGCCACTTCCTACGGCCGCTTGAAGTTCAACGAGACCCTGCCGGTCGACTACCCGTACATCAACGAGCAGGTCGCCAAGGGCAAGCTCTCCACGATCGTCGACGACATCGCCACGCGTTATTCCACCGCCCAGGTGGCAGCGACCTTGGACGCCCTGAAGGACCTCGGCTTCACCCGCGCTCCTTGGTCGGGCGTCACAATGTCCTTCTCCGACATCGTCGAGCCGCCGGAACGCCTCTCGATCATCCATGACTACGAAGGCCAGGCCGACAAGGTCAACGACCAGTACGACATGGGTCTGTTGACCGAAGAGGAACGCCGCCAGGAGCTCATCAACCTGTGGACCGAATGCACCGACAAGGTCGCGGACGCCATGCGTGATAACTTCAAGGACGACAACAACGTCAACATCATGGTCCAGTCCGGGGCCCGTGGCAACTGGATGCAGATCCGCCAGATCTCCGGCATGCGTGGTCTTGTGGCAAACCCGAAGGGCGAGATCATCTCCCGCCCCGTCAAGTCCAACTACCGTGAGGGCCTCTCCGTCTTGGAGTACTTCATCTCCCAGCACGGCGCCCGCAAGGGTCTGGCCGATACCGCGCTTCGTACCGCGGAATCCGGCTACCTCACCCGTCGTCTCGTGGACGTGGCCCAGGAGGTCATCGTGCGCGAGGAGGATTGCGGCACCAAGAAGGGACTGCCGATGAAGATCGCCGACCGCGATGAGGACGGCAATCTCGTGCTCGTCAAGGACGCTGACGGCGGTCCTTACTCCCGTCTGCTCTCCAACGACGTCATCGACCCCAAGGACGGCAAGACCGTGCTTTACAAGCGCGGCGATGCCCTGTCCATGGATGTGTTGCGTGATCTGGTCGCGCATGGCGTCGAAGAGGTCAAGGCGCGCAGCGTGCTGACCTGCGAGTCCAAGCGCGGCGTGTGCGCGAAATGCTATGGCTGGTCGCTGGCCACCAACCGCCTGGTCGATGTCGGCGAGGCCGTCGGCGTCGTCGCGGCGCAGTCCATCGGCGAGCCTGGCACGCAGCTGACGCTTCGTTCCTTCCACTCCGGCGGTGTCGCTTCCGCGTCCGACATCACCCAGGGTCTTCCCCGTGTCACCGAGCTCTTCGAGGCGCGTACGCCTAAGGGCGAGGCGCCGATCACGGAGTATCCCGGCACCGTCAAGGTCGAGGATTCCGACCACGGCCGCCAGGTCACGCTGACCCCGGACGACACGACCATCGAGCCGATCACCTATCCGGTGACCCGTCGCGCGCCGCTCTTGGTCAAGGACGGCGACCACGTCGACACCGGCACCCAGCTGATCGAAGGCTCCGTCGATCCGAAGAAGATCCTTCGCATCTTGGGACCCCGCGCGGCTCAGGTCAACATCGTCGAGGGCGTGCATGACGTGTACCGCTCCCAGGGCGTGGACATCCACGACAAGCACATCGAGGTCATCGTCCACCAGATGCTTCGCCGCATCACGGTGATCGATTCCGGCACCACGAGTCTCTTGCCCGGCGAGCTGGTCGACCAGGCCAAGTTCCGCGACGCCAACATGAACGCGGTGAAGGCTGGCGGCAAGCCCGCGGCCGGCCGTCCGGAGCTCCTGGGCATCACCAAGGCCTCGCTGGCCACTGATTCTTGGCTCTCCGCCGCTTCGTTCCAGGAGACCACCCGTGTGCTTACGGAGGCCGCGCTGGAGCAGAAGTCCGACGAGCTCAAGGGCTTGAAGGAGAACGTCATCATCGGCAAGCTCATCCCCGCCGGCACCGGCCTGGCGCGTTACCGCAACGCGACGGTCGAGCCCGACAAGGCCATCCGCGACACCATCTACCCGAACTTCGGCTTGGGCGGCGACAACGCGAACGGCGAGTTCGGCGAAGGCGGCATGGACGATGTGGACTTCTCCAACATCGACTTCGGCGACCTGAAGCTCGGCGACGACTTCAACCCCGATGACTTCCTGAACGACCAGGGCGGTGCCAGCGAGCTCGGTGGCGACACTGATTTCGGCGCTGGCTCTGACGCCAACTCAGGCAGCGGAACGGACGATTCCGCCTCGCAGGCCTGACCGAACGAATCCCGCTGAAGGTGGATCGGCCACATAAGGTCGGTCCGCCAACGCGGGGTAACGGGTTTTACATGGTTTTGCCCCGGATTCATATCGTATGAATGAATCCGGGGCAAAACCATTTTTTGATGTAAACCGGTCATATTATCCGGTTCACATACCGCTTATATCGTCGGCACAGCCGGAAGCGGCCTGAACGCGTTTTTCGAGGTGTCCACGACGGCTTGGTCGGCGGTTGCCGAATCCAGGATCGTGTTGGCCGCGGAAGCGCCATCGACTTGGATGTTGATCGTCGGCACCGTCGTCGCGGCCTTGTTCGACAGCGTCGACTCCACTTGCGCTGAGAAGCAGGACTGGTCGTTGTCATCGCCGCTTTCGCTGATTCCCTGGGTCAGGGCCAGCAGGTGGTTGGACGCGATGTAATTGCCGTTGCCCTCCACCAAGCGGATGATCACCGGTTTTGCGCCCTGCGGCTTGATGTCTGCGGCGTTGAGCGAGGCGGAAACGTGGTTGGCGATGATGGAATTGTTGCTGCCGTCGACGCGGATTAGCCCATGCCGGTCATCCAAGCCGTTGTCGTATCGCTTCATCGGGGGCCAGGGCTCCGTGGTCCGATAGAGGTGGTTGGCGGCGATGAGGTTCTCCGAGCTTCCGTGGCGCAGCTCGATCATGCCCGGGTAGAAGGCGTGAAGCCTGTTGCCGGTGATCGATGAACGTATGACACCATCGAAGCAGATGGTGCTCGCGCCCCTGGGGAACACGTTGTTGCCGCTGATTAAGAGTCCTCCGAAGTTTTGCGCGTACATGGAATAGCCCCGGTATCCGGCGCCGATGAGATTATCGGTGATCTTCGAGGCCTGCCCGGAGCCGCGCAGCTCGATGCAGTTTCCGCATTCCGCGATGAAGTTGTCGTGGATGCTCAGCGCGTCCGCGTCGTAAATCGTCACCCCATGCTCGAGATAAACGAACCCCATGTCGTTGATTCTGAAGGAATCCTGCGCCGAGGCGATATAGATGCCGGTTTTTCCGTTCAGGTAGGTGTTCTCCGGGTCCTGCCGGTTCTCGTCGTCGCCGGTGAAGTGGAGGCCGTCTATGCAGAAATTGGAGAATTCCACCGAGCTGATGCGCGGATCGCCGTCCCGTTCGACGTAGAAGGCGGCCCCGTCCCGCTCGTCCCCATCGGGGGAGGGCTCAAGGTCGACGAGGATCCGGCTCCCGCCAGGCCAGACCTCGTGCAACGTGCCCCAATCCTCTTTCGGCGTGTTGTAACGGATGCTCGACGAGACGAAGCCGTGGCCGGATCCTTCGATTTTCAGGTAGCTGATGTCGATGCGCACCTGGGTCTTGAGATGGAAATCGCCGACGGGGATGTCGATCACCGCCCCCGGCTTGCCCAGATCGCCGTTCGTGGAGGATTGGCGCTTCTTGATATCGTCGATGATGCTGTTGATCACTGCTCCGATGTCCTCATGGGCGTCGCCTATGGGCCAAGTGGTCACGTCATAGTGGTTTTCGGATATCATTTGCACTCCTTAATACAACAATGATACGAGTCAAGCAGGTAATCTCGGCATTGAACAAATCCGAGTATAGTAGATAAACGCCAATATGACAACCGAGTAATATATTACAAAAAATGAAATTCATTTATTTTCAAAATACGGTGTTTCTCTTCAAAAAAAGGCGTTATTTGAAGGAAAAACAGCTAAAAACGCCCTGATTTAGCATTTAACCAATGTATTATCCGGTTGACATAAAAATAAAACAGCGTTATTCTCATGGTGTCAGTTGAAATGACAATGATTTTACAAAAGTCAATGAAGTCAACTCGAAAGGAGAGCGAGAGGATTATTTCTTAGGCTGAGCGTGAGAATACTTTTAGATCATTCCTGATAACCGGTTAAACAATAGTGCTGGCTAGGGGATGTCGGCAAGACTTCCATGCGAGGCCTGGTGACATATTTCAGACGGGAACCGGGACGTTTCCGCCTGTAGGAAAGGTTCAATGATGAAACATACGATGAAAAGCGTGGCAGCGATTGCCCTCGCCGCCGCGACGATGGTGTCCGTATCCGCTTGCGGGTCCTCGAACTCGAGCGAAAGCGGAGACAAGACGCTGAGCATTCTGGTCGAGGGTGGTGGCCCCGCCGAAAAGGTCGCCCGCCAGACCGCCGCCGAGTTCGAGAAGCAATCCGGCTACAAGATCAAGATCGACACCTCCCCGTATTCCGGCTTGTATGACAAGCTGAAGGCCGAGACGGACTCGAGCAAGGCCACCCATGACCTGGCGGTTATCGATGTCCTGTGGTTCCCGGCGCTCGCCAAGGGGCTTTCTCCCGTCGATGGCGTGCTTTCCAAGAGTGATGAGGCCGATCTGATGCCCAAGCTCAAGGACGGCGCCACGGTCAACGGCAAGATGATGGGCGTGCCGACTTGGACGAATTCCAAGGTCATGCTCTATCGCAAGGACCTGTTCGACAACCCGCAGAACCAGCAGGAGTTCAAGCAGAAGTACGGCTATGACCTGAAGGTTCCGACCAATTGGGAGCAGTACCGCGACGCGGCCAAGTTCTTCACCAAGGACGGCATGTACGGCACGGCCCTGATCGGGCAGACCGGCGCCGATTCCGTGACCGGCTGGCTGGAGTTCGCCACCCAGGCGGGCGCGAAGAACCTGGTGATCGGCAAGGACGGCAAGTCCGACCTGCAGGACAAGGCCTACGCCAAGGCGCTGGACTACATGCAGTCCCTCGTCAAGGACGGGTCCATCCCCTCCGACTACCTCTCACTGGGCACCAGCGAGATCTCGAACATGTTCAACCAAGGCAAGATCGCCATGGAACTGACCTGGGGTCATTTCTATCTGGCCAGCGCCAAGGCCCTCGGCAACGATAAGGTCGGCGCGGCTCCCATGATCGGCGGCAGCGCTGGAATCGGCGCCATCCCCGGACCCTGGTACCAGGTCGTGATGAAGAACTCCAAGAAGCAGGACGCTGCCAAGAAGTACCTCAAGTTCATGTACAGCCACAATGAGGGCTATATGAAGGCGCTGGGCGTCGCGGCCCGCAAGAGCGTGTTCAAGAAGTACGAGAACAACCCGCAGTACGAGCATGTGAAGGCCCTGGAGACCACGTTGGCGGCTCCCCAGACCCAGAACCGCCCGGCGACCAAGATGTGGACTCAGATCGAGACCGAGAACCTCTCCCCGATGGTCCAGAGCGTGCTCAAGGGAGCGAATTCCGAAAGCGAGCTGGGCAAGACCCAGAAGGCCGTCGATTCGCTGCTTGCTGAGTGATGCGTGAATGAGACATGATCCGGGCCGTGCCCGAAAACCAGAAACCTCCTATGAGGGCGCGGCCTGGGTCATCTCCCGCATTTTTCAAACGAGGAAAATATGAAAGACAAACAAAAAACACAGATACAGGCGGGCGATGGTTCTGTGGCCAAGAAGCACCGGAACACGATGCTTTCCTCGACGCTCGACAAGAGGACGGTATGCCTGTTCTTCCTGCCGGCCGGGATCTTCATGGCCGTGTTCCTGCTGTTCCCCCTGCTTAAACTTTTCTATGACAGCCTGTTCAATGTCGGGGACAATTATGATGGCCGCACGTTCGTGGGCCTGAAGAACTACATCAAGGCGTTCACTTCCTCGCAGTTCCTGGCGGATTCCTGGCACACGCTGATCTACGTGATCATCGCCGTCGGCTTCGAGACCATCCTGGGCCTGGCGCTCGCGGTGATCCTGACCAACAAATACCGCGGCTTCAAGGCGATCAGGACATTCATCCTTTCCCCGCTGATGATCGCGCCGTTGGTCGCCGGCCTGGTGTGGAAGTTCATGCTCAGCAGCCAGTTCGGCATCGTCAACACCCTGCTGGTGAAGTTGGGCGTGATCCATTCGACCAGCAGCATATTATGGCTTTCCGACTCAAGGCTTTCGCTGATATCCTGCATCATCGCGGACATCTGGCTCACTACGCCGTTCATGATGCTGATGTTCCTGGCGGGTATCCAATCCATCCCCAGCAGCCTTTACGAGTCCGCCGCGGTGGAGGGCGCCAACAAGTGGCAGATCGTCATCCACATCATCATCCCGAACATCAGGGGCGTGCTCTTCAGCGCGCTGGTCATCCGTGTCATCGACGCGGCCAGGACCTTCGACATCATCTGGGCGATGACGCAAGGCGGCCCGCAAGGTTCCTCCGAGCTGTTGAGCGTGCTGATTTACAAGATGCTCCAGCGTTACGGGGATGTCGGCTACGCCAGCGCCATGGCGGTCATCTTCATCGTCGTGCTGATAGCCATCACGCTTCTTTCCCAGCGCAAGCAGAACAAGGACTGATCGAAAATGTTCAATGAGAAATTCGGCCGCAACAAAAGCGACAATGTCTGGATCATCGCCATGTACGCCTTGGCGGTCATCTTCCTGCTGGTCTTCATCTTCCCGTACCTCTACATGCTGTTCTCGTCGTTCAAGCCGTCCAAGGACGTCATTTCGGTCAACCCGACATTCTTCCCGAAGTCGTGGTCGCTGGAGAACTACCAGACGGTCTTCGCGACCTCCGACATGGGCAAGTACTTCGTCAACAGCTTCGTCGCCGCCACGGTGAGCACCATCATCTGCCTGTTGCTGGGCTCCCTGGCCTCCTACGCGATCTCGCGCACGGCGATGTCGAAGTTCAGCAACGTCCTCCTGGTGCTGGTGCTGTGCCTCAAGATGATCCCGATGTCGAGCATCGTCGTCCCGATCTACACCTTGGTGCAGCAGTTCGGCTTTTACGATTACCTGCCGGTGTTGTGCATCGTCTACGCGGGGGTCAACATGCCGTTCGTGCTATGGATGATGATCAGCTTCTTCAAGGACGTGCCCGTGGACCTGGACGAGGCCGCCGCCATCGACGGGGCCGGCCCGCTGAAGACGTTCACCAGCGTGATCCTGCCTGTGGTGACGCCAAGCCTCATCTCCACCGGCATTTTCACCTTCCTGCTGGCGTGGAACGATTTCCTTGTCGCCTTGCTGCTCACCAGCAGCAACGCCAAAACCGTTCCCGTCGCCCTCTCCGAGTTCCTGACCTCCTACAACCTCGATCTCGGGCCGATGACGGGCGCGGCGGTGCTCTTCTCGCTGCCGGTCATTGTGATTTCCTTCTTCCTGCAGCGTTACCTGGTCTCCGGGATGCTGGCCGGGTCGATCAAGGGATGAGCGGGACATTCGGACTGATGCGGCACGAAAGGAAGTAAACGAATAATGTCACAGGAAAGCATGCAGGCCTCGATCGGGCGCGCCCAGCGATACATCGATGAGCACGCCGGACCGGTCGCGCGAACGCCCATGAGGCAGCGATACCACTTCATGGGGCCGTGCGGTTGGATCAACGATCCCAATGGCCTGATCTACTATAAAGGGCAATACCATTACTTCTATCAATTCAACCCCTTCTCCAGCTTCTGGGGGAAGATGCATTGGGGACATGCGGTGAGCGACGACCTGGTCCATTTCAGGTCGCTTCCCATCGCCTTGGCGCCCAGCGAGGCCTACGACGACCACGAGCAGGGAGGCTGCTTTTCGGGTTCGGCCATCGAAAAGGACGGCAAGCTCTATCTGATCTACACGGGCACCGCGAACCGAGGCGACGGCCTCGAGCAGACCCAGAATGTCGCGGTGAGCGAGGACGGCGTGCATTTTCGCAAATACGAAGGCAACCCCGTCCTTTGCGCCCCGGAGGGCGTCAAGCCAGATTGCTTCCGCGACCCGAAGGTCTGGGAGCACGATGGCAGCTATTACATGGTCTGCGGGGTGCAGAAAGGCGACCGCGGGCAGGCGTTGCTCTATCGTTCGCCGGACTTGCTTCATTGGGAGTTCTTCAATGTCCTGCTGGAGTCGCGCGGCGAGTTGGGGTACATGTGGGAGTGCCCTGATTTCTTCGAGCTGGGCGGCAAATGGGTGTTCATCTGCTCGCCGATGGGCATGGGGGACCGCAAGGTCGTCTATTTCGTGGGCGACTTCGACTACCGGACGGGCGTGTTCTGCCCGCGCAGCCAAGGCGAGGTGGATTGGGGCCTCGACTTTTATGCGCCGCAGACGTTCCTGGACGCCAATGGCCGCAGGATCATGGTCGGATGGGCCAATGGCTGGCAATGGATGACCCAGTTCAAGGATTGGGGGCCCACGTACCACGATGGGTGGTGCGGCTCGCTGACCTTGCCTAGGGAAGTCACCTTGAGCGATGATGGGTTGTTGAGTTGCAGGCCCGTGGGTGAGCTATCCCTGCTCGCCCGCGACGAAGGCTCGATGCCCCGATTGCGTCTCGCGGGCGGCGAGGACGCGAAGATTGAGGCCGGCGACGGCGTCGCGTTCCGCCTGTCCTTCGACATCGACCTGCGTGCCAGCGATTGCTCGTCTTTCGATTTGCTGTTGCGCCAGGGGGGCGGCCGCCAGGTGGTTTGCACCTTTGATTTGGAGCATGCGCAACTGCGGCTGTGCAGGGATGGGTCCGACGGTTGGAGCCGTGGCGCCAGCCGCAGCACGCTTGATCTGTGTGGGCGCGACAAGCTTGACGTGACGGTCTATTCCGACCAGAGCTCGATCGAGGTCTTCGCCGACAACGGCACCAACGTCCATTCCATGAACGTCTTTGCGCCCTCGTCGCAGAATGGCGTATCGGTTCGCTCACATGGCGGCCCGCTCGCCCTTGAGGACGTCTCATGGTGCGGAATGGCTGACGCGCCGATACAATAGCGATGGAATAGTGTAGTTTCAGACCGTTGGTTCGACGCGTATATTGTGGTACGAAAGTGTTGAGCCAACGGTCAAACTGTGATGAAAACCGATATTCTGTGATATTCCTGATGGTTGCGCGGGTTCAAGGGCGTCAGGGTGTCTTTTGGATTCGGCTTACATGTCTGATGTGATAGAGGATGCGAAAATGGCTACCATAACCGATGTCGCCCATCGTGCGAACGTTTCAAAAAACACCGTTTCACGGTATCTCAACAACCGCGGCTACATTTCCAAGGAAACCCGCGGCAAGATCCAGGACGCCATCGATTCCCTGCACTACCAGCCGAACCAGATCGCCCGCAGCCTCTACAACAACAAGACGAACATCGTGGGACTCGTCATCCCTGATGTCATACAACCGTTCTTCGCCACGATGACCTCCAAAATCGAGGACCAGCTGGCCGCGCATGATTACCGGATGATACTGTGCAACACGATGCACTCCTCGGAGAAGGAGAAGAAATGCATCAGCATGCTTACGGCCAACAAGGTCGACGGGATTATCATCGGCAGCCACTCCATCGACATCAACTACAAGAACATCGAGGCGCCGATCGTCGCCCTCGACCGCGATCTCGCCGACACCATCCCCGTGGTCAACGCCAACCATACGCAAGGCGGCATCCTGGCCTCCGAAGCCGTGATCGGGCACGGTTGCAAGAACGTCGCGCAGATCATCGGCAACACCAAGGTCAGGTCCCCTTCGATCCAGCGGCATCGCGTCTTCGCCGAGCAGATGCGCGCCCACGGCATCAAGTGCTCCACTTTCGAGCTCAAGCTCAACCAGTTCGAGTTCTCGACGTATCTGGGGATGGCCGACCACTTCTTCGCCTCCAATCCCGGGATCGACGGGATCTTCGCCTCCGATCTGGTCATCCTCGCGTTCCAAAGGACCGCGTTGGAGCATGGGGTGAAGGTACCCGACGACCTGTTCATGTGCGGCTATGACGGCTCTTTCGTCTACCAGACCGGCTACCCGCCATTCCCGACGATCATCCAGCCTTTCGACCAGCTCGCCAAGACCCTGGTGGACGTGTTGATCAAAAGGATGAATCACGATTCGGATGTGCGGCTCACCTACACCTTGCCGGTGCGTATGTCCGACGGGCATGAAACGGACAACTTCGACCCGGACCTCGAGCCGACGTTGATGCCGTTGTTTCCGGATTGCGGAACGGCCAATTGATGGTGGCATGGATGAGGTCGGTCCTGTCCGCCGAGAATGGCCGTGCAAGGATGGCCGTGCAAGAATATCGGTATCGTGAGGAAAGAAACGGTGGCTCGCATGAACGCTGAGCGTGATTATCAAGGTATCCGGGTTTCGCGGTAATATGGCATTTATGAGTACTTTGCCTTTTCCGCCGCCACCGGAGCTCGGATGGTATGACGATGATGCCACAGTCGTGTCCGCGAACCAGGTCGCAGAAGACCAGCCAGCGGCCAGTCAACCCGCCCAAACGGCGGCAGCACAGGTGGCGCAGCAACAGCCCTCGGCCGACGCCGGGTGGTCGTCTTCGATGCCCGAGACCAACAGCGAGGGCGATATCGAGGATTGGGACGGCACGGTGCTGTCCACCGCCTTCATGACCGAGAAGCCGAAGAAGCGTTATCGCCTCCACAACGACGCGACGGGCCAGGACATCGTGCTTGACAAGAGCGCCCTGCTCGGCCGCAACGTCTCGGCCACGGTGCCGCAAGGCGCGATGTCGATCAAACTCGCCGACCCCACACGCACCGTCTCGCGCAACCACGCCGCCGTCAGCTACGACAAGGACGGCGTGCTGTGGATCGAGGATTACGGGTCGCTGAACGGCACGTATATCATCGACCACGATCACGAGGTGCAGGTCAAGGACCATCCCGTCCAGCTTGTGGCCCCCACGACGTTGCGTATCGGAGATCAGTTCTTCAAGCTCACCGAAGAGTCGTGAGCAGTGCGCGTGAGCGCGTGACAAGACAAGACGTCGAACATATAGCAAAAGGACCTATCCGTGTGGGTAGGTCCTTTTGCGTTGCACGTTGAAGCATTATTATGTGCGTTTGCGCTAAAGCTTCAACGCGCTGCCGTTTGACAGACAGAAAACTCCCGCTTATTGCCTGGTGGCCAGCGCGGCGTCGATGGCCGGGTCATGCAGCTGGGCGAGCCAGTTCAAGAGCTCCGGGTAGGTGTTGGGGTTGCGGGCCAGGCACGGGCGCAGCTCCGGGGCGTATTGGGCGATGCTGGCGATGGTCATCTGGTCGGTGTTCGGGTCGAGGGCCTGCTCGGCGGTGTAGCCGTAGGCGTTCGTGGCCACCGGGGTCTGCTGGGCGGCATAGGCGTTGGCATTGGCGGCGGGCTGGGCCTGCGCGGCCGTGTATCCGGCGCCGGCCTGCTGCTGGTCAGCGATATAAGGCGTGCCCGTGTTTACGGCCTGTGGCTGCGCCTCCTGCGGGGTCACTGCCTGGGCCGGCACGTCGAAGCCCATGGATTTGAGCGTCTCGCGGGCACGGTCGTCGCCGAACTGCGCGAGCCAACGCTTGAGCCCGGGGTAGGCGCGGGGGTTCGCGGCGACATTGGCACCGAAGTCCGGGTTTTCGTAGGCGACTTTCGCCAGCATGACCGGATCTGCGTTGGAATCCTGAACCGTGGCGACGGCGGTGTCGTAATCAACCATGTTGCCTTCACTTCTCTTTCTTGTTCACGATGAATCTATGGTTTCATCGTTTTTATTTTGTATAAGTATCGATGCTGTATTGTTCCAATTATAGGGGCCAAAGGTCGCTGTGTCATGCGCCGGAGCATATTCGCGCATACGCAGGGGTTTATGTGGTATGAAGGCTGTCCAGCGTGATGTCGCCGATGGTCTCGAGCTCTTCGCCGGCGTCCAGTTTGCTGGCGTTCCAAGGGCTTTGGGCAATCGCCTCGGAGCTGGGCCACACATCCACCACGATGATGGTGATGTTGTCGTGCCCGCCCGCCTCGAGGGCCGCGGCGATCAGGGCGTCGACGGCCTGCTGGGGGTCGGGGTTCGCCTCGCAGATGGCGCCGATATGCACGTCATCGACCTCGGAATAGAGGCCATCCGAGCAGACGACGAACCGGCCTTGCGGCACGACGGCGTAGAAGTCGGGCTTGATGCCCTGCGGCGCCCCGATGCACTGGGTGATGACGTTGCGCGGGATGGTGGCGTTGGCCACTTGCGGCAGCATAAGCCCTGAATCGATGGCCTGCTGGCGCTGGGAATGGTCCTTGGTGATATGGCTGATCGAAGCCGCGATGGGCCTGCCTTGGGCGTCGCAATCGAAATGGTAGGTGCGCGAATCCCCGACATTGACCACATACCAGAGCGGGGCCTGCTCCTCGTCTTGAGGCGGCTCCGGGCGCGAGGGGAGGATAATGCCGGTCGCCGTGGTGCCGGCCACACCGCCAAGGTCCTGGCCCAGGTCGTAGACCTCGCGTTGCGCCTCATTCAGCGCGGATTCGATGGCCTCGCGGGAGCGGACCGGCTTGTCGGCCAGCGCGCGGAACCGCTCGACCGCTAGCGCGCTCGCACGTTCGCCGCCGACGCCGCCGCCCATGCCGTCGCAGACCACGTAGACGCCCTGCGCGGCCAGGCCGTTGTCTTGGTTGTTGTGGCGGCGCTTGCCGATGTCGCTGCCGATGCCCACGCGGATATGCGGATGATCACTCATGACTTGACACCTTTCCGTGCGGGGCGGCTTTGCTTGCTTTTCGACGCATACCTTTCAGTATAGGCTTCGATTTTGTCGGGTTTTTCTTGACTTTGCCCTTGGACTTGGGGCCATGGTTGGCCACTTTCCGCCAGATCGCCTTGAGATCGATATGCGGTTTATGGAACACGCCCTTCAGCGAGAGCTTGGTGCGCAGGCGGCGCAAACGTGGCTGGGCGGCAAGCATGGCCTTGCGTGCGGCCTTGACGCGCTTCCAGTAGTCCTTGGACGCCTTTTCCGTATCCTTGGGGGACTTGCCGGAGAAAGCCACCCAATCGGCTTCGCGGCACAGGAGCCCCAACTGGCCCATGCCGACAGGCTTGGCGGCTAGGGCCGCGGCGCGTTTGCGTGCCTTGACCTCGGCTTTGGCGGCGGCCTTCGCCTTGCGACGCTTCCTGCTGTTGGTGTCACTTGCATCCGTTGCGGTTAGCGGGGTCGGGGTTGCTTCGGCGCCAAGCCGCGCGGCCTGAAGAGCCGCGTCGATCTGGGCGACTTGGTCGCGTCGGGTGCCGCTGGTCTTGATGCCGCTTTGGTCGGCGAGCATGTCGATGGCGCGCCATCCGGAGACGATTCGTTGCCGCGGGCTGCCACGCCGGGCCATGAAGGCCAGCTGGACCGCCTTGATCAGGAGGATCAGCCCGCAGATGATGAGGATGATCCACAGCGGGCTGCCGTAGACGGCCACCTTGCCGGCGATCGCGAGGATCTTCATCAGCATCGCGTTGCCGTTCAGGTCGCCGGCGTCCGCGCCGTCGAGCGCCGACTGGTCGCGCGCCTGGTTCTGGTCGTGCAGCGGGTCTACCAATGGCACCGGAGGCTGGCGCACCAGCGTCTTCGGGTTGGGTGGGGTGAGGTTCTGGTTCTTGTTGGGGACCTTCGTCTCCTTGGGGGTGGGGTAGAAGGCGACCCACCCGTAGCCCTTGAGGTTGATCTCGACCCAGGCCTCGATGTCGTTGCCGGTGAATTCGGTCTGCGTCACGCCGTTCTTGCCGTGCGTGGTGCGCGTCTTGGAGATGTTGCCGTCCTTGTCCTTGGGCACGAAGCCGAGCACGACGCGGCTGGGCAGGCCGAGCTCGCGGACCATCATGGCCATCGCCGAGGCGTATTGCTCGCTGTCGCCGACCATGGCGGTGCCGCCGAGCATGGAGTCGATGCGGAAGTTGCCGTGTCCGGGCAGCGACGGGTAGTCGCCGGTCAGTCCGTGGGAGAACCAGCCTTTGGTCTTGAGCGCCGTGGCCAGCGTCTGGGCCGTGGCGCCGTCGGTGGACTGCTTGCCGGTCAGCGCGGGGGCGAGCTTGCTGGCGCTGTCGGGGATGTCCTTGGCCTCGGGTTGCGTGACTTTCCGGGCGCTGGCGTGGGCTATCTCCTGCTGGCTCGGCACGGCGGTGATCCTGCCGGATTCCGTGTAGGTCTGGCCGGCCAGCGTGCCGTTGGGGACGATGGCGGAATGGGTGCCGATATTGTAATACAGGTCATTGTCGTCCAGGCCGATGGCCGTGGCGTCGCCCGCCAACGGCAGCCATTGCTCGGAGAAGCCTTTGTGAAGCTTGAAGGTGGCCTTGAACTTCTCGCCGTCCTGGCTGGAGGGAATGCCACTGCCGACCTTGCGGTAATCGGAGGAATCCGAGGCGTCCGAGGAGTCGGAGAGGTTCCAGACGTTGCCGTCGAAGCGGTCCATCACGGCCAGGCGCACCGGTGTGCCGGCGGGCAGGCCCGTGACGGTGACCAGTTTGTCTTTCTTGTGGTATTTGACGTAGGAGCGCATCTCGCTCAACGGGCTTGTGTATTGGTGCGGGTCGAGCGGCGGGTTGTAGCGGTCGCGCAACGTCAGGCGGTGCTGCGGGACGATAAGGCTTGCTCCGAAGGCGAGGCCCACGGTGAGCACGAGAATGATGATGATACTGATGAAACGCTGATAATCAAGCGATTGCCAACGCCACGAAAGCCAGATGACCACCGCGAGCATGGCGATGATGCCACAGACCGGGCGTGCCGTGCCATGGCTGGTCCCGAGCAGTGCGCTGACCGCCAGGTTGAGGGCCAGCGGGAGAACCGTGATGAGGTTGAGTTTGTTGCTCACCGAGACCGCGAAGACGCCCGCGAGGAACGCCGTCCACAGGTTGAGCGTCCACAGGGCCATCAAGCTGCCGTTGGCCGAGCCGAGCGGCGGGATGACGGCGATGACGTACTTGAACGAGCCGAAGGTCTGCGTGAAGCCTTGGCTCAGCGTCCGCAAGGTCGGCACGATATGGGCGATGGTCGTGTCGTTGAGCGCGATGATCGGGCCGACGATGAACTGGGCGAGGATGAGGAATACGATCTGCCACCAGAGCTTCAGGGCCGGGAAGATGCCGGCGAGGGCGATGAGCGCGCCGATGAACGCGGCCGGAATCGCGGCCATGGCCCATACCAGCGGACTGCCGTAGACATCGATCAGATTGGCCGAGTTGAGGGCGATGACCACGAGGGTGAGCAGGGCTCCGACGATCGCCGTGGCCCAAGGACGGCGCACGGTGACGAAGATCTGGCGTTGGCCGTTGCTGGTGGCTGTCAGGGCGATGGGTGAGCGGGTGGTGCTGGCCCAGGAGCCGGTGGTGTTGGTGGTGCCGGTGAAGTCGGGGAGGGAGGACGCGGACGCGGCGCCGGACGCGGACGCGGACGCCGTGTTGGCTGCTGCCGTGCCGTTGTTGGCAAGAGACGAGATATCCGTCATTTCAGCGCCTCCATGATCAAAGGCAGCTCATCCAGGCTGGAAAGCGTGGCCAGGGTGAAGTCGTCGTACTGGTGGATGGCGTTGCCGGCAACGGGGTCGATCTGCAGCATGACGCAAATCGACTCTTTGCTGAGCGCCGCTGCGATGTGGCGGAGGCGCTCGAGTTTCGTGCCCGCGCCGACGACGAAGAAATAGAACGAGGCGCTGGGACTTGTCTCCAGCGTGGTGACGGCCAGGTTCGGGTTCTCGTCCATGTCGGGGCTCACCCCGCTCATCCAGTCGAGGAACGGCGTGGGGCCGCGCGGGATCAACGAATCGGACGAGGCCTGGATGGCCAGCGGACGGTCTTCGATGAGGCATTCGGTGCCGATGGAGGCCGCGACGCTGACGGCCAGCTCGAACTCGTCCTCGCTGGAATAATCGGCGGGATTGACGCCGAGGGTGATCGAGGTGTCGGTGCGTTTGGTGGCCTCGTATTGCCGGACCATCAGTGTGCCGGTCTTGGCCGAGGAGAGCCAGTGGACGTTGCGCATGTCATCGCCTGGGCGGTATTCGCGCAGGCCGTAGAAGTCGAGGTCGTCGTCGACCACCTGGCCGGAGGGGCTGCCTTCCAGGTCGCGGAAGATGCCGGAATTGAGCGTGTTGAGTACGATGGTCTTCGGGTGGATGAACACCTTGACGGACTCGGAGAGCGACTGCTCGTGCCGGACGATGCCGAAGGGGTCGCCTTTGCTGATCTTCAACGGGCCCACGGGCAGCACCGCGCGCGAGGTGGCGCGGAACTCGACCTGCTCGTCTTTGGCCTTGCCGGGCGCCAGGGCGGGGATGCGGAAGCGCTGGTGGGTCTCGCCCATCGGCAGGTCGCCGCGCACGCTCACGGTCGGGCTTTTGCCGGGGTTGGATATATTGACATCGACGCGGACCGTGTCGCCCACGGTGATGCGGTCGTCGGAGACGCCGAGCGTGGCATGGAATTTTGTATTACCAAGTGACATGGCGATGCCGCACAGCAGCATGAACATCGCGATGACGCCACAGACCAGCAACTCGTGCCATCCCAGCGACGGGAAGGCGGCCAGACACACCACGCCCATGGCCGTCACGGACCAGCCCAGCGGCGAGACGTAGGCCGTCAGCCAGCCTGGCAGACGTTTGCGTAGCTTGGCGGCGAAACGGCGCACCTTGAGCGCGGCGCGGGCCAGGCGGACGTTGTCTTTGCCGCTGTTGCCGCCGCCGTTACGTTTCGGCGAGCCGGTGCCCGAAAAGCGCGGGCGATGGCCCTTGCGGCGCTTGTTGGCCGCCCGCCCTGAGCTGCGGGAGCCGGCGGAGGGAAAGGCCGTCTGGGATGGTATGGCCTCTGCCGCCGCTATGGGTGTCGCTGGCGATTGTTGTCGGTGTGTGGAGAAGTGCATGGTGCGGCTTTCAGGCTCCAATGTTCGGCGCGGGGACGGTTTCGACGATCTCGGCGACGATTTGTTCGGCGGTCTCGCCCTTGAAGGCGGTCTCGGCGTTCAGGATGATGCGGTGGGCGAGTACCGGCACGGCGAGGTCGCGCACATCGTCGGGGATGACGTAGTCGCGTCCGTCGGCGGCGGCCCAGATGCGGGCGCAACGGGTCAGCGCCAGCGCGCCACGCATGGACGAGCCCACGCGCAGTTTCTCGCTCAGCCTGGTAGCCTCGATAAGGCGCTCGATGTATTCGAGGATGTGCTCGTCGACGCGGATCCTGCTGGCGGTCTTGCGCATCCTAATCACGTCGTCGCCGCTCAAAACCGAGGAGACGGTCTGGGCGCGGTCGGTGATGTCGATGTCCTTCAGAATGCTGATCGACACGTCGTGGCCGGGCGCACCCACAGAAGTCTTGATGAGGAAGCGGTCCATTTGCGCCTCGGGCAGCTTGTAAGTGCCGAGCTGTTCCAGCGGGTTCTGCGTGGCGATGACGATGAACGGTTGCGGCATCGGGTAGGTCTTGCCGTCGACGGTGGTCTTCTGCTCTTCCATCACTTCCAGCAGCGCGGACTGGGTCTTCGGCGAGGCGCGGTTGATTTCGTCGGCCAGGACGATGGAGGCGAAAATCGGGCCCTCACGGAACTCGAATTCGCCGGATTTCTGGTCGTAGAAGGTCACACCGACCACGTCGCTTGGCAGCAGGTCGGGGGTGAACTGGATGCGCTTGAACGAGGTGGCGATGGAATTGGCCAGGCCTCGCGCCAGCTGGGTCTTGCCGGTGCCGGGGTTGTCTTCCAGAAGGACGTGGCCGCCGACCATCAGCGCCGTCACGCACAGCTTGATGGGTTCGGGCTTGCCGACGACGACCTTGCCGATGTTGTCGACCAGGGCGTCGAAGGAGCGCTTGAAATCGAGGATGGTGGCGTCCGGCGGCTCGATGATGCTTGAGGTTGGTGTCGCCGAGGCATAAGGGGCCGAAAGTCGCGAGGCGTCCGCGGCGGATGAGGCGGCCGGAGTTTGCGGTTGTGCCGCGTAACCTGCCGACGGTGTGGGCTGGTAGGTGTTCGCCGGTGCACCCATGGGTCGGGCGGCAGGCGTCTGCGCCGCTGTGGCCGTAGTGGTGTTCGCCGGGGAAGCATAGGCGTTGCCGGGATTGGCCGTACCTGCATAGGCCGCGTTCTGGGTGGGCAGAGCGGGGGAGACAACACCGGTCTGCGGCGTCGAGGAGCTCAGTACTGTCGCCTCGCTGATGTCGTTGCCTTCACCGATGCCATGGATGGAGCCGAGCACAGTGCTGTCATCGCCCGGGTCGGTGTGCCTGCCCTTGGACTTGGAACGCTTCGGCAGCGAAGGGAACATGGTGTTGTCGTTGGGTTTGGCGTCCTTGCCATTTGAAAGCTTCGAAAGATGAGTTGCGTCGGAAAGGTGCGTGGCATCCGAGATCTTCGTCTCATCGTTGGACGGGTCGCTCTTGTGTGTGCTCATAGGTTCTCCTTTATGATGTGATGAGCCGATTGATGATTGCTTATGTGTTTGTTTCGGTTGCTAAGGCATTTGAGTCTGTGCATGTCAGTGCAGAAAAGCTCATATGATTTCATAGCCACGCTGGTCTTTGCTCTGATTGTTGTCATCGCGTGATTCCCTGTTCCGCTAATGAGGTGGTAGCGATATTGTGCCTCATGACGTATCTCTGCAAAGTCGGGAATGGTTCCGTCAGACTTTGGGTCTCCAACGATTCGCTTCCTATTCCAGCGGCGGCTACACGACTACCGGTGAGTCCGTCGCCGGAAGCTGTGGCATTGTATTGGGTGTCTGATCCCGCAGCGGCTATGGTAGCGGTGATTTTCCACGTATAATCACTATTTAATAAATTCTCGTCATGGGGAGTGAGTGTTGAGACGTTACAACCCATCTCCCTACCCGGTTGCCAGCCCGCACAAACGGCATCAAGATGATTGGCGCTGATGGTGAGGTTATAAGTGACATGGTTGTTGTAGTTGTCGCTGTTTCCACCGGTGACATTGATGATATTACGGTTGGTTCCATCCCAAGTCATAGTGAAGTTGTTGGTGATTTCCGCTTTCTTCTTATAGACATCATTGGATTGGACCGTTTCAGCGGTCCCAGCGGTCCCATTGAGCTTTTGTGCTACGCTTACGCCAGCGCAAGTGCCCCATGGACTCGCGGTTCCGTATATATGGGGATTATCGTTGACATCTGCCGAGTTGACTACGAAACTGTCGTATTCCCCGTTGCCTGTCATGTTCACTGAGCATTCGCCATTTCCATGGTTGAGTGAGATGCTGATGGTCGGTTTCTTGATGGTATAAGTGGGCGTCGCGCTTGCGGAGGCTTCAGCGGCTTTGGCAGAATGTTGCGGGTTAACAGTAACGGTTATTTTTTGTTCTTTATTATATTGTGATTTGTTGACCGTTACCGAGGCATTGAGGGTATCGCAGGAAAGCTCCGGCGAGAGATCGCCGGATACTGAGATGCTGCCGCAACCTGCGTTGCGCATATTGCTGAGAACGACTTTGACATCTATTTGATCGTTGTGAGGAGTCATGGTAACCGTTGGAGAATCCGGATCTCCCCAGGCGACATTGTTGCCAGCTGAGACTGTGGAGCTTACCGGACCGTCGCCTGCGCGGTTATGCCCACGAACAGTGGCGCTGAAGGCTGTGCCATCGCTGATTTCGCCATTGTCTAGTTTGAATGTCCAGCTCAGGCTACTGGTGTGTTTGACCTTGTCGTTCATTGTTACTGTATAGTCGTCTGGTTTGGTGCCAGTGTAGCTTGGTGCGTCCCAGCTGACTGTCACGGATTTGTAGCCGCCTTCAACCTTGATGCCACTGGGGGCGTCGGGCACCTTGTCGGGCATGGCCTCGACGCTGTTGGACGGCTTCGACCAGCCGGCCTCGTTCTTGGCCTTGACGCTGAAGCTGTAGTTTTTGCCGTTGGTGAGTCCTGTGATGTTGCAGGTGGTCACCGCGCCGCACGACTTGGCGTTGCCGTCGTAATCCACCTCGTAGTCGCTGATGGGGCTGCCGTTGGCCGTGCCCGGCGTCCAGCTCAGGTTGACCGCGCCGTCGGCGGGTTGGCCGGCGACCGGGGAGAGCAGTGGGGCAGCGGGCTTGTCGATCACCGAGATGGTGATGGTGGCGCTGACCTCGCGCTCCTTGGTCTTGGTGGCGTCCTGGACGTTGACCACCACGGTGTTCGACGAGGCGCCGATGTCGGCGGCCGCGTGGATGCCGATGGAGCCCTTGGACCCGCAGTCGACCTTGAGCTTCGCGGTGTCGTCGGCCTGGCAGCTCACCACGCTCAGCGGCGTGCCCGGGAACGGGTTGAACGCTCCGGAGACGATGTCGACGGTGGTGGAGTCGCCGGCGTTCATGCGCTTGCTGACTCCGGAGATCTGGGCGAGCGGGCGGGTGGATTGCACCACTTGCGCCGTCAGCCCTGCGGAGACCGTGCCGTTGGAGTATTTGATGGAGATGGGGATGCTCGACATCGACCCCACGGCCGCGTCGGTCGGGGCCTTCACGGTGAGCTTGCCGCCGCTGGTCAGGTGCGATTCGATCGACCCGGAGGCCTCGCCGCCGGAATAGGTGTAGTCCTTCTCGTCCTCGTCCAAGCCGCTGGGAGCGTGGGTCAGGGCCGTCAGGTCGATGGTCTTGGCGTCCTCGCCGGCCGCGACGCTGATGGTCGAGGAGGAGAAGGTCGGTGGCGGCACGTTGCGGCCGATGACGGTGATGGGCAGCGTCAACACGGACGAGTTGATGATCTTGGCCTGCTTGGAGCCGTTCTTGTCCTTGCTGTTGTCGTCACGCTTGCCGTCGGAGACGGTGAAGGTGATGGAGGCTGGGCCCGCGTAATCCTTCGGGGCGGCGAACTTCAGGGTCTGGTCGTTGACGTAGTAATCAGAATTATCGCTCTTGGTGGCGCTGATCGAATCCTTATCGACGTACGGGGTCTTGCCGGGACCCACACGCACGTAATCAGCGATGTTGATGTTGACGCTGCGTTTCGCGTTGACCCTGATTGGCGGGGCCTTCGGGCGCAGCATCGGCGGGAAGACGCCGTATTGCGGCACCTGCACGAAGGCCGTGGAGGTGATGTGGTAGGTGGTGTTCGTCACCGTGTAGGGCACGCTGCGCGCCTCGTCGGTGAGGTCGACGGTCACCGTGGTGGACTTGGCCCCGCCCTTGACGCGGGCGTGTTCGGTGGCGGTCGGGTCGATGTCGACCTTGAGCTCGTCGGCGGTGCCGGAAGGGTTCGCGATCCATTGCGAGAGGTCGACGTCCACGGATTTCTTGTCGAGCGTGGCGGCCGAGGGCACGCGGTAATCGTAGGCCGTGGGCGGCTCGATCGGCGCGTTCGGATCGGTGATCACCGTCAGCGTCGCCGTGTCGGAAAGGCCAGCCTTGTCTTGCACGGTGTAGACGATGTATGACGTTCCGGCCTGTCCAGGGGTCTTGAACGAGACCATGTTGTCGGCGACACTCGCCCCGCTGATGCCCTGCATCTGCAGGTTCTTGTTGACGGTCAGGTCGGTGTTGTCGCCGGAGATGTCGTTCTGCGCCACCGGTACGTTGGCCGCGGTGTTCGGGCGTAGCGTCACCTGGTCGTCGCGCGCGTACACGCCGGAATCGGAGGCGCCCTTGTAGACGCCCACGCGGATCTGCGCCTGGGCGCGTTGGCCGGTCCAGTCCTCGACGGCGTAGGAGAAGGTGTCGGTGCCTGACGAATCGTTGTAGGCCTCATAGACCATGTAGTTCGCGCCGACCTCGTCGATGCGCCCCATCTTCGGGGATTTGTCGCCCAGGCCGAGCAGGGTGTCGTCATCGCCGTCGTTGTCGATGCCCGTCAGGGTGATCGGGATGCGGACTTTCTGGCCGGCGGCCACCTGCGCCTGCGTGTCCTGCGGGGTGGGGGCGGGCTTGTTGTTGGCGTCCTTGGCGTGCACGGTGATGGTGATGATGCCGGAGGCCGCGTTGCCGAGGTTGTCGCGCACCGTGTAGGTCACCGGATAGACGCCGGGCGTCTCGGAGGCCTGATAACGCACGTCGTCGCCGGAGACGAAGACGAGGCCCCTGAAGGTCTTCTTGCTGAACTGCAACGTGTTCTGCAGCTTCACGGTGGTGCCGTCGGCGTGGGAGACGTGGTCGATCACATCGACGCTGACGATGCCGCCGGTGCGCACGTTGGCGTTGACGTTCGCGGCCTTCGGCGCCGCGTTGGCGGTGGTGAGTGCCGGCGGCTGCAGCACGATGGTGCCGCGGGTCGAGCCCGCCGAGTTGGCCACGGTGTAGGTGAGCTTCACCGGCTTGGTGGGAATTTGGCGCGCGGTCATGTAGACGCGCTTGTGCGCCACCAGCCCGGTCTTGATTCCGAGCTTCGGGTCGACGTCCACCGAGGTCACTGAAAGCACGCCGCCCATCGGATCGGTGTCGTTGTTCAGCGGCTCCACGATGGCGGTGCGGTCCGCGCCCAGAAGCGCCACGTCGTTGGCGGCCACCGGTTTCGCGGATTCGCCGGTCACCGGCTGCACCTCCATGCGCGCCAGGCCCTGCGCCTCGACGCTGCCTTGGCTGATGGTGTAGGGAACGTAATACGTTCCGGGATTGCTGGCCTTGAAGGTGAAGGAGAGGTCGGCCGAATTGGTCGCGGTGGTGGTGCCGGTCGGGGTGTTGACTGCGGAAAGCACGGGCGGCTGGGCGCTGGTGCCGTGCACGTATTGCTTGAGCTCGACCGTGGTGGAGGTGTCGGGCGTGGTGTTCTTGGTCACCGCGTCGATCAGCGCCGGAAGCGTGTTCGCCGGGCGCACGGAGAAGTAGATGAGCCCGTTGCCGGTGTGCATCCCGTCGGAGACGGTGACCTCGACGCCTACGCGGCCACCGGTCAGCGAGCCGGTGTTGAAGACGAGCTGGCCGTCGGCGCGGGTGGAGATGGCGACTTGGTTGTTGTTCTGCGCCACGGCGGAGACCAGCGTCATCGGGTCACCTTCCGGGTCGGAGAAGCTGCCCAGGGCGTTGACGGTGAAGGTGGCTCCCTGCTCGACGTCGTATTCGGGCGGGGTGTCGGTCTGGGCGGGAGGCAGGTTGGCGGCGCCGCCGGCGATGGTCAGCTCGACGGTGGCGCTGCTGATCTGCCCGCGGCCGTCGTTGATCTCATAGGTGAAGCTGGTCCTGCCAGCGCTGGCCCCTGTGGCGTCGAGTTGCAGGTAACGCCCGGAGTAGATGGGGGAGACGGTGATGCCGGCGCCCGTCACCGGGCCGACTTTGCTGATGTGCAGCACCGAGCAATCGGTCTGCTCGTCGTTACGTAATACATCCAGGATCTGTTGGCCCCCGACGCGCGCGCCGAAGCTGTCGTCCTCGGCCTTGATTTCGCCGGATTTGGCGGAGCAGTTGGGCTTGAACTGCGTCTGGTTGTTCGCCGAATCGGAGTTCTGCTGCTGGTTGGTGGTCTTCTTGGTCTCGATCTGGCGCCATTGGATCTTGATGACCTTGTTGGACTCGTCGGGGTTCCACACGTTGCCGTTGGTCACGTCGTTCAAGACGACGAGCCGGTGGTTGGTGCGGAAGACAAGCTGGGAGGTCGGCGAGATGGATTGCAGGGTCTGCCAGGTGGCCTTGGCCCCGCCTTTGCCGCCATCGGGTTGCGTCGCGCCATCGGCCGAGCACAGGCGGATGTAGTTGTGGGCCTGCTGCGACCACGCCGCGTAGACGCAGCCCTTGGAGGAGACCGGTTGTGCGGCCTCTGCGGTGCCTTTGTTCATAAAGGGCGTCACCTTGTTGCCGTGCTTGAAATCGACGGTGAAGACGCCGTTGCGCGCGCTCGCCGCCACCCAGTCGCCTTGGGCGTCGTCGGTTGGTGCGGCCTGCAGGGTCACCGGCCCGCGCGAATCGATCTGCGCGCTGCCGCCCTGCCACATGATGCTCTGCTTGGTGGCGATCACCGGACGGTCACCGATGACGGTGAAGCTGTCGGCGTTGACCTGCTTGCCGCCGGTGATGGATTTGAGGGTCTTGGGCGCGCTGTGGCTGTTGTCCATCTTGAGCACGGCCCCGTCCGCCGGGCGGTAGCCGTAAATGGCCCCGTTGCGGTCGACGGCGAGCAGCCCGTGCGTCCCGAGCTGCATTTGCGCGGGCGTCGTCTTGGGCGCTATCGAGTCGAGGTTGCTGGAGTCCCCGGCCCACACATTGCCGGTCTTGTGGTTCAGGAACGCCGCGGTGCCGCCGCCGATGAGCGTGGTGGTGGAGTTCCTGATCTCGCTTTTGCCGTGGATGCCGAGGCTCGAGGAGACGATGCCCTGCGCCTTCGCGCCGTCGGAGAGAATGACATCGTCGTCGTGCTGGCTGACGTCGAAGGTCGGTGTGGTCGGCGAGACCGCGCCGTTGGCCTGCTGGAGCTTCACATTGAACCGCGCGGCCTTGCGGTCCTTAAGCGAGGTGACCCACACCGTGCCGTCGTCGAGGTGGACGTGCGTGCGGGTCAGGGTGTTGATGATGATGGCCCCGGCCACGATGCCGAGCAGCAGAAGCAGGACAAGGACGGGGGTGAGCCAGCGGCGGTTCGTCTGCGAGTTCAGGCGTCTCAAGGCAAGGCGGATGGAATGCTCGCCCCGTGGTTTGCGTGATGCCTTCATCAACTGCTTCTTTCTCTACTTCATTGCCGATGCCGATGGTCTTAAAACGACCTCGTCCGCAAGTTCAAAATGGCTTGTATGTGCGCTCTACCGCTTTGTTACGGCACAGGCCATCGTCGGTGTGGCGGACATGTGCCCATCGGCTCTAACAATACTAACCTGAATACACGTCTGCGGTTTCTGATCCGTTACATTGAGGGTGACCTTGGTGTCATGGGCTATCGTCGTCTGGGAGCCGGGGGCGGCGCTGCCGTCCTGCACTTCGGCCCAGGCGTATGTGTCACCGGCCTTGGGCTGGGGGTTGCTCCAGGTGAACGTCACGTTCTGCCCGTCGGATGTGCCAGAAAGGTTCGTGACCTGCGGCACGGCGGCCCCGGCGTCCTCGGCGGTGACGTCATCCTTCTGACCGCTGTTTTTCTTGGCTTTGGACGAGCCTTGGGAGGGCGGCGTCTGCATCGTGTTGACATGGGTGCGTTGCGCGGATTTGCCGCTGTCCATGTGCGGTATCACGGCAAAGACGAACACCGCGGCGATGATGGCCACTACGGCGATTGTGGCCAATGCGATGACCAATGGCTTTTTGGAACGCTTCGGTTTCGGCGCGTTCGGTGTGGCCTTGCCACGGCCCCGGCGTCCCGATTCAGGCAGCGAGTGATGCGACGGGAACTCCGGGCAGTCCTCGGCCACCAGCGGAGTCATGTTGAAGCCGCAGTCCTCCTGCGCCTGCTGCAGGGCGCGGCCGAACTGCAACGCGGAAAGGTAGCGGGCGTCCGGGTCCTTGTTCATCGCCTTCAGCAGGACCTGCTCGACCTCTTTGGGCACGTTGGGCAGCGCGCTTTTGGGCAGCGGATCGGAGACGATGTGCTGGGCCAGCTCATTCTGCGTGCGTGGGTGGAAGACGTATTCGAACGGCGATTTGCCGGCCATCAGGCCATAAAGCGTGGCGGCCAGGGAATAGATGTCGGCGGTCTCGTTGCCGCCGCCCTTGCCGGTCAACACCTCCGGCGGCGCCCACGGCACGGAGAATCCGGTGCGCGACTTCGACTCGTAGATGCTCGTCGAGATGCCGAAATCCGAAAGCGCGGGCTGGTTGGCGGAAGTGATCAGGATGTTGGCGGGTTTGATGTCGCGGTGGATGATGCCGTGGCGGTGCGCGGTCTGCAGGGCCCCGGCGAGCTTGACCCCGAGGTCGAGCATCTCAAAGACCCCGAGCCTGCGGCTGCGCATGATCTCTTTGTATGATCCGTGCGGCGCGTATTCAAGGACGAGGTACGGCAGGCGGGTCTCCGGCGTAAGGCCGGAGCCGTAGATGGAGACGATATAAGGGTGGGTCGAGAGCTGGGCCATGATGTTGGCCTCTTTTTTGAACGCCTCGTCGAAACTGCGGTCCTGCCGCGATTTGCCCACCTTGACCGCGACTTCGCGGTTGAGGTCGCGTTGGCGGTACAGGTAGACGTCGGCCGTGGAACCCGAGCCAAGCCCACGGATGAAATCGCAATCGGGTATCGTCGGCGCCATCGCTGCCTCTCTTCTTCTCGTCAACCAACTGCCATGCATTTTACGCTGGATGGTCAACTTTTTCGGTTTTGTCGACCTTATTATTAGACACCCGAACGCGGCCGAGAAAATCCGCTTGGTTTCGTAGGCTAGAGGCATCGTAAGCGTTACGTCAATGAAGGAGCAAAATGGTATTACATCGTGATTTGGGTCCGTTCGACACCACGGCCATCGGTCTGGGCGAGATGCCATTGACCATTGAGAACAACCTGGGCGAGGCCAAGGGCATCGAGACCATCCACGCGGCGCTCGACGCCGGATGCCGTCATATCGACACCGCCTGGTCCTATTACTGCTCCGGCGGCGAGGAGCAGACCGGCGAAAAGCTGGTGCGCCGCGCCATGGAAAGCTGGGACGGGCCCAAGGATGAGGTGACCATCGCCACCAAGGTCGGCCACTTCCGCAACTTCGCCGACGACGGCAAGACCCCGACCTGGGGCGTCAATGGCCAGCCCGAGCACCTGATCGAAGCCTGCAAGCAGTCGGCGCACGCGCTCGGTGTCGACACTATCGACCTGCTTTATTTCCACCGCCCAGATCCATCCGTTCCCTATAACGAATCCATCGAGGCCATCAAGGATCTTCTGGACGAGGGTGTGGCCAAGGAGGCCGGCATCTCCAACGCCTCCGTCGAGCAAATCGACATCGCCCGCGGCATCCTTGGCGACAAGCTCATCGCGGTGCAGAACCAGTTCTCGCCGACCTACCGTTCCACCCAGGATACGTTGGATTATTGCGAGAAGCTGGGGCTTGCGTTTGTCTGCTGGAGCCCGCTCGGAGGCTTCCGCAAGGCCAAGGACGAGGCCAAGTACGACCCGTTCCGCGAGGTCGGCCGCGCCCACGGGGTGAGCCACCAGCAGGTCGTGCTCGCCTGGGAGCTGAGCTTGGGGCGTCACGTCTTCGTCATCCCCGGTGCCCATCGCCCCGAAACGATCCTCGACAGCCTCAAGGCCGGCGATCTCGAACTCACCGCCGACGAACTCGCCAAGCTCAACGCCTGAACGAGGTTTAAACTAGAACGGTGCAATTGGCGGGTACGAGGATAATAAAGGTGATGTGATGGCCGAAAACGATGAAAGCAAGCTGGTTCAGACGAAGATGGTGCGGCGGCGGAAGCCGGAGGTGCTGGCTCCGGCGGGGAATCTGCGTAGCTTGAAGACGGCCATCGACTTTGGCGCGGACGCGGTTTACTGCGGCGGCAAGGAATTTGGCATGCGTTCGGCGCCGAAGAACCTTTCGATGGACGACCTTAAGGCGGGGGCACAATATGCCCACGAACGCGGGGCGCGGGTCTACGTCACTTGCAACGTTTTGCCGCATAATAATGAGGTCGAGGACATCAAGACCTATATCGCCCACCTTGCCCAAACCGGCATCGACGCGCTGATCGTCACCGACATCGGCGTGATGATGGCCGCCCATTCCATCGCCCCGCAGCTCGAGTTGCACGTTTCCACGCAAGCCGGCGTCACCAACTATCTGGCCGCCAACGCTCTCTACGAGCTGGGTGCCCGCCGCGTGGTGCTCGCCCGCGAGCTCGACCTGCAGGCCGTCCGCGACATCCGTGCCAACATCCCCGAGGACATGGACATCGAGTGTTTCGTGCATGGCTCGATGTGCATGGCGTTCTCCGGTCGCTGCCTGATTTCCAACTACATGAACGGCCGCGACGCCAACCACGGCGAATGTTCGCAGCCCTGCCGCTGGAAGTACCATGTCGTCGAGGAGAAGCGCCCCGGCCAGTTCTTCCCGGTCGAGGAGAACGACGAAGGCACCTTCTTGTTCAATTCGCAGGACATGTGCATGCTTGATCACCTGGACGACATGATCGACGCTGGCGCCACCAGTCTCAAGATCGAGGGCCGCGCCAAAAGTGCGTATTACGTTGCGTCGATGGCTAACGCCTACAAGTGTGCGGTCAATGAATATATGGTGCAGCGTGGTTTTGAAGACGCGGATGGCAACCAGCTCAAGCCGTTCCACGATATGGTGCGTCGCTCCGACGTCGTGCGCGTCACCAAAGCCGTCGGTCAGCTGGAATCCAGCGGTTCCATCGGCTTCCATGGTGTGCAGAGCGCCGGTGCCGAGGCCGCCGCGAAGACGACGATTTCCGCTTACGTGCCCGCGTTGGTGGGTTCGGAGGCCACAAAAGCGCAGGGGTATGCCGAACCCAAGCACGTCGAACTGCCGCAATGGCTTAAGGATGAACCCTACAAAGTCTCGCATCGCGACTATTCCACCGGGTTCTATTATCCCGAGCACAAGGTCGGTCAAAACACGGACCGCGGCGGGTATTTCCGTGACTGGCTCGTGGTCGGCGAGGTCATCGGCTACGACGAGGCGACACAACGTCTTACTCTGATGAGCCGCAACAAGATCGAATCCGGCCAGCTGATCGAATTCCTTGTCCCCGGCCGCGAACCGGTCGACTATACGGTGGCCGTAGGCGGTATCGAAGACGCCGACGGCCAGCCGGTCGAGGAGATCAACAACCCCGCCCACGTCTTCTCGATGCCGCTGCCGTTCGCGGTGCCCGAAAACTCGATGATCCGCTCCCACGCGAAACAACGCACGCTCAAGGCTGAATGACGAGGTGAGTGCGGCCCGCTAGAGTTGGACGCATGAGCAATTCCACGAACGAAACCGCTGGAAGCGGACAATACGACGAAACGATCCTTGACAGCAGCGCCGTCTCGCCGACCGATGCGGAAGGCAACCCCATTCCCGTCACCATTCCCATCGACCTGGCGCCGGGCATCAAGGCCATCTACACCACCCGTCTTGGGGGCTTGAGCGCCGGTGATTGGGGAGACCTCAACCTTGGCGGCAAAAGCGGCGACAACCCGGCGACGGTGAAGGCGAACCGCGTGGCGCTGGCCAAGTCCGTTGGCGCGCCGCTTTCGTTGGTGGCGCAGGTCCATTCCGGTCGTGCCGTCGACGTTGACGATTTCTTTGAATGTAATGCAACTTATGGCTGCGATTTTTCCGGCACGATTATGGATTCCGGTAATGGCGATGGCCCGGCGTCTTACCCACGGCTCGAGGCCGACGCAGAGGTGACCATACAAAAAGGCATCGCGCTGGGCATGTTCGCGGCCGACTGCCTGCCGGTGCTTCTGGCAGACCCGGAAACCGGAGTGATCGCCGCCGCGCATTGCGGACGCAAGGGCTTGCAGCGCGGGGTCATCGGCTCGGCGGCCGAGATGATGGTCGCCAAAGGGGCGAAGACGGAACGAATCGTGGCCACGCTCGGTCCCTGCATCTGCGGCGATTGCTACGAGGTCGGCGACGAGATCGCCGATGAGTTCGACGCGCAATTCCCGGGAACCTTCACGCTGACCCGCTTCGGCGGTCCGGGCATCGACATCGCCAAGGCCGCGCTGCAGGAATTAGCCGAGGCCGGTATCCCGCGCGACAACGTCATCGATTCGACGCCACGGGTCGGCGCGGCCACGCAATATCTCGACCAAGACGCGGAGCTGGCCGCGTTGTGCGCCTCCGACGGCGAAGGCAGCCCCGACCTGGCCGAGCGTATCGGCGGGGTACGCCATAGCCTGTGCACGCTGGAAAACCCGCTCTGGTACTCCCATCGCCGCGCGAGCCTCGCGCACAAAGAGCACGAAGGCCGCCTGCTCGCCTTGATCGTGCGCGAGTGATCATCCTCTTGCGCGTGGAATCATTCACTTCGATTGTATCGGGCATGGGTTCACTTCAATATTGTTGGAGCAAGGGAACGCTATAGCGTTATGTATTACGTTTATCGATAGCCGGTATTGGTCAATTCCCAACGTGCTACATTTGGCGTTTTTGTCATACGCAAACTCAGCGCATGATTTACGCACCGCTGCGCTAGACTGGATGCCATGGAACACTTGAACGTCGTCATCTCAGGTTTCGACCCTTACGAAGGGGTGGAACGCAATCCCTCGCACGTGGTGCCGCAGGCGCTCGCTGCTGACGGGCTGGGCGAGCGCGCCGGCGGCGATGTCGACGACCCGTTGCGCGACGTCGACATCTCGATCAACGCCGTCGACCTGCCGGTGAGCGTCAAGGAGGCTTGGCCCCGGCTCAAAGAGACGCTGGAGGCCACGCACCCCGACATCGTCATCGCCACGGGCTTGAAAACCGCGGCGCGCGGCATCCTGCTGGAACGTTGCGCCAACAACATCATCGACACCGTCAGTCCGGAGGTCAAGGACGAGACCATGGGCATGCAGGCCGACGCCCCTGACAAGCCCCTGCGCGAGCCCATCACCTCGAACGGCCCCGCCGCCTTCTGGACCAGGCTGCCGCTGCGTTCCATCCTGAACGATTTCGCTTCCGAGGAGATTCCTTCGGCCCTGAGCTCGGACGCGGGCACGTTCGTCTGCAATTCGTTGTTCTACAACCTGATGAAATGGACCGCCGCCCAGCACAAGGTGCTTTCGGGATTCGTCAGCCTCCCGGTCATCAACGAGGCGCCGCATCTCCAGCACGGTCTTCCGCTGACCCAGCAGGTCGAGGCGTGCCGTGTGGTGGTGCGCCAGACGGCGCGGTATTTCCTCGAGCCGTCATCGTCGAGCATCCTCATCGCCTGAGATTTTGCTTTTTGCTTGGTCTTCGTTGCCTTGTGGATTTTGTTACCGTATGAGCCTTTGTTTTTGTGAAGGCTGTTTCTGTTTGACCAACGTTTTTGCACTCTGTTCGCGGCGTGTCTTTTCGCGTGGTGTCTGTGAGGATTGGGCGGACGCGGCCAGTCGCCTTCATTCCATACACTATTATTAAATATCGGTATATATAGGCTTTCAAGAACCGCGGCTGAGGCCGCAAATCGAAAGGAATCACCATGGCGGATCGCTTCCTGACAGAGTTGCGTGGATACAACAAGGAGCAGGTGGACCAGAAGTTGTCCGAGTTGCAGCAGACCTTGGATGGCCTGCGCGCACAGGTCGCCTCGAGCGATCAGACCATCCTCCAGTTGCGTGCGCAGCTCGCCGAGGAGAAGAACAAGGCCTCGAAAGCCTCGAAGGGCAGTTCGTTCGCCTCTCTTGGCGCCAACGCCCAGCAGATGCTCGCCAGCGCCGAGCAGACCAGCACCGAGCTGGTCAACCGCGCCAAGCAGGACGCCTCGAGCACCCGCGCCGCCGCGCAGCACCAGGCCGAGACGCTGATCAACAACGCCAAGCTCGACGCCCAGCACATCACCGACGAGGCCAATTCCAAGGCGGCCACCATCCTGGCCAAGGCGCAGACCGAGTCCGAGTCAATCACCACTTCCGCCAAGCAGGACGCCACCCGACTGCGTGAGGAGACCGCCAAGAAGGTCACTGAGCAGCGTGACACCATCGAGATCGAGCTGACCAACACCCGCGAGGAGCACGACAAGCGACTGGCCAGCGAGAAGGCCAAGCAGGACCGTGAGATCGCCGAGCTCAAGGCACAGGCCACCCAGCAGGTCGCCGAGCAGCGCAAGGCCGCCAGCGACGAGGTCGCCAAGCTCAAGAGCGATGCCAACGACCAGATTGAGACGGCTCTGGCCGAGGCCAACAAGAAGCTCGCCAACGTGCGCGAGCAGGTCACCCGCCAGACCACCGAGGCCCAGCGCAAGGCCACGGAGATCACCGATGCCGCGAAGGCGAAGGCCCAGGGCATCACCGACGAGGCCGAGGTGCAGCGCACCAAGACGCTGAGCCAGGTCAACGCCGAGGTCGAGCAGATCCGCACCGACATCTCCAAGCAGCAGGAGGAGGCGACCGGCAAGGTCAACGACCTCCTGAAGCAGCTCGAGCAGAGCCGTGCCGCCGCCAAGAAGGAGACCGACAGCCTGGTCGCCAAGGCCAAGGACATTCGCGACGAGGCCGACAACTACACGGTCTCGAAGCGCCAGGAGGCCGACAAGCAGGCCGAGGCCATCATCGCCAAGGCCAAGCAGGACGCCGAGGCTCGCGTCGAGGAGCGCCGCAAGGCAGCGCAGGGCGAGCTCGATGGCCTGCAGAAGCGTATCAAGGACCTGCAGGAGCGCGAGTCGACCATCACCCAGCGCGTCACCGAACTGCGTTCGATGTTCACCAACGCGTTCTCCGGGTTCGGTTTCGCCGACAACAAGCAGGATGGCGTGAACGTCCCGGTGGTCAACGCCGTGGCCAACGACCTCGACGATGCCGCCCAGCAGGACAAGAACGGTGAGGGCAAGGGTGGCGTCGCTGGCGCTGGTGCCGCTCAAAGCTCGGCGCAGGCCGTTCCCGCACCGCAGGTCTCTGCTCAGCCTCAGGCTTCGGTTCCGGCTCCGGCGCAGCCCCAACAGGGCGGCAATCAGTCGGGCGATGGCAAGGGCGCGCTTTCCCACTTGGTGAGCAAGGAAGGCGCCGCTGGCGCTGGACAGACCGCAGGTGACCAGCCCGTGAACGGTGCCCAGGAGCGTCGTTAGCCTTCGTCTCCGGATGTGGCATCCGTAGCTTTTACCATTGGTGCGCTGCAGCATACGCTGTGGCGTACTTTTGTATATGGTTCGTTTGTATATGGCGCGTATCCCGTGGGTTGAAAGCGATGGTTAGAATTGATAAGGATAGTGTTGAATATAAGGAGAGTTATCTGATGAATGACATGCAGCCGTTGAGCGCCAAGCGTTTGGAGCAATTGGGTGAGGACTTCGAGGCCAAGCCCGTCAACACGCTGGCGATGAACGCCGTCACCACCTCCGGCATCAACCCGGTGGCGCACAACTACGACCGCGCCCGCAGGCTCCAGCGCCGCTTCTCGGTGACCGTCGACAACGGCGAGGTCACCAACCAGAACCGTTCCGGGCGTTGCTGGCTCTTCAGCTCGCTTAATGTGGCGCGCTTCGTGGCCAAGAAGAGCCTCAACTTGGATGAATTCGAGTTCTCGCAGAACTACGCGATGTATTACGATAAGCTTGAGCGCATCAACTATTTCCTGCGCGACGTGGCGAATCTGGTGCGTGCCGGCGAGCCCGCCGATTCCCAGTTGATGCAGCATTTGCTCTCTGACGTGATGGGTGATGGCGGCCAGTGGACGATGGCCATGAACGTCTACAAGAAGTACGGCGCCGTCCCGAAGGATTTCTTCCCGGAGACCGCTTCCTCGACCAACACCAGCGAGATGAACACGCAGCTGCGTTGCCTGCTGCACACCGCTGTGGCGCACATGTACGCCGATCCTTCCGCGATCGACCGCGTGGTGGACGAGACCGTCGAGGCGGGCCATCGCATGCTCACCATCCATTTGGGCGAGCCGCCGAAGAGCTTCGATTGGGAATGGACCGACAAGGACGGCGACTTCCATCGCGACGGCGAGACCACGCCGGTCGAGTTCTGGAAGAAGTACGTCGGGTCCGCGGATCTTGAGGATTACGTCTGCCTCGTGGACGACCCGCGTGCCGAGCACGCCAAGGGCAAGAAGATCGGCATCGAGCACCTGGGCAACGTCGTCGGGGGAGACGCGACCGAGTATCTGAACGTCCCTAACCAGTTCATGAAAGACTGTGTGCGGCGCATTTTGTCTGAGCTCGGGATGCCGGCTTGGTTCGGTGCGGACTGCCACCCAATGATGGACCGTGACAACGGCGCTTGGGCCACCGATCTCTACGAATACGGCAAGGTCTACGGCGTCGATTTCGACATGGACAAGGAGGCCCGCGTGCGTTACGGCGATTCCGCGATGAACCACGCGATGGCGTTCGTCGGCGTGGACGTGGCCGACGACGGCAAGACCACCAACCGTTGGCGCGTCGAGAACTCGTGGGGCTCGAAGGTGGCCGACAAGGGCTACTTCACGATGAGCGACGACTGGTTCAGCGAGTACGTCTATGAGGTCGCCGTCCCCAAGTCGATGCTTCCCGCCGAATACCAGGCCGCCCTGACCGAGCCCGCCACGATGCTCCCGGCTTGGGATCCAATGGGGGCACTTGCATAAAAGAAAAGCCCTGTGGGCTTTTCTTGCAAGTGCCCGTGGCTTCGCCCCATGGCGGAGCCACGCAGGCTTGAGTGTTCGTGTAAGCGAACTCAATAATTGCAGGGCCCGGAGGGCTCTCGCGTAAGATTTTGTGCGAGAGCGACGTGTCCTCGTCCTACAACGAGGACACACAGTATTGCATGTTTGCGTATATAGTGGTCCAAGCCAATGTCACGACAATAAAATGTTTATACTGGAAATCTACTGACGTTTATAGTCAAATATTCATGAGCGCAGAGGAGGGAATATGGCGATTATGCGAGGGCCTGGAAGTTCGGAGGACGCCCGGCGGTTCAGCGAGAAGGCCGTCTACCCCGAGACCGTGGACGTCAACATCCGCCAGCTCGACCCGATTCCCGCGCCGCGCGAGTTCCTGAAGGAACGGCCGTTGACCAAACCCATGAGCGACCTGGTCCTGAAATCGCGGCAGGAGATCCGCGACATCCTGCACGGGCGCGACGACCGGTTGCTCGTCATCGTCGGGCCCTGCTCGATCCACGACCCCAAGGCGGCGAAGGATTACGCCGGGCGGCTCGCCAAGGTCAACGAGGAGCTCAAGGACCGGCTGATGATCGTCATGCGCGTCTATTTCGAGAAGCCGCGTACCACCGTGGGGTGGAAGGGCCTGATTAACGACCCGGACCTCGACGGCGAATTCAACATCCGCAAGGGCATGTTCCTGGCGCGCAAGGTGCTTTCCGACGTGCTCGAGCTCGGCCTGCCCACCGCCACCGAATGGCTCGACCCGATCAGCCCGCAATACATCTGCGACATGGTCAGCTGGGGCGCGATCGGCGCGCGTAATACCGAGAGCCAGGTGCACCGCGAGCTGGCCAGCGGCATGTCCATGCCCATCGGGTTCAAGAACTCGACCGACGGTTCCGTGAAGGCCGCCGCCGACTCCTGCTACGCCGTGGCCAACGAGCACCATTTCCTTTCGATCAACCTCGACGGGCGCGTGATCTCCGCGGAGACCAAGGGTAATCCGGACTGCCACATCGTCCTGCGCGGCTCGACTTCCGGGCCCAACTACGACGCGCAATCTGTGGCCGAGGCGTTGGAGACGCTCAAGCAATCCAAGGTCACCGGCCCTAGCGAGCACGGGTTGGTCATCGACGCCGCGCATGGCAACTGCGGCAAGGACGAGGTGCGCGAGGCCGAGGTCATCGAACGGATCGCCGCCCGGCTGGCCAAGGGCGAGCCTGGCATTTTCGGGGTGATGATGGAAAGCAACATCCGCGGCGGCCACCAGTCGCCCGCGCCGCTCGACCAGCTGGTCTACGGGCGCTCGGTCACCGACGCCTGCATCCCGTGGGACCGCACGAACGAGCTGCTGCACACGCTGGCCGACGCCGTCGCCTCCCGCCGCAAGCTCGACGGGGAGTGAGCGCAACCGTTAACGCGACCAAAAGCACGTTTTATCGTCTGTTTTCGTGCTTTTGGTCGCATTTTCATGCTTGCCATGCATGCGCTCGAATATGGCTTGTTGGCGCTATGATCGGTAAGTTGGCAATGGTAGGAATGTCGGGCGACGACGATGAAGAAGGATTTGGCGATGGCGAACGCGCAAAACAAGCCGAACGGCGATCTTGAAGACGATCAGGGTGTCGACGACGCCAAGAACCGCGCCGCTTTCGAAAAGGCGCTGAAGAACGGGGAGAACCCGCTCAAGGCCGCAGGTGTGACGCGCTGGGAGGACGAGGTCGGCGTCAACCGCATCGTCAACCGCCGGGTCTTCGAGCTTGAGCCGCTGCCCACACCGGCCGATGTGCTCTCGAACATGCCGTTGAGCCCCGAGGCGACGGATCTGGTCGTCAACTCCCGTAACGAGATCCGCGATTGCCTGTATGGCAGGGATGACCGGCTGCTGGTCATCGCAGGTCCCTGTTCCGTCCATGATCCGCAAGCCGCGCTCGATTACGCGGGCCGTCTGGCGAAGATGAAGGACGAACTGGGCGACCGCCTTTTGATTGTCATGCGCGTCTATTTCGAGAAGCCGCGCACCACCGTGGGATGGAAGGGCCTGATCAACGACCCCGACATCGACGGCAGCCACAACATCAAGAAGGGTCTGCTGCTCGCCCGCAAGACCCTGCTCGGCGTGCTCGACCACGGCGTCGCGGCCGCCACGGAGTTCCTGGAGCCGACCAGCCCGCAATACATCTCCGACGCGGTGAGCTGGGGTGTCATCGGCGCACGTAATACAGAATCGCAAATCCATCGCCAGCTGGCCAGCGGGCTTTCGATGCCGATCGGTTTCAAGAACGCGACCGACGGATCGGTTCGTGCCGCTATCGACGGATGCTATACGGCTGCCCAGCAGCACACGTTCTTCGGCATCGACCACCTCGGCCGGGCCAGCGCCGTCGAGACGCTCGGTAATCCGGACTGCCACGTCGTGTTGCGCGGCTCCTCGCACGGACCCAATTACGACACCGCCTCGGTTCAGAACGCGATGCGATCCATCCGTGGCGAGATGCCTGAGGATTCCGCCGCCTGCCACGGCCTCATCATCGACTGTTCACACGGCAATTCCGGCAAGGACGAGATCCGCCAGGCCGAGGTCGCGCGCGAGCTGGCCGGCCGCATCGCCACCGGTGAACCGGACATCACCGGCCTGATGATGGAAAGCTTCATCGCCGGCGGAAACCAACCTGCGGCCCCGCTTTCGCAGCTTGAGTATGGCAAGTCGATCACCGACAAGTGCATAGCGTGGCCGGAAACGGAACGGCTGCTGCGAGAGCTTGCCAACGCCGTGGACGTCCGCCGTGGTGTGTGAGTGGGGTTGGATAGTGCAGTTGAATATTGTGGCTAGACAATATTGCCAAACTCTATCTGGATGTCGCTTGCGAGGATGTGTCTGATATTCTCCATATAGCGCTGTCGTAAAGTAATAGAAGCAACAAATCCGTATCAAAAAATAAGCGAAATAAGAACAACGAACCTACAGAAACGAGGAAACATGAAGACCGTCGCCATCATCGGGGCCATGGAAGAGGAAGTAGCGCTCATCGCCAAGTCGCTGGGTGACGTCAAGCACAACAAGACCGCGAGTCTTGACATCAACGAGGGGGCGCTCGCCTCCAAGTCCGGCGAGCAAATCGCCGTCGCCGCGACGGTCGGCGGCATGGGCCTGGTCAACGCGGCCGCCACCACGCAATGCCTGGTCGACAATTACCATCCCGACGCCGTCATCTTCTCCGGCATCGCCGGCTCGCTCAACAAGTCCATGCACATCAACGACGTCGTGCTCGGCGGCACGTTGCGCTACCTCGATTCTGACATGCGCATGATCGCCCAATGGAAGCCCCAAACCGAGGAATTCCACAGTGACCAGCACCTGCTCGACGTGGCTTCAGCCGCGCTCGACGACATGGGCATCCAACACATGACCGGCGTCATCGCCTCCGGCAACAATTTCATCGGCACCCCTGAGCAAGCCGCCGTCGTGGCCGAGAAGACGCATGCCGACGCGGTGGAGATGGAAGGCGCGGCCGTGGCCCACGTCGCCGCGCGCAACGATGTTCCGGCGCTTGTCATCCGCGCGCTTTCCGACGAGGCCGACACCGAATACGAGCAGTTCAAGGAATTCGACATCTCCGAATACGCCGACACCGCCGCCCGCCTCGCGCTTGACATCGTCACCCGTCTCTGAGCGTCGTGATTGTTCCAGTTGGGTCGCAAACTGGAGCTTTTGGTGCGCTAGGCTTCGGTGAGTGTCGTGAAAGTTCCATTTCGGTCGTGGACTGGAACTTTCGGTGTGTTGGTTCCGTCTGAGTGTCGTAATCGTTCCAGTTGGGTTGCGAACTGGAACGATCGATATGTTCAAGGGCTTGCGTGATGCGTGAATTTCGATTTCCGTGGCTTCCGTTGTTCGCCCAATGAGAAAAAAGAGAGGCCCGGAACTCTTGCGCGCGAACGGTTCCCGCGCGATTTGGTCGGCAGTGTAACGATGGTTTGGTCGGCGGCGCGGCGAACGCTTGGCCGAAATGTAATACGTCAAAAATAATCTGGTAACGCTGTTTATCAACCTGTCAATTACCTGCCGACGCAAAACGGTCGGAGACGCAACCGCCGCAAGGTCGGCGTCCGGATTGCGGTTTGGTCGGCGGGGCAACCCGCAAACGCGGCGTGCGGCGCGGGGAATGTCTATCCGCCGGCGGCAGGCCTTCTGTCATAATGAAATGGTGAGCAACATCATGCACAGCACAGCGCTGAAGCGCCTCATCGCCGTTGTTTCCTCGTTCGCGATGATGGCCGCGCTTTCGGCCTGCGGTGACAATACCAGCCCGGCCGATTCCTCGAACGCATCCAAAGCCCGGAATTCCGGCATCTCCGGAGAATTTCACGGCGCCGGGGCCTCGTCGCAGCAGGGCGCGGTGGAAGCCTGGATCGCGACGTACCAGAACCACAACCGCAACGCGAAAATCGCGTATAACCCTTCCGGTTCCGGGGCCGGTGTCAGCACGTTTTTGACCGGGGCCATCGCCTGGGCGGGGACCGACGCCCCGTTGAACGACCAGCAGGTCGAGCAATCCAAAGGCATCTGCGCGTCCGGCACCGCCTTCGACGTGCCGGTCTACGTCTCGCCGATCGCCGTGATGTTCAATCTCAAAGGCGTATCCGGGCAAGGCAAGCACCTGAACATGGACGCCGGCGTGATCGCGCGCATCTTCGACGGGAAGATCACGCGCTGGAACGACGAAGCCATCAAGGCCGAAAACCCCAAGGTGACGCTGCCGGCCACGCCGATCACCGTGATCCACCGTTCAGACAAATCGGGCACCACCAACAATTTCACTTCGTACTTGAAGGCCGCCGCGCCGAATGACTGGGGTTATGAAGCGCAAGAGAACTGGCCCAACGAGGTCGGGCAGGCCGCCAAAGGCACCGACGGTGTGGTCAGCAGCATCGGCCAGGCCGACGGCACCATCGGTTACGCGGATCTCGCCAAGGCCGGCAATTTCGGGACTGTCTCGGTCAAGGTCGGCTCCGATTACATCGCGCCCGCTTCGGACGCGGCCGCGAGGACGGTCAATGCCTCGCCGTTGCACCAAATGCCCAAGGGCAGCAAGCGTGTGGTGGTGAACGTCGATTACGCCACCGCCACCGCGGGCGATTACCCGGTCGTCTCGTCGTCGTACGCCGTGGCGTGCCCGGCCTACAAAGATGCGAAAACCGGCGCGTTTGTGCGTGACTGGCTGAGCTATGTCCTGAGCGACAACGGCCAGAAAGTCGCGGCGGACAACACTGGTTCGGCGGCGCTTGGCGGAGCGTTGACGCAAAGGGCCCTGAAATCCGTGAATGCAATACAAACGAAATAACGCAAGCAACATCAACCCGTACAACATTTTTCCTGAGGATATCGAGACAACCGGAGCCATCGCCAGTTCGGTGTGGCATGGCTTCACATTCACACTTAAGGAACAGTATGACGATGACATCTAAAGATGGCGGCGCAAGGGGAGTGGCGCCCGTGGCCTTCGCCGGCGCCAAGACGAGTCGGCACGGCCAGGACAAGATCTTCCATGCGGTCGCCTTGTGTTGCGGGGCGCTGATATTGGTGGCGTTGGGCGCGGTGGTGCTCTTCCTGCTTTTGCGCGCCTGGCCGATTTTCGCCGGCCCGCACGCGCAGACCTCAGCCGTTTTCGCCTCCCTGAGCGGAGGCAAGGCGCACGGGTTCTGGCAATATGTCGGGCCTCTGGTTTTCGGTACTGTGGTGATTGCGGCGCTCGCGCTGGCAATCGCCTTTTTTGTCGCCGTCGGCGTCGCCCTGTTCATCACCTTCTACGCCCGCAAACGCATCCAGACCATACTTAATTACGTCGTCGACCTGCTGGCCGCGATTCCTTCGGTCATCTACGGCCTGTGGGGTGCGCTGGTGCTGGTTCCGGCGACGTACCCGTTCTGGAACTGGGTGAGCGTCCATCTGGGCTGGATTCCGCTGTTCGCCGGTCCCGCCGCCAACCCGCCACGTACCGTCGCCAGCGCGGCGGTGATCCTGGCCATCATGATTATGCCAATCATCACCTCAATGACCCGTGACATCTTCGCGGCCACCCCGCGCTTGAACCAGGAGGCGGCGCTCGCGCTAGGTGCCACAAAATGGGAGATGATCAAGCTCACTGCCCTGCCGTTCGCCAAGTCCGGCATGGTTTCGGCCTCGATGCTTGCGCTCGGGCGCGCGCTGGGGGAGACGATGGCCGTGATGATGGTGCTTTCACCGGGCATGACCTACTCGTGGCACTGGCTTCAGGCCTCGAAGAGCCAGACTATCGCCGCCAACATCGCCGCGCAATATCCCGAGGCTGATTCGCTCGGTGTCTCGGCGCTGATCGCCACTGGCTTGGTGCTCTTCGTCATCACCTTCGTGGTCAATCTCTTGGCTCGACGTATTACAAGGAAGGGAGGTGCGCGATGAGCATGGGAAACAAAAGCGACGGTCGTGATAACTGTAACGGTCAATCCGTCGGGCAACGTGCTCCCTTGGATGTGCCGGGCGACTCTTATGAGGCTGCGAATACGGGCAAGTCGGAGGAAACGGCAATGGCGGTTTCGGAACGCCCGACTCCCGATTTCTCGAAATTCAAGTCTTCAGAGGCGTTGCTGAAACAACGCGAGTGGAAGAGCCGGATCATGGCCGGCATCATCGGCCTAGCGTTCGTCATCGCGATGATTCCGCTGATCTCATTGCTCTGGACCACCATCGCGCGTGGCGTCAAGCGGCTCAATCTCAACTTCCTCGCCTACAACATGTCCGGTGTCATCGGTGGCATGCCGACACCAACCGGGGGCCACGGCGGTATCGAACACGCCATCATCGGCACGCTCGAGGTCACGCTTGGCGCGATGTTGATTTCCGTCCCGGTCGGCCTGATGTGCGCGATCTATCTGACGGAATACGCGCGCGGCAGCAAATTCGCCAAGGCCATCTCGCTGCTGGTCAACGTGATGAGCGGCATTCCCTCGATTGTCGCCGGTCTGTTCGCCTTCTCGCTGTTCGCGATTCTGATGGGGCCAGGCGTCTCCAACGGTTTTGAGGGCTCGGTCGCGCTTTCGATCCTGATGATTCCCACTGTGGTCAACTCCAGCGTCGAGATGCTGCGTATCGTTCCTGACGACCTGCGCGAGGCCTCGTATGCGCTCGGCGTCACCAAATCCCGGACCATCGTCAAAGTCGTGCTGCGAACGGCTCTGCCCGGCATCGTTTCCGGTGTCATCCTCGCCATCGCCCGCGTGATCGGCGAGACCGCGCCGCTTCTGATGACCGCCGGTTTCATCGTCACCACCAACTGGAACCTGTTCAGCGGCCAGATGACGACGCTGCCGGTCTTCGTCTATCAGGAATACAGCAAGATGTCCGTGACCTGCCCGCCGACCGCCGGCCCCGGCTGCGTCGCCTCCATCCCGTCCGAGCGTTCATGGGCCGCGGCACTGGTGCTGATTGCCATCGTCCTGGTCCTGAACCTCGTCGGCCGCTTGGTCCAGCACCTCTTCAGTGTGGAGACAAAATGATGAAAATCACCAACAACAATTACTTTAAGCGTCGTTAATCTTTAGAAAGCGAGTCATCATGGGGCAACGCATCGATGTCGAACATTTGAATGTCTACTACGGCGATTTCTTGGCCGTCCAGGACGTCAACATCAACATTCAGGCCAATAAGGTCACCGCCTTCATCGGTCCGTCCGGCTGCGGCAAATCCACCGTCCTGCGCACGCTCGACCGCATGCACGAGATCACGCCGGGCGCGCGCGTCGAAGGCAAGGTGCTGCTCGACGGCAACGACCTCTACGCCAAGGGCGTCGACCCGGTGGCCGTGCGCCGCGATGTCGGTATGGTCTTCCAGAAGGCGAACCCGTTCCCGACCATGTCCATCCGTGAGAACGTCCTGGCCGGCATCCGCCTCAACAACCGGCACATTTCCAAGTCCGACGCCGACGATCTGGTGGAATGGGCCCTGCGCGGGGCGAACCTCTGGAACGAGGTCAAGGACAGGCTTGACAAGCCGGGCATCGGGCTTTCCGGCGGGCAGCAGCAGCGCCTGTGCATCGCACGCGCCGTCGCCGTCCATCCGCAAGTGCTCCTGATGGACGAGCCATGCTCCGCCCTCGACCCGATCTCCACGCTCGCCGTCGAAGATCTGATCAACGAGCTCAAGCGCGACTACACCATCGTCATCGTCACCCACAACATGCAGCAGGCTGCCCGCGTGGCCGATTACACGGCGTTCTTCAACTTGAAGGCTGTCGGCAAGCCCGGTCACCTCGAGTACTTCGCCGACACCACCACGATGTTCAACAACCCGCAGAACGAGGAGGCCGAGCGCTACATCTCCGGCCGTTTCGGCTGAGTCTTGGTAAAGTGGACGAGACTTCTCTAGGCGTGTTCTGTTTAAAATGGCTCTTTTCTATGGTGGTCTCGGTAGAGAAAAACTATCGATTTGACGATAGACACAGAACGTAGTATATTTAATTATAACAACAAACATAAACGTTTAGGATTTCAATGAAGAAGCATTACGGAGTGACGCTCACCGACATTGCCGATGAACTGAATCTGTCGATCTACACGGTTTCGCGTGCAATCAACGGATTGAGCGGCGTGTCGAAAAAGACGCGTGCCATTGTGCTGGAATCCGCCGAACGTCATGGCTATATCCCTAATGCCAATGCGCGTGATCTGCGCAAGGGTGTGCACCATTCAGTAACCCTGTTAACCGCTGAGACTTCCAATCCTTACTATCTTGATTTGATAAGCGGCATCGAAAGCGTGTTCCAGGATAAAGATGAGAGCTTGCTGATTGCTGATATGGCCGTCAACGGCAAATATAGTGAAGCCAATGAGACGATGTTGTTGCAGCAGGTTCTTGAGAATCGTCCAGGTGGCATCATCTCGACTCTGGGCCTCAGTGATGCAAGCAGACAGCAACTTTTGGATTGGAAAGTCCCTGTCGTCTTTGTGGACTCGGTGCCCGGAGACGGGAAAAGTGATTTTTCGTATGTCGCGACTGACAATGCGGCCGCTTCGGCCATGTTGGGGGAGCATCTCTCTTTCCATCATTACAAGCGTTGGTTATTGGCCATCTATCCCGGCGTTTGGAACAGCCGTTTTGTCCGCGAAAGCGGATTGCGCGAGGCTGCCAAAGCTTGCGGAGCAGAAATAAACGTTTTGGAATGTCCCAATGATCAGCGTGATGCATGCAGGGTCTATGAGGATTTCTTGGCCAACAGTTCTTATCATCCCGATGTCACCATAGCGGCCAACAACCCTATTCTTCTTGGCGTGCTTAAGGCCCTGAACCATAGGAATCTTCGAGTACCTGAAGATATGCCATTGGTAGCGTTTGATGATTTTGCTTGGTCGGATCTGCTCTCTCCCAAAATCACGCTCGTCGCCGAAGACAGCCACGGCATTGGTGCCAGATCTGCAGAACTTCTATTGGATCTCATCGAATCAAGAAAGGAGGCGGAAGACAAGACCGGGGAACCGGCACATAAGCATTCAATCCACGAATCATTTGAGGCAACGCTCAAGATTCGGGAATCGTGCGGCTGTGTACATCAACAAGCTGATGGAGCAAAGTAGCGAAACAGTCGCGCATCGAGAAAAGGAATATCAATGAAGATCAAGAATAAGCTCACCGTAGCATGTGCTGCGCTTCTGGCCGCCACGATGTTGTTGGCTGGTTGCGACAACGGAGATGAAGACAAGACGGCAAATTCCACGCCAAAGGAGATCAAGAGCATCGGCCTCATGGTGCAGGATATGTCGAACCCGTTCTTCTCGTCCATGCAGAAGGAAGCCAAGATTCAGGCGAAGAAGATCGGAGCTAAGCTCAACGTTCAGGATGCCCAGCTCGATCTGGCCAACCAGGACAATCAGATTTCCGCGTTCATTGAGCAGAAGGTCGATCTGATTATCGTCTCCGCCGTTGATGAGTCCGGTCTTAAGCCGGCAATCCAGCGTGCCCGTGACGCGGGCATCATCGTGGTCGCGGTCGATACGCCTGCCAAGGGTGCGGATGCGATCATCACCACAAACGGAGTACAGGCCGGTAATCTTTCCTGCACTTATCTCTCCCAGAAACTCGGCGGGAAAGGCAACATCCTTATCGTCGACGGCACTCCGATTCAGACGATTACCGATCGTATCAAGGGCTGCAAGGCGGCGCTGAAAAAGTATCCGGGCGTCAAGGTCGTGGGCCAGCAGGCTTCCAAGAACGATCGAGCAACCGGTCTTTCGGTGACCACTGATATGTTGACCGCAAATAAGGATGTGCAAGGCATCTTCGGTATGAATGATCCTTCCGCTCTCGGCGCTTCGCTCGCGGTTGAGCAGGCAGGTCGCCAGAAGCAGATCATCGTCACCGGCGTGGATGGCAGCCCGCAAGCTGTGGACGAGCTCCATCGTTCCGGTTCTTCCTTCGTCGGCACTGCGACGCAGAATCCTGCTGAAATGGTTCGCCAGGCGGTCAAGTTCGGTCAGGATGTCGCCAAGGGCAAGAAGCCCAAGAAGACGACCATCCTCATCCCCAGTAAGATGGTCACCCGCGATAATGTCAGCGAGTACAAGGGATGGTGATTATGGATTCGAAACGTTCACCACTGCTGGAGCTCAAGGATATCGTTAAGAGCTTTTCGGGTGTGACAGTTCTCGACCATGTTAGCCTAAACCTTTATGACCATGAAGTCCTGGCGCTGATGGGCGAAAATGGGGCAGGTAAATCCACGTTGATGAATATTCTTTCGGGTAATCTGAAGATGGATTCCGGAAGTATATTCATCGACGGCAAGCCTGTCGAAATCGACACCCCGAAAGCCGCCGCTGATCTGGGCATCGCCATCATTCATCAGGAGCTCAATGTGGTTCCGACGATGACGGTTGCCCAGAACATGGCCTTGGGCAACGAGCCTAAAACGCATACCGGTTTGATCGATAAGAAGAAGATTAACGACGATGCGGTGCAAAAGCTCAAGGTCATCGATGCTGACATCGATCCCCGCGCCAAACTTGGCGATCTGGGGACCGGTGAGCAGCAGATGGTCGAAATCGCCAAGGCCTTGGCCCAAAAGGCGAGGGTGCTGATTCTGGACGAACCGACTGCGTCTCTTTCGAAGCGCGAATCGGAGCAGTTGTTCACCTTGGTCGAAGGCTTGCGCAAACGTGGCACCGGTCTGATCTACATCTCCCATCGTATGGAGGAGGTCTGGCGTCTTGCAGACCGCATTACAGTTCTGCGCGATGGGCAGACGGTCATGACCACGAACATGGAACAGGCCGATCAGAACGCCGTTGTAGCCAAGATGGTTGGTCGTAAGGTCGAGAAGCTTTATGAACATCCTGTGCGTAATCCCGGAAAGGCTGTCTTGAGGATTAAGGACCTTAAGGTTCCCGGCTTTGACGAACCGGTATCATTCACCCTGCACGCAGGTGAAGTGGTGGGTATGTCTGGTCTGGTCGGAGCAGGCAGAACGGAAATCGCCAGAGCCATTATCGGTGCTGATCCGCGTGATTCAGGGGAGATTTACTTGAACGACAAGGAAATGACGTTCAAATCCCCGAAGCAGGCGATTGGTCATGGTATCGCATATCTGCCGGAGAGCCGCAAGACACAAAGTATCTTCTCGGTTCGCAGTGTTGAAGACAACATCGCAATCTCCTCGCTGGAGAAGTTCCAACGTTTCCACTTGATTGAGAAGCACAAGCTTCGCGGCGCTGTGAAAACGGAAATGAAATCGGTGAACATCGCCGAGCGTCTGATTCGCCTGCCCATTAGTAATCTTTCCGGTGGCAATCAGCAGAAGGCTGTTTTCGCTCGATGGATGCTTCGCAATTCGGACGTGCTGTTGCTCGATGAGCCCACCCGTGGTGTCGATGTAGGCGCCAAGCAAGAGATCTATGAGTTGATCAACGCACAAGCTGCCGAGGGGAAAGCCATTTTGGTCATTTCCTCGGACTTGCCTGAAGTACTGGGCATCAGTGACCGAATTCTCGTTGTGAGGCAAGGCATGATTTCCGCCGATCTTCCCGCTGAATCAGCGACTGAAGAGCAAGTCATGCTATACGCCACAGGCGTATCGAAGGCTCAATCGAAATGAGGCATGCGACACGCGTGAGCGGCGCGATGTCCGGCTCGTATTTCAAGGAACAAGAATGAAAGTAAATAATAATTCAAAGGTTGATTTTGCGGGAATCTGGGAGAAAGTGGGCATGCCCTTCGTTCTTCTGGTCATGATTGTCTTCATGTTGATCAAGGCCCCGAACTTCGGCACGCTCAGCAACCTGTTCAACGTGGCTCGTTCGATCTCCATCAACGCGATTCTTGCTGCAGGCATGACATTCGTCATCATCACCGCCGGCATCGATTTGTCCGTCGGCTCCATAGTGGCAGTGAGCGGTTGTGTCTCTGTTCTGGCCGCCGGGAGTGGCATGAATCCGGTGGCGGCTGTGCTGATTGGTGTGATCGTAGGCGCGGTGGCGGGTTTCGTCAATGGATTCCTGATCGCGTACTGTGATCTTACGGCGTTCATTGTCACACTGGGCACGATGACCTTCCTAAGAGGTCTTGCCTATACGATTACCGGTGGCTTGCCGATCGTCAACAACGGTCTGTCGTTCCGTGCCATCGGCAACGGATATATTTTCCATATCCCGATCCCGTTCATCATCATGGTGATCGTTTATATCCTGATGTGGATTTTGCTTGACAAGACCCGCTTTGGCTCCCATGTCTATGCTGTAGGTGGGAATCCGGAAGCGGCTCGTCTGGCCGGTATCAATGTCAAAGGTGTGTTGCTTGCCGTTTATGTCATCTCCGGTATCTGCGCTGGCTTGGCAGGGTGCATCTTCGCTGCACGTGTTGTTTCCGCACAGCCCACCGCAGGCACAGGTTATGAGATGGATGCGATCGCGGCCACCATTCTTGGTGGTACCGCTATGGCTGGTGGTAAAGGAAAGATTCCTGGTACCCTTGTTGGTGCCATCATCTTCGGCGTACTCACCACGGGCTTGGTGCTTATGGATGTTCCGTTCTTCACGCAGCAGCTCATCAAGGGCGTCGTCATCATTATCGCGGTACTGATTGATGGATTGAAGCAGCATTCGTTCTCTTTGAATCTGTTCAAGAAAAAGTCAGAGCTAGCTAGCGAGTGAGGAATCACATTCGATGAAAACGCAAACTATGAAATTTACCGTCCATAATACGGAGAAAGGAGTTTCGCGTCCTCAGCCGGTGACCATAAAGCTGCCAGCCTCATGGACTTCTCTGTTGGTCCGTGGGACAAGCGATGACGGGCAGACTTTTGTCGCCCAGCGCATCGGCTCACAGAGTACGGATGATTCATCGGTGTATATTGGTGTTTTTACACCGCGCGATGGCCTGTCCGTGCAGTTGGAGGACGCGCCGGTGGCTGAAGAATCCGTTGATGGCCCTGTTATCACTGAAGTGTCTGATACCCGCGAACGGGATGCGATTTGCCGGCTGAATACTGGTTATTTCGACCTCGAACTCTGCCGGGGAACCGGCAAAGGCGAGGGGGCTTCGAAATGGGGCATCCGCCATTTCAGCTCGCTTGCGCAGAACTTCGACCTTCTGGCCAGTGGCAATAACGCGATAGGAGGATTTTACGGGCCGTTCTTCACTCCGGACAACGGTCTGATCAATCCTCCCGAGCATGTCGTTGCCGATGTCACGGCGGTGGAGATCGGCCCGATAGTGCGTAGATATCGTCTTTCCGGCCGGATTCCAGACGGATTGTTGCCGGAACTGAGAGGCAAGTCCTTTGCCATTGATTTCACGTTCTACGCAGGAGCGGATTGCTTCGACCGTGTCTACCATGTCGATCATTTCCAGACGGAGGTCAACGGCAGGAGTGTCACTGATCGAATCACGGTCGGCGATGAATTTGAAGGTGGCCAGAACGCGCTCGCGTTCGATCGCTTCGATTCCTTCAACCGCACGCCGTATCGAAGTGGCGATCCCTATGCCGAACTGCTGAAGCAGGAAGTCAAGCGCACCATTTCGTCCGACGAGCCAGGCAATGAGCGGTTCGGTTATTTCCAGAAGCTTCTTAACCGGGATCTGGAAAACGCTCATTGGGACCTTTATTGGCGTCTGTTCTCTTATTGGGAACATGCGCTCGATGAGGAATCGCTCAACGAGCATCTTGGACATGTGCGTTCAGTCGCCCACGTGGTCGCGGATGAGGAAGATCGTGTCTGGCAGTTCCCGGAAGCGCCGATCAACGTCTCCCAAGTCACTGATCAGACAATCTTTGCGGGTCCTGCGCGCTACAGCGCCGAATTCAATACGGGGACAGGGCAGTGCATGATCTGGCTGACTTCTTCGCCGTCTTCCGCGTTCCAGATAGTTCAGCGTCCGCAGTCCGGATGGGTCAACTGGGGGACGAATGGTGAGAATGAGTGTCCTTCGTTGCCTGTCGGGTCAACGGTAAGGTCCGTTTATGGTCCTTATGCCGATTCGTGGCGTGAAGAGGCATTGGGGCATGTTCCGGAGGCTGTGCGTCTGGAAGCGTGCTGACGCTAAATCCTATTAATGTCTAGGGGCCTATGCTGAGTCATCAGCGTAGGCCCCTTTTTCATATAGGAACATGGCAGGTTTTAGCAATATGTGAGATCGGGCCATAGTGGTCTCACCCGATCTGTCTATCTGTGATGTTCTTGTTTTCAAGCAAAGTTCAGAAGAATATAATGTTTTGTTTGATGATGAATAAAAGATTTTTAACACGGAATAATACCGGGTACTTAGGAAGAACCTTGGCCATGACGGGTGCTATATTCGAGGTGTCCGTGGGAACGCGGGCGAGTCGCAGCAACCTCCGTATCGTCAATTCATCTATCAACAGTTAGTGAAGTCGTCGGTCTTGTAGTGTTGAACGCCATGAGCGCCGACCGCCCTTTTCTGCAATCTGACTTGGCGAGCGCAAACCAAGGAAGAGAGAACGATGGACAGGTTCTTCCATCTCAAAGAAAATCACACCAACGTATCCACTGAAATCACAGCGGGCATCACCACCTTCTTCGCGATGAGCTATATCATCGTGGTCAACCCGCAGGTCCTGAGCACCACCGGCATGCCGTGGGGCGCCGTGTTCCTCGCCACCATCATCGCCTCCGTCGCAGGCACGCTCGTGATGGGGCTTTTCGCCAACGTTCCCTACGCGCAGTCCGCGAGCATGGGCCTCAACGCCTTCTTCGCCTACACCGTCTGCGCCGGCCTCGGCTTCTCGTGGCAGGAAACGTTGTGTATGACATTCCTGTGTGGCCTGATCAATATCCTCGTCACCGTCACCTCCATCCGTAAGCTCATCATCGCCTGCATCCCCGAATCCCTGCAGCACGCCATCGGCGGCGGCATCGGCCTCTTCGTGATGTACGTCGGCATGTTGAACGTCGGCTTTATCTCGTTTACTCCTGGTGACCCGAAAGCCGCAGCCAAAGGCGGCCCGATCCACGCGACTCCTGGCCTTTCGATGCTCAATAACCCTGAGCTCTGGGTCTTCCTCATCGGCTTGGCCATCGCCATCGTGCTCACCCTGCTCAACGTGCGCGGCTCGCTTCTGATCTCGATCATCGCCGCCGCCATCATCGGCATCCCCTTCGGTGTGACCACCATGTCCAATTCCGTCTCGATCGGCTCGACTTTCGCCCAGCTGCCCACTACCTTCCTCGCGATCTTCAGCCCGAAGGGCTTCCCGGCGCTCTTCGGCAACCTCGGCCGCCTGCCGCTCGTGATCGTCACCATCTTCGCCTTCTCGATGTCCGATATGTTCGACACCATCGGCACGTTGGTCGGCACCGGCCGCAAGACCGGCATCTTCTCCGACGAGGACATCAAGAACATGGCCAACGGCCACGGCTTCAGCTCCAAGATGGACAAGGCGCTTTTCGCCGATTCCATCGCCACCTCCGTCGGCGGCCTCTTCGGCACCTCCAACATCACCACTTATGTCGAATCCTCGGCCGGCATCGCCGCGGGCGGCCGCACCGGCCTGACTTCGGTGACGGTGGCCGTCTGTTTCATCATCTCGATGTTCCTCTCGCCGCTGGTCTCCGCGATTCCGTCCGCCGCGACTGCAGGCGTGCTGGTCGTGGTCGGCTGCATGATGGCCTCCAGCCTCAAGGAAGTCAACTGGGGCGACCTCGCCGAGGCCATCCCGGCTCTGTTCGCGTCCGTGTTCATGGCGCTTTCGTACTCGATCTCCTACGGTATCGCCGCAGGCTTCGTCATGTACTGCCTGGTCAAGATCTGCAAGGGCAAAGCCAAGGAAGTCCATCCGGTGATGTGGATCGTCACCGCCCTCTTCATCCTCGACTTCGCGCTGCAGGCCGTGCTCTGAGCGCTGGCTGCGGATTGCCGGCCTCTGGTTCGCTGATCGCGTGCTTTTCGTCGTCGTTTCTCCCAAGTTGCGACGAAAAGCACGTTTCGGGCCCGTTTTTCGAGCTTTTGGTCGCATGAATCGTTAGAGTGCGTCGAAAAGCACGTTTTCTGCCTATTTTTCGTGCTTTTCGTCGCAGCAACGTTCGGCAGGAAAGCGGTGACAATCCTCCTCGCAGGTGCCATCTACCCTGGTTTATAGCGTGGCGTGTCGCGCGGTCGGGCACCATCCGTATACTGTTCATCTGTAAACCACAGACTGTTGGTTAGAGACGCAAGCCTCTCGAAGTTTGGTTCGCCAAGCCAGCATAGGTTGAATGTCATAAGCCTCGTAAAAGGCGGGTCGCGCAAGCGGCCGGTATGGTGCTCTGCCTATGTGCAGGGCATTTTTTTGTAGGGTTGCAAGTCATTGCGGCAATGCCAAAAATCGCCTGTCAAGCCGAAACGTTCTGAATTTCCCGATCAATGGTCGACTCAGGAAGGAACGCCATGAAAAGGCCCGAAAAGGAAGCGGTGATCGCCGAGCTCACGGAACAATTCCGCGCTGCCGATGCGGTTTACCTTACCGAGTACCGCGGGCTTACCGTTCCGCAGATTTCCGATCTGCGCGAAAAGCTAGGCCGCGATACTTCCTACTCAGTGGCTAAGAACACGCTCGCTCGCATCGCCGCCAAAGAGGCTGGGTACGAGGGCTTCGATGAAGCGCTCGCCGGCCCCTCCGCGATCACCTTCGTGAAGGGTGATTACGTCGAGGCTGCGAAGGTCCTGCGTGACTTCGCCAAGAAAAACAAGGCCCTCGTCATCAAGGGTGGTTTCGCAGACGGAACCATGTACGACGCCGAAGGCTTCATGAAACTCGCGAGCCTCGAATCTCGCGAAACCCTGCTCTCCAGGATGGCAGGCGACCTCAAGGGCTCCATGTCCAAGGCCGCTCGCACGTTCGTCGCTCTGCCTACCAAGGCCGTGCGTACGTTCGACGCCCTGCGCGAGAAGCAGGAAAAGGCCGCTTGATTTCCGCGTGGCTCCGGCCGCGTAGACTTCAGACAGTTTAGTAGTGAATAATTAAAGATATTTAAAAATTTAGGTGACGGAACCCAACAAAACATCCGTCATCATGATTGAAAGGAAGCCATTATGGCTAAGCTCTCAAGCGATGAGCTCCTCGATGCGTTCAAGGAAATGACCCTGGTTGAACTCTCCGACTTCGTCAAGAAGTTCGAGGACGAGTTCGACGTCGAGGCTTCGGCTCCGGCCGTTGCCGTTGCCGCTGCCCCCGCCGCTGGCGCAGGCGCCGGCGAAGAAGAGAAGACCGAGTTCGACGTGGTCCTCTCCTCCTTCGGCGACAAGAAGATCCAGGTCATCAAGGCCGTCAAGAACATCACCGGCAAGGGCCTGGCTGACGCCAAGGCGCTCGTCGATGGCGCTCCTGCCACCATCCTCGAGAAGGCCAAGAAGGACGACGCCGAGAAGGCCAAGGCCGAGATCGAAGAGGCCGGCGGCACCGTCGAACTCAAGTAGTTCTTTCCTGTTTGCGGGCTTGAGGCAAAGGCGCATGAAGTCGCCGATTGTTTAAAAGCCCGGTAAAACGTTGCAAACCCTGTGTGCGGAATCTCCGCTCGCAGGGTTTGTTCATTTTGTCGGCTATCGTAGTGGGTATCGTGTGTTTCCGATAAAAAGCGGGAACGGCGCATGCGTGAGTGTTGTCAATGTCCGTCATTTTTCTGCTAGGTCCGACAGAAACATGGCACAATGGCAGTAGCGCAACAAAAGTGTATAAGGGGAGGCCGCAAGGTGTCTGATCCGCGAACGACGAAACATTGGGTCATCAAGGTCAATGGCTCCACGAAAGTCGATGTCGGTCCCGGCGAGAACGTCGAGATCGGACGCAGGCCCCTGCGCCCGCTTGCCAATGATGGGCGCCGTCGTCTGGAGATAGACGACAAGACCCGTTCGATGTCGAAGCGCCACGCGGTGTTCACCGTCGCCGACAATGGGGGAGCCTCGGTCACCGACCTCAACTCCACCAACGGGTCGTATGTCGTCGACGAGAAGGGTTTGCGGCGACTCAAGGCCGACCAGGATTTCATACTCCCGGATTCGCCGATGCGTTTGCAGTTCGGCGATGTGCCGGTTGATTTCGTGCGGATCGACGCCGAGGAAGGCGCCGAAGGCGGCAATGCGGTCACCGATTTGTTCGATTACGCGTCGAGTGGGGCGCAAAGCCCTGATTTTGAGCCGGACATGGCCGATATGTCCGTCGACGACATCCTGAACCTGCGCGCCGGCGAGCCGACCACGGCGTTCAGTGCGGCGGATGTGGCCAGCCGTTTGAAATCCGCTTCTCCGGTTGCCGCGGAAAATGAGGATGGGCGGACTTCTCAGGGTGCCACGTCCCGGCAGGATGATGCGCATGTCGATATGGCCGGTAACGCCGATAATAAGGACGATGACGGTACCGGAACGAACGGCGAAAAAGACGCTCGGCATGATGGCGATACCGATGTCGCCGCGGCGGTCGCGGCCGCCAGCGCCGAGGCTGAGGCCGCGAAGAAGGCTGCACGCGAGGAGGCCAACCACGCGGTCGACCGCATCTCGCTCAATGTGATGGCTCCCAACGAGCAATCCGGTGGCGTCGAGGCGCGCGATCTGTTCAAGGACGCGATGGAAAGCGAATCGGAAAGCCGGGATTCGGATGCAGGAAAGGGCGGGGAAGCGCAAACGGCGCGACCAACCCAAGCTCCGGTCCAAACGACTGGAGCCGCTCAAGCCAAGGGTTCCGCTGGCCCGTTGGTCGATCTGCCGGCGAAGGGCAAGACGGAGGCGAAGCCGGTCTCGCTGCCTTCGCGTCGCAATGACGGGCGGGGCAGCCAGGCTTCCTCCCAACCTCTGCAGCAGCGGGTTCCGGCTCAGAACGCTGGAGCACAACAGGCTACTGGGAATAACACCGGTACGGCTACTGGTGTGAAGCAGATGGCCGCTGGCGTTGATCGAACGCCCCGTAACGACAATAGTGCCAATGCCAATGGAACCGTGAGCTCCAACGCCCAGTATGTAGGGAGGTTCTCGCGTTCGGGTTCCGATGACGCGGTGTTCGTTCCCATGGATGAAGGTCCCCGCCAAGGCGCCGGGACAGGTGCTGGGACGGCGAATACACGCAATGGGAATGGGCCCATTTCCGGCAACCCGCGACCCGGGGATGCCGCCACGCCAGATGACGAGGAACGCAGCAAATTCATGCGTCCGGTGGTGCGCGACATGGGCTCATCGCCGGTTTCAGGAACGTCGGGCCTCGATGAGACCCAGGCGTTCAAGCCCACGTTCGAGCCTGGTTCGATTTTCGAGAAGGTGTCGAACGGTGAATTCGACCAGATGACGCCCGAGATCGAGGTGGAGGGCATGAGCTCCGACGACGCCAAGCGGACCACTGATTTCTCCGAGCAGTTCGAGATGGCGAAGCATCCGGAGCTGCTGCCGTTCCTGGCGATGAATCCTTCATTGTATGACGATTTGTACGAGTGGCTTGCGACGGTGGGCAACGATGACATCGACGCCGCGCTGGCCGCCAATTCCGGATATATCGAATATCGCAAAGAGGTTGCGGAGGGACGTGAACAATGAGTGACACGAAACAGGCAGTGAACGGCATCCCGCGTATGCGCCAATGGTATGACAGCTACCGCAGCGGGCTTGTCCCCTCACCGTTGGAGGACGTCGGGCAGCTGACCGCCCAGCTCGACCTGACCCATGCCCATCCCTCGGGCATCGCCCAGCTTTTCGCCAGCGGCCACACCACGCTTGACTCCATGTTCCGCGACGCGGGCATGCTGCGCGCGGCGGGCCGCCGGCTCGAACGGGTCTTGGAAGACAAGGCCGTCAAGGCCAGGGCCGCCGGGGTCGCCGAGCTTTCGCTGGTGGTCGGGGTCGCAGCGTGGAAGGGCAACTCCGTGCCGGTGCTGCTCTATCCGGTCGAGGTGCACCGCAAGCCGGGCGGGCGTGAGACCGACGCCGTCATCCGATTCACCGGCCACGTGAGCCTCAATCTCGCGTTCACCACGGCCATGCACGAGCAGCGTGTCGACCTCGATGAGGTCGCCCTGTTCGACGGCAGGAACTACGCCAGCGGCACTCCCGACACGTCTTCGGTCTTCACCGCCATCACCGACGAGGTCAAGCCGGTGTTGCCTGATTTCGACATCGAGCGCAACATCGTGCTGGGCTGTTTCATGGATCCCTCCACCAAGATGCTCGCCGAAGGCCGCCGCATCATCGACGCGCTGGAGAAGAGGCCCAGCGGCAACGCCGCACTCGACGCCCTGGCTGGCAACAGCGAGGCGATCAGTGCGCTCAAAGACAGCAAACTGGCGGGATACAGCCCCTTCGACGCCGACCCGCACAGTGAGCACGAGGCTGGGGACGTTGACAACGTGGTGCGTTATGCGGCGAATATGGCGGCACTTGGCCATTCGCTGTTCGTCGATGACGCCTCGGGCGCCGACACCGCGCAGATCTCCGGAGCCATCGCCTCGCGCTGCATCGCCGAAGGCAAGACGGTGCTCTATGTGCCCGGTGTCGCCGGAGCGAAGAAACGGTTCGTCCACGTCATGGAGTCCCACCGTCTCGGCAGCCGTGTCATCGACATGGCCGACCCCAAGGGCGCGCAGGAGATCGACCAGGAGCTGATCGCGGCCGTCGGCTACCAGCCGGGCGCCTCGGTGGCCCGTTTCGACCAGGTGGCCGACGAGCTGGTGGGGGTGCGCTCGCGTTTGACCCGCTATCTTGGCGACCTGCACGGCGTGAGCAAGGAATGGGGCGTCTCCGCCTACCAGACCATCCAGAACCTCGCCAGCATCTCGGCGATGCCGACCCATCCGGCCACGCACGTCCGGCTTTCCAAGGAGACCGCGAGGGCCATCGCCCCGCACATGGAGGACTGGATCAAGAAGCTGCGTGAGGCCGGCCGGTACGGTGAATTCACCGTCGGCCCCGAAGACACCGCTTGGTACGGCGCTTCGCTGTTTTCCGAGAACGAGGCCGTCGCGGCCTACCAGAACGTCGAGAACCTCTTGCAACGCCTGTTGCCGGCCACACGCGATCAGGTGGCGTCCACGGCCGAGACCTGCGGGTTCCCCGTTCCCAACACCGTCAAGGAGTGGGGTCGCCAGGTCACCGTCCTGAAGAACTTGCGCCGTGTGCTCGATGTTTTCCAACCCGAGATCTTCGAGCGTGACATCGACGCGATGATCGAGGCCAGCAAACCCAAGGCCGAGCGTAAGGCCGAAGGCACCAGCATGGGCTTCTGGGAGCGTCGTCGGCATGTCAAGGAGGCCAAAGGCCTGTTGCGGGCCGGTTCCCAGGTGGAGGACCTGCACGAGGCGTTGCAGGTGGTCGCCAAGCAGTCCGAGCAATGGCACGAGATCGTGCCCCATGGCGGTTGGCCGGTGCTGCCGCCCAAGCTCGACGCCATTGTGGAAACGCAGGAATCCCTGATGCAGGGGATCACGGCGCTTGACGCCGTCCTCGCCACCACCATCGCCGGCGGCGACCTTGAGTCCGTTGATTTGGGCCGGCTCGAGGAACGCCTCAAGGCGTTGTATTCCGACCGCAAGGCGCTCGACACCCTGCCGGGCCGCGCCTGCCTCGAACGTGATTTCCATTCCATCGGGCTTGATTCCCTGATTGGCGATATGCGCACACGTCGGGTGTCCGTCGACGCGGTGGAAGGCGAGCTCCAGCTCTCTTGGTGGACCACGGTTTTCGAGGACATCGTGCGTTCCTCCGCCATCATCTCCAATCAGGACGGCTCCGCGCTGCAATCCGCAGCCGACCGTTTCGTACAGGTCGACATCGACCATGTCAACTCCATCGGGCCGATGATCGACCAGGAGTCGATGCGCCGCCTGTGCGACCTGCTCTTCTCCCACACCCAGGAGGCCAACCAGCTGCACACGCTGCTGGCGAGCAACGCCCGCGTGCCGTTGAGCCGCATCATCCGCGAGTATCCGCAGATCCTTGCCGCCGCCAAACCGGTGATCATGGCCACGCCATCCACGCTTGCGGTACTGAGCGACCCCGCACCCTTGGCCGACGTCGCCATCATCGACGCCGCATCCCACCTGCCGTCGCTTGAATTGCTCGGCATCATCTGCCGCGCAAAGCGCGTGGTCGTCATCGCCCACCAGTCCACCATCACTTCCGAGGCGTTGAACGATTTGGTCGCCTTGCTGCCGAAGGTCACCGTCGATGCGCGTCCGGTGTGCCGCGACCCGCGCCTTTCGGCGTTCCTTGCCGCGCAAGGCTATGGCAGCGCGCCCAAGGATGTGGCCACTGAGGCCATGCAGGGCAGGGTTCGTTTCCACCGGGTCGAGGCCAATGGCGTGCCCGTGCTTGCCACCGGACTGGTCGAAAGCAGCCAGCAGGAGATCGACGAGGTCATCGCCATCATCAAGAGGCGTGCTTCCAGCTTCACCGTCGTGCCGACCGGTTATCTGCTCGCGGTGGTCACGTTGACGCCGGTGTTCCGCACCCGGCTTGGCGCCGAGCTGAAGTCGCTGGCCGCCAAGAACGAAACCATGGGCCGCTTCCTGCGCCATGTCCGTTTGGTTGATGTCGATGAGGTGGCCGGTGTCCGTGCCACCGACGTCGTCCTTTCGCTGTGCTTCGCCAAGACGGCCCATGGTCGCCTGCTCCAGCAGTTTGGCTCGCTGGAAGGTGAGGGGGGCGACGGCAAGCTGCTCGACGCGCTCGCCCTGGCTTCCCGCAATGTCGACATCGTCTCCGCTTTCGGTGCCGAGGACATGGAGGACGACCGTCTCCACCAGCCGGGGCCGAAGCTCTTGAAGGTCATGCTTCATTGGGCCGAACAGCTGGGCAAGGAGGTCGTGCGCCCTTCGATGTCGCTTAAGGGCGACAACGTCCTGTTCAACGATCTCGCCGACCGCATCCGCGCGCGTGGGCTCAAGGTGGCCGCCAATTATGGTTTCGATGGTGGCGCCTCCATTCCTCTGGTCGTCGGCCTGAAGGACAAGCCGTTCTCGCTGGCGGTGATGACGGACAATGCCCAGTTCATGGGCATCCAGTCCACCCGCAAGCGCCATCGTGTCCTCCCGCAGGACCTCACCACGCTCGGCTGGTCGGTCATCACCGTCTGGAGCGTCGCCGCGTTCGTCAATCCGGACAAGGAAGTCGACCGCATCGTCGCCCGTATCAGTGACATGTACCGCGAGGCCCGCTGATGGCTTACGACCCCCATCGCCGCTCGCCGCGCGTCCACAAGCGCGTGGTCCGCAAAGGCAACGAGCGCTTCGACGTCGATGGCGTGGAACCCGACCCGTCGGACCGCCGTCCGCAAGGCAGCAAGCAGCGTGACGACGACAACCGCATCCTGCGTGAGCTGCCGCCCCACTGGGGCATTTTCAGCGAGCGGGACAAGTAGGTAGTTCGTACACAACAGATACGGAAAGGTGATGGCTTCATCAGGCTGTCACCTTTTCCTATGTTTCCCTATGGTCCCGCATAGCGTCTCCTCAAAGATCATTGCTTCAGCATTCGCCCTTAGAGTCTCGCTGCCATGATGGGCATGCGTTCCTGCACCGCCATCACCCGTGAGGCGTCCTGTGGTGGCATGGCCAGCCGTGCGGTGGTGATTCCGCCGTCATCGCGGTGCGGGTTGCCGGTCACGGTCGCCTTCGGCGCCAATGTGCAAATCCGGCCCGTCGATTCCATTGGCGCCGCGTCGCTGCCGCCATCGGTTTCTCCCGTCTCTCCGGCGTCAGCCGGCGTTTGTCCGTTTCCAGATCCGTCACTCCCAGCGTCATCGGCTGTCGGTTGATTTTCTGCGTTCGGTGCATTCGCCGGTTGCTGGCCCTGCGGCTGGGGCTGGCTTATCGGATTGGGCACGGATTCGCATCCCGCGCTGCCGACCAGCGACACCTTGTCGCCGACAATCAGCGAGGCCTGTGAGCCGCTGACGCGCACATCGATGACCGTCAAGCCATGGCCAACTATCGGGGAGGCCCGTGCCATCGGCCTTGAGATGACGCTGCCGGCGGCGATATCGACCTGCGCCACCAATCCATCCACCGCTTCGTTGGACGTGAACATCGTCGACAATGCGGGGCTGTCGGCGATGTTCACGAGCCGGACGTCATCGGCGTTAATGGTGTGGCCGCGTTTGATGGCGTGCACGGCGGTGACCACGGATTTGGTGGCCATGCTGCTCGTCACCGATTGCAATGCGAAGAACACCGCCAGTCCCGCGCACAACGCCGCCAACAGCGTTCGCAACCGCCGCATGTCGCGTCGCTGTTTGAGCGTTGGTTTTCGTCCTTCGCCGGGTTGTCCGCCAATATGAAAATGGTTCGTCATGCCTACCATGATGGACCATAATCGAAAATTTCCGAGGGAAAAACGACCACTGTGGTCGAACGCTAGGGCTTATGCACATCACAGGTGTGTCGCGGTGGAGTGATGAAAGGAGTTATCCACACCCAACGTCTCGTATGAATACGCAAGTTTTACGCGATGTGAGGATATGAAAAGCCGATGCGCCCAGATAGGCGATGCATCGGCCGAAAAGGATGAAAACCCGCAGTGAGAAATCCGTAAAAAGCTTGGAATTTACAGGGTTATCTGCCAATCACTTCTTGGACGTGGAAGACGACCCGCCCTTGTCGGTACGATAGAAGCCATGCCCCTTGAACTCGATGGGGACCGCCGAATAGACCTTGCGCACCTGTTCCTTGCCGCATTTCGGGCAGACGGTGATGGGGTCGTCGGAAAATGACTGCTGCTCGGTGAAATCGTATCCACAATTCTTGCAACGGTAATGATAGGTAGGCAACGGTCCCTCCAGCAAAAGTAAAAAACTCAACGACTCGACTGTTCATATCCTAGTCCAAGCCCCGACGCTGTTCGTCGCGGGTGAAGCCAAAGTGAGCGCTCGGGTGTGATTACGGCATCTACCGGCAGATCGTGCGCCTCGTGGGGCGCCGCATCGTGCTCGTCGATGCATTCCCAATCCCAGCAGACGCCGACTTTGATCGCGTCGGGCCGGCAAAGCCCGAGAACCTGGTCGTACCAGCCTCCGCCGCGTCCGAGCCTGGTCCCGTCAAGGTCGATGGCGAACGCAGGGATGAACACGATTTTCACGTTTTCAATCGCCTCCGGTCCAAGGACCTCACCATTCGGTTCTTCCGGCCGCAACCCGCCGGTGGCGGTGCGTGGCATCTCGCGCAGCCCGTTCTGGCCCGTGTATTCGCTCCAGCCGATATCGCGTCCGGCGCCGAGTCGCGGCACCAGTACGCGTGCTCCTCGTTCCAGCAGCCATTCCAACAAATCCAGCGTCGGCACCTCCGTGCCCATCGAAACGTACGCCGCCACGGTGTCGCCTGCGACCAGCGAGATGCAGTGCTGATCATGATTCGCGGCGCGTATCGCAACTCCACGGGACACAGGTCGCCCACCCGCGAGCAACGCCTTCGCTTGGCCTGCCAACGTTTTCCCAGCCGCGGCGCGTTCGGCTTCGCTCACCGTCTTGCGCTTGGCTATGGCGGCGTGGCGCATACGTCCCTTGAGCGTTTCCATCGTCGTGTCCGTATCGTTTCCCATGCCTCCATGCTAGACGCAGGTGGTGGAGTGGTGTCAAGGAAACTTATTTTCGGTTTCTCACGAAGTAGGCGTGTATATCTCTTTGACTCGTGTGAAATAGGGCGTATTTTCCGATTCACGTGAAGTAAGGCGCATACGCGTACTATGAACGTGTGTCAGTCTTCCGCTCGCTACGCAACGCGCTTACGCCCAATCCCCATGCCATCTCCATGCCCCGCGAGCTGGTGCCGCCCGAAGGCGCCATCCAGATTCGCCTGCGTCCGATGGTCGCCGAGGACGAGGCCGAGTGGAACGATGTCCGGCAACGGAATATGGCGTGGCTTACGCCTTGGGATTCCAGCGATCCGATGCATGGGCCGAGGCTGACGTTCAACACCTGGCTCCAGCGGCAGCGCCTCGACGAGGAATCCGGGGCCGGCGCCCTGTTCGTCATCGAATACCAGATGGCCATTATCGGCCAGATTTCTTTGGGCGCGGTGTGCTACGGGTCGATGCGCTCGGCCAATATCGGTTATTGGGTCGACCAGGGTCATGCAGGTCTTGGCGTGGCGCCTTTGGCCGTGGCGATCCTCGCGGATTGGGCGATGCTTGATGCCGCCGGCCCGCGTCTGCACCGTTTGGAGATCTCGATGCTGCCCGAAAACGAGCGTTCCCGCCGTGTCGCGCAGAAACTTGAGGCTCATCACGAGGGCTTGCGTCTCAAAAGCATGTTCATCCACAACCAGTGGCGCGACCACGATGTCTATAGCCTCTTGGCCGAGGATGCGCCGCAGGGTTTCGCGCGCCGTTTGCTTGCATGACACGCCGAATTACACGCGTGTAAAAAGTCACTAACACTCTCTATTCTTGGGTGTATGGATTATACGTGGGTGAGCAGCATTGTTGTGCTGGTCATTCTCGCGATTCTGATACTTGGCTGGCTGCCACGTCGTACGGCGGATAGCATGAACAGGGTGGTCGAGCACCGTGAGGACAAGTACTCGCCGTCGTTGCATCTGGTGGATGCGCGCAGCGGCACACGGTTCTGCGATGATCGTCAGCCTTTGTCGGAAGGGGTTCTCATGCGTTCGGAACAGACAAATATCGTGACGGGGTCATCGGCTCGGTCGATCGCCGGCCCTGCAAAAGCCGGCAAAGAGCGCGCGAAGGTCGCCCATATCCGCAAGTTGCGCCGTGAAGCCGCCCATCGTCGGGCCATCATTTCCGCTTCATTGCTGGTCGTCACACTGCTTGTTTTCGGCATTTCGTTCCCGTTGAAGTTCAGCCCGTTGTTCGCCTTGATTCCCGCGGTTTTGCTGGCCGTGGTGGTGGCGCTCGGCATACGCACCGCCAATCACGCCCGCGCGTGGGAACGCAATCTGAAGGCCAAGCGCCAGACGGCAGCCAAGGCTCAAAAGAGTGGTTCACGGCCCGCCAAGCAAAACAATGTCGCCGTTCGCGATGCCGCCCAGGCTCTTGTTTCGGTGGACGAGCAGCCGACCGGCATGATGGCCGAGCATGAGATCGAGCAGGCTTTGCGTGAGACCAAGGCCGAGAAAGAGCGTATCGAGCGTCAGCGTGCCCGCAATCAGCAGACGAAAGACCGTAAGGATTCCCAAAAGGGTGCCTCGCGTCAGGCCGCTGATGTGGGTGTGACTTCCAGCAGCAAGAAGGCCGCGCCATCCTCTTCGCCGGCCAAGACTAAACAGCGTAAATTGCAGGCGGCATCGCCGTCCGTCAATAAGTCTCAGCAGTCGAAAGAAGGGCAAGACGCTCCGAAGTCGGTAAAGCCAGTAAAGCAGGCGAGTCAAGCATCTAAGAGCCGCAAACATACCTCTCCAGCCGATTCTCTTCCCGTGCAGCATGCTGCGGCGTCGAAGACGCAACCCCAAGAGCCCAGCGACGCCACCCACGAGTTGAAGCAGGTCCATCCAGCCCCGGCTTTGGATGTCGTTGACCTGGCGTCGAACCAGGACCTCATCTCCTTCTCCTTGGGGGCGCCGCGCAACGGCGTCGAGGTCAAGAGCGAGGAGCCGAAGAGCCTCGAGATCAAGTCCACCCGCCAGGTCGCCAAGGCCAAGGCCACAGCGAAACCGGAAGACGCCTCCGAGAACAGGAAATCCGCGAAGAAGAGCCGCAAGCGTGCCAAAGTCGCCACCAAGAAGAACGGCAAGACGAATGACGATTCCCGCGCTTACGCCAGCGATCCTGAGGAATTCCACGCCTCTGAGCTCTCGGCCGATGCCGAGGCGCCGGCGGTGTCTTCCGATTCCTTGGGAACGGGGTTGGAGAAGATTCTCGAGCGTCGCAACGTCTGAGCAATAGACTCAAGATTTTATTTCTCTACTTGTTACATGGTTTGTTTGTTGGAATACCAACGTTTGTGACCCTCAATTGTGAAGGTTTCACTCAGAGCGTTAGCACTCGGGTTGGCAGAGTGCTAATTTTCGCGCTACGATAGACAGGTAAGCGCAAAGGGACGGTGCCGAAAGTGATCGTCAGCCTCTGAAAGCGGTGTCCTCGCGCGAGGAAATAAACTCTCACTTAAGAAAGAGGAGGTCCACAGTGTCGATCTCACTTACACCGTTGGAAGACAAGATTATTGTCAAGCAAGCTGAAGCGGAGACGCAGACGTCATCCGGCCTTTACATTCCGGACAACGCCAAGGAAAAGCCGCAGCAGGGCGAGATTCTGGCCGTCGGCCCAGGTCGTCGCGATGACAACGGCAAGCGCATCCCGATGGATGTCAAGGTCGGAGACAAGGTGCTCTATTCCAAGTACGGCGGCACCGAGGTGCACTACAAGGGTGAGGATTACCTCATCGTTGGCGCCCGCGACGTGCTCGCGATCATGAACTGATCGCGTAGTCGCCAAGTTTTATCAGATGCGTTCCAGCCATGTAAACGGCTGGGACGCATTTTTGTTTTGTTCCGTCTTGAAAGCGAACCGCAACGTAGGCAATATCTCTTTTGCGGCTTACAATGACGGGTATGACTTTCAAACATCGTGCCATAGTTGATACCATCCCCGCCTACAAGCAGGGCAAGCCGGCCCCCGCAGTCGCGGGCCAGCGTTCCTACAAGATCTCCAGCAACGAGAATCCGAACCCGCCGCTGCCAAGCGTGCAGAAGGCCATCGAGGACCATGCGCTCGACCGCATCAACCGCTACCCGGACATGGGTGGTTGGCAGGTCATCGAACGTCTTGCCAAGGATTATGAGGTCGGTCAGGACGAGATCGTCCTCGGCTGCGGATCTACCGAGGTCATCACCCAGCTCACCAACCTGCTGGCAGGCCCTGGCGACGAGGTGATCTACCCGTGGCGCAGTTTCGAGGCGTACCCGATCATCGTCTCCGGCGCCGGCGCCACCAGCGTCCAGATCCCCAACCGTCCCGACGGCGGCCACGACATCGACGGCATGATCGCCGCGATCAACGACAAGACCCGCATGATCATCGTCAACAACCCCAACAACCCTACTTCCTCCTCGGTCAGTGACAAGGATGCCCGCCGCCTGATGGAAGCCGTTCCCAGTGACGTCATTGTGCTCTTCGACGAGGCCTACATCCACTTCAACACGGCCCCGGACACCAGCGTGGGCATGAAGCTCTATCGCGAGTACCCGAACATCGTCGTGGCGCACACCTTCTCCAAGGCCTACGGCCTGGCTGGTCTGCGCATCGGCTACGGCGTAGCCCAGCCCGACGTGATCACCGGCATGCGCAAGATGTCGCTGCCGTTCGGCGTCACGCAGTCAGCCCAGATCGCGGCTATCGCCTCGCTCGATGCCAAGGACGAGCTTATGGAGCGTGTGCAGGGGATCATCGGCGAACGCGGTCGCGTAGTCAAGGCGCTGCGCGAGCAGGGATGGGACTTCCCGGAACCGTACGCGAACTTCTTCTGGCTGCCGTTGGGCGACAAAACCGCCGAGGCCGCCGCGCGTTTCACGGCCAAGGGCCTTTCCACCCGCGTCTTCGACGGCGAGGGCATCCGCATCTCCATCGGCGAGACCGAGGCCAACGACAGGGTCATCGAGGTCTGCAAGGGCCTCAAAGCCGACGGCATCGCCTGAGGCGAAGCTCAAGGTCAGGCCAGGCATTTGTCCTGATGTGAAAATCGTTACAGAACGCCGTCATTCCAACGTTTCGCTGGTTTGGCGGCGTTCTGTTCCCGACACACTTGGCGTGTCGTGGGCTTGCATCCGTCTGCGGTCCGTGCCATTATAGTCAAGTTGCCTGCTTCGAGGCTTTCAAGCCAAGAAGTGAGTGATTGGCGGATTTCCCAAGCGGTCAAAGGGAGCTGACTGTAAATCAGCCGCTGATAGCTTCAGTGGTTCGAATCCACTATCCGCCACGCCTCGATAGCTCAGTGGTAGAGCACTTCCTTGGTAAGGAAGAGGTCGTGAGTCCGATTCTCACCCGAGGCTCTCTGGCGGGATAGCTCAGCTGGCTAGAGCGTACGACTCATAATCGTAAGGTCAAGAGTTCAAGCCTCTTTCCCGCTACAAACTTCCGACATACGTCGGCAGGAACGACACGCAGAAGGTGAACCAATGGCAAGCAAGAGCGCAGCAGTCCGTCCGGGCATCACGCTGGCATGCACGGTGTGCAAAGAGCGTAACTACATCACGACCAAGAATCGTCGCAACACGCCGGATCGTCTCGAACTGAAGAAGTTCTGCCCGCGTTGTGGCAAGGAAACCGTGCACCGCGAGACTCGTTGAGTCCTAGCGGTATTGAAGCCTGACTTCGGTCGGGCTTTTTTCATATTTGCCCGCAAATACACGGAAAGATGGATACCACGTCATGACCACGCATGCAGACTCGTTAAAAACGACAACCCCCACATTGGCGCAATTGACCACCATTGGCGTGGGCGGAGCCGTTGGCCGCTTCATCGAGCCGCAAAGCGAAGAGGAATTCATCGCCGCTGTGCGTGATGCCGATGCCGCGGGATCGCCGCTTTTGGTGATTGGCGGCGGATCGAACCTGTTGATCGCCGATGAGCCGTTCCATGGCGTCGTGGTACGCGATAAGCGGCAGGGCATTTCCGTGTTGGACGACGATGCCCATGCCGGTGCGAACGCCAGTGTCGTCGCCATCGTGGCCCAGGCGGGTGTGAACTGGGACGATTTCGTGGACTTTTGCGTGGTTTCCGGTTTCTCCGGGGTGGAAGGGCTTTCCGGTGTTCCTGGTTCCGTCGGGGCTTCGGTGGTGCAAAACATCGGCGCCTACGGCCAGGAGGTCGCCTCAACCGTGTCTTCGGTCCGCATTTTCGATCGCGAAAGTGGCAGTATACGCCAGCTTGATCGTGACGATATGCGTTTTGGATACCGTAGTTCGGCTCTGAAGTCCAGCATGTATAGCGCTCCGGCGGTTCCGTCCGGCGACTATTTTCCGACACCGCGCTATGTGGTGCTTTCGGTCACTTTTGCATTGCGGCGCAACGGGACCGACGAGGTCGCGTTCGGCCAGCTGGCCAAGGCCCTCGGCGTTGCAGTGGGGGAGCGGATGCCGATTGCCGACATTCGTCGGGCCGTGCTCAAGGTGCGTGCCGCCAAAGGCATGTTGGAGGACCCGGGCCGATACCTGTTGCCATTGATGCGCGGCTGCAAGAATTTCCATATCGTTGCCGATGCGTTGTCGGCGAATTCGTTGGCGAGTCGTGAGCAACCGGCCAACATGAATGATGAAGCCGGATCGCAGCCGAACCTCAACCGCCACAGTTGCGGTAGCTTCTTCATGAACCCGATATTGACCAAGGCCCAGGCAGAAAAGCTTCCGCCAGACGCCCCGCGTTTCGACGCGACCTTGCCCGACGGCGAACCTGGTGTCAAGACCTCGGCCGCGTGGCTGATCGACCATGCCGGTTTCCACAAGGGTTACAAGGTGCGCCCCGACGCCAAAGCCGGCCTCTCGACCTTGCACACGCTCGCCCTGACCAACCGTGGCGGCGCCAAGGCCAGCGATGTCGCCGAGCTGGCGCGTGCCATCCAGAACGGCGTGGAGGCGAAATTCGGCATCCGCTTGGTTCCCGAGCCTGTGGTCGTCGGCATGGATCTGCGGTGAACGGAAGCGCAGAATATCGCGTGCCGGGAATGGATTCCACTTCACTGCGAATTATTCAGCGATAGAGATGCCTATTATGCCATATTCGTCTCGGTGTCTATTATTCGATAGTTCTTTCATTTCTGTCGAATAAAATGTTCGATATACGAACCAAGTGGCATTATCGTCATGCCTTATTCCTATCCTTTCGGTAGGTCTTTTTTATGAAGACAACGAGGAAATGAGAAGGGTTAACACCAATGAATCTGTTCAGAACGAAGTCAGTGGAGCAGACGCTCGCCGAAACCGCCACCGGTGACCGCAAACTGGTGCGCAATCTTGGGGCTTGGGACCTCGCCGTCATGGGCGTGGCCGTCGCCGTGGGCGCTGGCATCTTCTCCGTCGGCGCGCAGGCCATCGCCTTCCACGCCGGCCCCGCCGCCATCATCAGCTTCCTCATCGCCGGCATCATCTGCGCGGCGGCCGTGATGTGCTATGCCGAGTTCGCCTCGATGATCCCCGCGGCCGGTTCGGCCTATACCTTCACCTACACCACAGTGGGCGAGCTGATGGCATGGGTCATCGGCTGGGACCTCATCCTCGAGATGCTCATGGCCAGCTCGGTGATCGCCAAATACTGGAGCGTCTACCTCAACGATTTCCTCCACCTCATCGGCTTCAACTCGAGCACCGAGATCAATTTCGGCTGGTTCACCTTCGATTGGGCCCCGCTGATCGTCGTCGCGTTTTTCACTGTCTTGCTCGTATTCGGCACCAAGATCGGCGCCCGCGTCGACGGCGCGTTCACGATTCTCAAGATCGGCATCGTCGTCTTCGTGGTCATCGTCGGCTTCTTCTATATCAAACCGTCCAACTATGTTCCGTTCATCCCGCCATCCCAGCCCGCCAGTTCGGTGCCGGGGGCCGCGTCCAACGGCATCATGACCCAGCCGCTCTTCCAATGGATTATCGGACAACAACCCACGATCTACGGCATCTCCGGCATCATCTCCGGCGCCGCCCTCGTCTTCTTCGCGTTCATCGGCTTCGATGCGGTCGCCACCGTCAGCGAGGAGACCAAGGACCCCGCGCGCAACGTGCCGCTCGGCCTCGGCCTGGGCATGGTGCTTGTCATCGTCATGTACGTCCTCGTCACCGTCGTCACCACCGGCATGGTCTCCTACAAAGACCTCGCCAAAGCCAAGGACCCGTCGCTGGCCACCGGTTTCGAGCTGGTCGGCGCCACATGGGCCGCCAAGATCATCTCCTTCGCCATCGTGCTGGGCTTGACGACCGTGGTCATGGTCATGCTGCTCTCCCTGACCCGCGTGGTCTTCGCAATGAGCCGTGACGGCCTGCTTCCGCGTGGCCTCTCCAAGGTCGGTAAGCACGGCACGCCCGCCAAGCTGCAGATCGCCGCCAGCGTCCTGGTCGCCTTCGTCGCCTCCTGCTTCAACATCAACGTCCTTTCCGACATGATCAACATCGGCACGCTTTCGGCCTTCACCCTGGTCGCGATTTCGGTGCCGATCATGCGCAAGAAGCGTCCCGACCTGCACCGTTCGTTCAAGATTCCCGGCAATCCGTGGATCCCGATCCTCATCGCCATCGCGAACCTCTGGCTGATGCTCAATCTTTCGGTGCTTACTTGGATCCGTTTCGTGGTCTGGCTGTTGATTGGCTTCTGCATCTACTTCGGCTACTCCTACAAGCATTCCCGTCTGGGCAATGGCGAGCTCGATGCCGACCTCAACAAGGTGAAGGCCGCGAGGGCCGAGCAAGCCAAGGTCGAGAAAACCGTGGCTGGGGAAGCCGGGACGGCCAAAGCGGAAACAGCCAAGGCCGAACCTGGCGAATGACCGTCGTCGCGTTAACGTAACCTAAAGAAAGCTCAGGTTGTAAGGAGGCCTCAATGGCTTATGTGATTGCTCAGCCCTGCATCGACGTCAAGGACAAGGCGTGCGTCGACGAATGCCCGGTCGACTGCATCTATGAGGGTGAGCGCACGCTCTATATCAACCCCAACGAATGCGTGGATTGCGGCGCCTGCGAGCCCGTGTGTCCCACCGAGGCGATCTTCTACGAGGACGACGTTCCCGAGGAATGGGCGTGGTACAAGGATGCCGCTGTGACCTATTTCAACGATATCGGTGATCTGGGTGGTGCCCAGGCCGCTGGTCCGTCCGGCAAGGACGAGGCCCGCATCGCCGCCCTGCCCCCGCAGAATCAGGACTGATTTTTCTGCGTAGGTTTTTCAAACCCACATATCTTCGTCTTTCAGACGTCAAGGTACGTGGGTTTTGTGATTGATGAGCGCAACGAAGTGCGGATTACGATTTGGCATTGCCGCCGGTATCATCGCAAGTAGGCATTTTCTTTGAATAAGATACGCGAAAGGCGGCGCAATGGGTTTCTACAGGTTTGATTCTCCATACGATTGGAATCGTGTCGCGCCTTATAAGGAAACGGCGAAGAAGGCTCCCGGCGGCATGGTCGACCTCTCCGTCGGCTCGCCGGTCGATCCGGTGCCGGCCAGCGTGCAGCGGGCGCTCGCGGGCTCGACGGATCTGCCCAATGCCCATGGTTATCCGACGGTCGCTGGAACCGGGACCTTGCGCAAAGCCGTGGAAGAATGGTTCCGTGTCAACCGCGGGGTAGATTTCGACGCGATCAACGCCGATTTCGTCCCCACGGTCGGCTCCAAGGAAGCCGTCGCGCTGATGGCCTCGCTGCTCCATTTCGGCCCGGGTGATGTCATCGTGCAACCCGAGGTGTCATACCCCACGTACGATATCGGCACGCAACTGGCCGGAGCCAAGACCTACAAGGCCGCCGACATCGCCGACGTCAACTCGTGGCGCTCCATTCCCGGTGTCAAAGCCATTTGGGTCAATTCCCCCTGCAACCCCACTGGTGAGGTCCTCTTGGCCGCGCAGCTTCACGACATCGTCGCTGCGGCCCGCGAGATCGGTGCGGTGGTTCTTTCCGACGAATGCTACGGCCTGCTGACATGGACGGGAGAGAATGGAGTGGCACCCACCCCGGCTCCGTGCATGCTGCAACCTGACGTCTGCGACGGCAGCGCCGAGGGCATTCTCGTGCTCTACTCGTTGAGCAAGCAGTCGAACATGGCCGGCTACCGCACCGCGCTCATCGCCGGCGACCCCGAGCTTGTCCGCCCGATGACCGTCTACCGCAAGCAGATTGGCGAGATCATTCCCGGTCCGATCCAGGCCGCGATGGCCGTGGCGTTGGGTGATTCCGAGGCGGTCAAAACGCAGCGCGCCCGTTATGCCAAACGCTTGCATCAACTGGTCGACGGCCTGTGCGCATACGGTTACGACGCGCACATGCCCCAGGGCGCCCTCTACGTCTGGGTTCGCGCCAAAAGCGACGATTGCTGGCAGGACATGGCCGACCTCGCGCGCCTAGGCATCATCGCCAGCCCCGGCGAGTTCTACGGTGCCCCCGCCTACCTGCGTTTCTCCGCCACCGCCACTGACACATCGATCGCCGAGGTCGTCTCCCGCCTTCGTGGCTGACAGAGCCGATTCACTCAACGTTCTGTAAAAAGTAGCGTTTTGTCTGTCGGATCCTGATTCTCATGCATGTTCAGTTGAACATGCGAGCAAACTCAGGATTCAGGGTTGATTTTGTTGATTTTCATCGCATGTTTGGTTAGGAACGAGCCGTAGTCCTACAAGTGCTTTGGGCGCGCATGGTGTTGAGAAGTGGTGTCGTTCAGGACTCGGGTTTGCTGTTGCCGGCGATCTGCTTGGCCTTCCAGTCGACGTGCTCCAAGCCGAGGGTGGCCGCGCCTGTGCCATAGCGTTCGCGGACGGCGTCGAGCACGGTTTCGGCGCTGCGGATACGTTCCTCGTTATTGTTGTCATTTCCGTGAGCGTCATCGCCGCGGGCGGCGTTATCTGTCTTGCCGCGTTTGACGTTGCTGTCACTGTCGCCATGGCTATCGTCGCCATTGCCGACTGCGCTGAGATCGTCGTTGCTGTGGTCTTGGTCGCCCTGATTACCAGGCCCAGCAGAATCGCCCAGCAAATCGTCGATGGTCAGCTGCACTGGGGTCTCGTCCTTGTCGCTCAACGAGCTGGCGCTGACACCGGCCAGACGCACCTCGCGCGGCAGGGGAGTGTCGTCGGCGGCGTCCGCCGGCATCCCGAGCATGGCCTTCAAAAGCGCCACGGATTCGGGATACATCGCCGCTGTGGTGTCGATGGGCCGTTCGAGCGTGTGCGCCTTGGTGGAGTAGCTCATGTCGGCGAACCGCAGCTTCACGTTCACGGTGCGCGCCACCAACCCCTTCTGCCGCAAGGCGTGTGTGACCTCATTGCTGCAGTGGTGCAGGAGCTCCCGCACCTCCTCGAAATTGCGTGTGTCGTGCTCAAAGGTGATTTCCGCTCCGATGGATTTCTCTGGCGCGTGGGTGACGATGGGCCGTTCGTCCTGCCCGCGGGCGGCGAGATAGAGGTTATGCGCGGTGATTTTCGAGCGCGTCGCCTGCAGCAGTGCGGTCTCGTCCATATCGGCCAGGTCGGCCACGGTCTTGACGCCCCATTCGTTGAGCCGCTTTTCCAGCGATGGCCCGATGCCAGGAATTCCTCGCAATGGCATCATCTGCACGAATTCGGCGTGCCGCGCCTTGGGGATCAGTAGCATCCCGTCAGGCTTGGCGTTGGTCGAGGCCATTTTCGCCACCAGTTTGTTGGCCGCGATACCCACCGAACAGGTGATGCTGAACCGCGCCGCGACCTGCGCGCGAATCCAAGCCCCGATGACGCTCGGCGACTTCCAGCGCAGCAACGCACTTGAGACGTCCATATAACCCTCGTCGACGGAGACCTGCTCGATCTGGTCGGTGACCTGCCTGAACACCTCGTCGAAAATCCGCTTCGACATCATCCGGTAGTAGGTCATGTCGACCCGCACGTACGCACCGCCGGGGCAGAGCTGCCGCGCCCGTACCATTGGCATCGCCGAATTGACACCGTATTTTCGTGCCTCGTAATTGGCCGCCGACACCACGCTTCGTGGCCCTGGCCAGCCGATGATGACGGGCCGGCCTCTTAGCTCCGGATGCCGCGCGATTTCCAGTGAGGCGTAGAAGGCGTCCATGTCGATATGCAGCACCGTGCAACCGGTCTCGTCGTGACCCCAGTCGCGTTTCGCGGCGGCGTTCCTTGGTGCTGTGCTCATGCTTCCATTCTAAGTGCGGGCCATGCCGTTCACTAGGCGTGTGAAACGGCTTCCAACCCGAAAGTCCATGGCTATGCCAACAGAAATGTATGACGTATCACGTTTTAACAACGCCTCTTCATCTATTGGGCATTGTGGTGTAGTTTAGGTGATTATGTCGTCTTCATCATCTCTCCAGAACCAGCCTGAACCAAAGGATTCCAGGCATGTCCAATTATCCGGTTCTCGCTTGGATGCCGTCTTCAACCGCATCCCTGTGGTGCTCATCATCATGGGCGAGGGCCTGATGATCTATCTGGCCACGTCGGTGGCCAAGCTGGCGTTCACCCAGCTTGACCCGCTGCTTGCGGCCTGGTACCGTGTCGGTTTCGTGGCCGTCCTGATGATGGTCTGGCGCCGCCCGTTTTCGAAGGCGAAACGAAGCGGCCTGCCACGCACCCCCCGCGATTGGTGGATCGTCGCGCTCGCGGGCATTTCCGTGATGCTGATGAACACGCTGTTCTATCTGGGGATGAGCAACATGGACATGGGCATTGCCGTCTCCATCGAATTCGTCGGGCCGCTTGGCGTCGCCGTCATCACCGGCCATAGTTGGCGCGAGCGGCTTGGCATCGTGCTCGCCGCCGCGGGTGTGGTGCTGCTCGCCGGTGTGTCGTTCGCGAACCCCGGCAAATACCCGCATTTCCTGCTGGGCCTCATCGCTATCCTCATCGATGGGGCGATGTGGGGCTGCTATATCATCTTCGGCCGCATGGTAGCCCAGCGCTCGAACCCGCTCGATTCCCTGACGGTGAGCATGTTCATCGGCTGGCTCGTGCAGTCCGTTTTCCTCGCCGTCCCGGCCGTCAAAGGCGTCATCAGCCCCAAGCCGGGCGCGACGTGGGCGCGTGGCGAATTCGGCGCGCTGAAATTGCTTGGAGTGATGTTGGTGGTCGCGATTTTCGCGTCGTTTGTGCCCTACATCATCGACCAGGTCATCATGCGCCGCGTCAGCTCCGCTCGCTATTCCGTCATCCAAGCCATCAATCCGGTCATGGCGCTGCTTGTCGGCTTGATTATCGGTGAGATTCCGACATTGGGCGATTTGGCGGGCGTCGCGCTGGTCATCATCGCCGTGGTGATCACGTTCTCCGGCCATCGTGCACCGGATCCGGAAACGATGTAGGAGGCGGGAGCGCCGGTATACGTCGTGGTTGTATCCATTGCCATCGCTGGACTTGGAAACGAGGTAGAAGGCGGGACACAGTGAAAATTCGGAGTGGCGCGCGTCGCCCGATGCTGTTATAGTAATCAAATGTTGCGCTTGGCGTTGTCGTGCGCAGCTCGGAGCTGTGCCTGAGTGGCCGATAGGGGCACCCTGCTAAGGTGTTAACTGCGCAAGCGGTTCGAGAGTTCGAATCTCTCCGGCTCCGCTTTAGAGGTATAAATGAAGACTGGTCGGGAGTAGGCTCAGGCTTACTCCCGACTTGTGTTTTGGATATTCGACACGGTGCAGATATCATCGTAAATCATGCTGAATCACATTAAATAATGGTGAGTTTTCATCAAATGCCCATCACGAAAATGTGCGGTTTCTTACTGTGCTGATTCGTCAAATAAGCTGGATAAGTTGCGTTTTCGTTTCGTTTAAGCGTATGAGTTTTTCTGATTCCGCATTGAATAACCCGGTTCTGCGGTATTTGCTATGGGGTGTTGTATGGGGAGCGCAGGAACATCCTTGTCCCTTGCTCCTTGCGGCAAGTCTAGCAAGATATGGCTTCGATCTGTCGCCCGTCTCAGGTTTTGAAATTTCAGATGGAATATTTTACATTCGGTTAATCGGGTGGAATCCTGCGACACGCGGCGAACATGAGGTGCCAAGGCTGCGTGAAGGCAAGGAAACCGGAGCGTTTCCGAATCCATTGTTTCCTGGGCATTCCGCAATAAAACTTGGATGCCACCGCACGTGCATGTTTTTAAGGATTATAAGATTATAAGGACGAAAGCCATCAAGACGGCAAGGCAAGGTAATCAAGCTTGATGCAAGGAGACGGATCAGTGAGCGCAGGCAGCGAACGAAACGGGACCATCGAGGGCTTTTCGACGCTCTCCGATCCCGTCGAGACTCCCGCGCACGATTCGTTCATCGAGAGGAAGTCCGAGTTCATCGGCGACGCCTGCCATATCCAGACATTGGACGAGGCGCTCGCGTTCGTGCAATCCGTCCGCGACCAGAACCCGAAGGCGCGTCACGTCGCTTTCGCCGCGATTCTGGGGGCCGCCAACGGTGCCGCCAAGGAGCGGATGAGCGATGACGGCGAGCCGAGCGGCACCGCCGGCAAGCCGATTCTCGACGTGATCCGCATGGGCAGGCTCACTGATTGCGTCATCACCGTCACCCGCTATTTCGGCGGCATTCTGCTTGGATCCGGTGGCCTCATCCGCGCGTATTCCACGGCCGCGTCGATGGCGGTGAAGGCGGCTCGTGTCGTCAGCATCGTGCCGATGCGGCATTATGAAGTCGTGCTGGAATACCCATGGCTTGGCCGCTTCGAGCAGCTGTTGGCTGGCGTGGGTGGCCAAGAGGAAAAGCGAGATTTCACCGATCGGGTCGTCGTAAGGTTCCATGTTCCGCGATCGAAGTCCGAAAGTTTCGAGGAACGGATTCGCGAAGCGTTCAATGCTCGTGCGAGGTTGACCCACCTGTGATGTCGATGCTTTGAATGGTGCTGAGGCGGATCTTGGATGTTTGCGCGCAATGCCGAATGTCTGCTTTACCACACATGGAATCGTATTTCCTGATTGACGGTGGTGGCGTCACATCAATAGGTCGGCTCTGCGGCTCGCGTTAAGCTGGAACCATGAGCGAAACGGGACAAGACACGACAAGCCAGGATCAAGACACGGCGCCACAGGACGCGACGAACGCACAATCAAACAATGCGGCCGATACGAATGATACGAACGATGGCGGCGCCAATTTCGAGCCACTGACCAACACTTACGAGGAGCTGCGCCATTCAGAGGATTCCGCGGAGCTAAGCCACTTCGCCCGCGAGCCGTTGCCGCCAAAGGAGAACCAGGCCGCCTTCTCCCGTGCCACGGCATTGCTTGAGGCGGTGGCCGGCAACCAGCACACCCCGCTGGAGGACCGAGTTTTCCTGGCCTCCACCATGCCGTTCCCGAACATCCTCGTCAAGCTTTCCGAGGATGGCAACGACGAGGTGCGCGCGGCCGTCGCCGGCAATCCGGACGACAAGAACTGGCTGGTGGGCAGGCTTACCAAGGACAAGGCGGCCGTGGTGCGCGAGGCCGCGTTGCGCAACCCGCAGGCCTCTTGGAAGATGCGCCTCGAGGGCGCGGAAAACCTGGAGACTTCCGCCGACACGCTCGATTTCCTCGCCAAGCTCGGCGTCGAGGAGGAGCCGAAGGCCCCCGTGGTGTTGGCGACGATGGTTCGTCGTGCGGCGGCGCTCAATCCCAACTGCTCCCAGGCCACGCTGGCCCGGCTCGTCAAAGACGAGGCGAGCGACGTCCAGCACGCCGCGACCGGCCGGTTGGCGGAGTAGTCGTTCGCGCGTTTGAATACGAGGGATTGAATGCCCTATGAATCAGCCCCGAATATATGTGCACGTTTGAAAGTCATCGTGACGGGCGGTCATCCCGTGATTCTTGGCGCGAGAGCGAGTGCGCGATTCGCCGTGTTGCGGTTAGTCAGGGGTTTAGGTACAATGGTAAGTTGTTGTGTTTCCCTAGAGGGGTCCTTCAAAGCGCTTTCCCACTCGCACTAGGACTTTCAGGGAGCCCACGGATAAAGCGGTCGGAAAGGCATCATCGTAAGGTTTTGCCGATTTGGCCGGGAACACAATATAAAGAAAAGGTACACTCGTGAAAACTTTCACACCGAAGCCAGCTGATCTGACTCACGACTGGTACATCATTGACGCCACCGACGTGGTGCTGGGCAAGCTTGCAACCAGGGCAGCGCTTTTGCTGCGCGGCAAGAACAAGCCGACCTTCGCTCCGAACGCCGATCTGGGCGATCACGTGATCATCATCAACGCTGAAAAGATCGCGTTGACTGGCAAGAAGATGGACAAGGTGCTCTATGCGCACTCCGGTCGTCCTGGCGGCCTCCGAGCCGACAGCTACGCCGATTTGCTCAAGCGCAACCCTGAGCGCATCATCCGCGAAGCGGTCAAGGGCATGATGCCGAAGAACCGTCTGTCCAAGGTCGAGCTCGATCGTCTCCACGTTTTCGCTGGTCCCGATCACCCGCACACCCCGCAGAAGCCCCAGCCGATTGAGATCGCTGCGGTTTCGCAGCAGGCCAAGTGAACCGAGAGGAGATAACGAATCATGGCTGAAAACACCAACAACTCCGCGGTTCAAGAGACCGAAGAGGAACTTACTTCATTCACTACCGAAACCAACGCCGGTGCTGGCACCGGTGCTTCCACGATCGCCCCGGGCTACGGTACGGGCCGCCGCAAGGAAGCCATCGCCCGCGTGCGCTTGGTTCCCGGTTCCGGCAAGTGGACCATCAACGGCCGCACCCTGGAGGAGTTCTTCCCCTCCCGCCTGCAGCAGCGTGAGGTCAACTCCCCAATCGTTCTGTTGAAGCTTGAGAACAAGTTCGATGTCATCGTCCTCGTTGAGGGCGGCGGCACCACCGGTCAGGCCGGCGCCATCCGCCTCGGCGTGGCCCGTGCGCTGAACGCCATCGACCGCGACGCCAACCGCGCTGCGCTCAAGAAGGCCGGCTTCCTCACCCGCGACGCCCGCGTCGTGGAGCGCAAGAAGGCAGGTCTGCACAAGGCACGTCGTGCGCCTCAGTTCTCGAAGCGTTGATTTTATCGTTTCATCAAAACCTCTCGGATCCTTTCGGGTTCGGGAGGTTTTTGTATATCCGGCACTCGCCAGCATGGCTTCTGGTCAAGGTCGGCAAGTAGATTCGGCGTAACAGCGCTTGATAGATTTGCGCTCCAACGAATTTACAAAGGAGTTCATCATGAAGCCAATGTCGGATTTCACCACGGACCTGCAGCACTCCGGTATGCCAGCCAAGGATTTGGACGAGACGATCGAGTTCTATACCAAGAAGCTCGGCTTTGAGCTGGTCGGCATTTTCCCGAACGGCGAGAACCGTTGCGCGTTCCTGCGTTATGGCCACCTGACCATCGAGACGTGGGAAGGCGATCCGGTGGCGATGAAGGACGGGGCCATCAACCATTGGGCCTTCGACACCCCCGACATCGAGGCCGCGTTCGAAAACGCCAAGGCGCTTGGGCTCGAATTGAAGGACGAGGAGATCCAGTCCATTCCCACCTTCTGGAAGAACGGCATCCGTTATTTCAACATTTATGGTCCTAATCGCGAGACCATCGAATTCTGCCAGATTGTCTGAGATGACAGCGTGTGGCGCGCATCGCGCATCGAGGTTTATTCCGGCGTAGCGTCTGAATGCTTTTGACTGGTTCATTGCGGCGGCAATCATGATGATGTTCATTCATGATTGCCGCCGTTTCGTATGCCGTCTTCTGATTACCGGATTTGATGGGCAGGTTGCCTGTGAGCGCTCACATCATTTGATTTCCAAAGACGAGGAATGTCCTATTTTGTTCATTTGAACATCCTTTCGGTGATTTCGAACAAAATCCGCGCAGATTCGAGAGAGATATCGTGCAAAAACGAACAGGAGATACCGCTTAACGCCCCAAGCTAAAACAAAACAACAAACGTAGCGTTCTCCCGTTATATTGTGACTTGATTCACATTTCAGAAGCGTATGTGACGCGAACATGACTGCGAACAGGAGGGGAAGTCATGACGACACAACCGAAGAACGCTGGGGCCACAGCCACCACAAAAACCACAACGAACGAAAAGCCCGATGTCAAGCGCGAGGTGGACCAACTGGTCGCCCGCGGCGTCGTGGCGTTGAACCAATTCGAGAGGCTCAACCAGGAGCAGGTCGACCGCATCGTCGCCAAGGCCTCGGTCGCGGCGCTGAACAAGCATTTGGTGCTGGCGGACATGGCCGTCGAGGAGACCGGCCGCGGCTTGGTCGAGGACAAGGCCACCAAGAACATCTTCGCCTGCGAGCATGTCACTCATTACCTGGCCGGGCAGAAGACGGTCGGCATCATCCGCGAGGACGACGTGATGGGCATCGACGAGATCGCCGAGCCGGTCGGCGTGGTCGCCGGCGTCACCCCGGTCACCAACCCGACCTCTACCACGATCTTCAAGTCGCTGATCGCTTTGAAGACCCGTTGCCCGATCGTCTTCGGCTTCCACCCCTTCGCTCAGAAGTGCTCGGTTGAGGCCGCGCGCATCGTGCGTGACGCTGCGGTGGCGGCCGGCGCCCCCAAGGATTGCATCCAGTGGATCGAACATCCTTCCGTCGAGGCCACTGGCGCGTTGATGACCCATCCCGATGTCGCCACGATCCTCGCCACCGGCGGCCCCGGCATGGTCAAGGCCGCGTATTCCTCCGGCAAGCCCGCGCTCGGCGTGGGTGCCGGCAACGCCCCCGCCTACGTCGATGCGAATGTCGACGTCAAGCGCGTGGCCAACGACCTGGTGCTTTCCAAGCACTTCGATTACGGCATGATCTGCGCCACCGAACAGGGCATCATCGCCCACACCGACGTCTACGAGCGTCTTGCCAGCGAACTCAAGCGCCGCAAGGCCTACTTCGTCAACGCCGATGAGAAGGCCAAGCTCGAACAGTACATGTTCGGCTGCACCGCATATTCCGGCGGCAAACCGAAACTCAACTCCATCGTTCCCGGCAAGTCGCCGCAATATATCGCCCGCGAGGCCGGTTTCACCGTCCCCGACGACGCCACGATCCTGGTCGCCGAATGCAAGGAAGTGGGGGAGCGGGAGCCGTTGACGCTCGAGAAGCTCTGCCCGGTCCACGCCATGCTGCGTTTCGACACCGAGGAACAAGGCTTCAAGATGTGCGAAGGCATGCTCAAATTCGGGGCCGGCCACACCGCCGTCATCCATTCCGACGACGAAGACCTCGTAAAGCGCTACGGCTTGCGCATGCACGCCTGCCGCATCGTCTGGAACCAACCTTCGGCGCTTGGCGGCATCGGCGACATCTACAACGCGATCGCCCCGTCCCTGACGCTCGGCTGCGGCTCCTACGGCGGCAATTCCGTCTCCGGCAACGTCCAGGCCGTCAATCTGCTGAACATCAAGCGCATCGCTCGAAGGAACAACAACATGCAATGGTTCAAAGTCCCGCCGAAGACCTATTTCGAGTCCAACGCCATCCGCTACCTGCGCGACATGTACAACATCCGCCGCGTGGTCATCGTCTGCGACAAGGTCATGGAGCAGCTCGGCGTCGTCGACAAGGTCATCGACCAGCTACGTAGCCGTCCGGATCCGGTCACCTTCCGCACCATCGATTACGTCGAGCCGGAGCCGTCCGTCGAGACGGTGGAGCGCGGCGCGGCCATGATGCGCGACGAGTTCCGCCCCGACACCATCATCGCGGTGGGTGGCGGCTCGCCGATGGATGCGGCCAAGATCATGTGGCTCCTCTACGAACACCCCGAGATCTCTTTCGACGACGTGCGCGAGAAGTTCTTCGACATCCGCAAGCGCGCCTTCCGCATTCCGCCGCTGGGGAGCAAGGCCAAGCTGGTCTGCATCCCGACCTCTTCCGGCACTGGCTCTGAGGTCACGCCGTTCGCCGTGATCACCGATCACAAGACCGGCTACAAGTACCCGATCACCGATTACGCGCTGACCCCGTCGGTCGCCATCGTCGATCCCGTCCTCGCCCGCACGCAGCCGCCGACCTTGGCCAGCAACACCGGCTTCGACGCGTTGACGCACTGCATGGAGTCCTACGTCTCCGTCTACTCCAACGACTTCACCGACGGCATGGCCCTGCACGCCGCCAAGCTCATCTGGGACAACCTCGAGACCTCGGTTCGCGCCGAGCCCGGTGAGGCCAAGAAAGCAGCGCAGGAGAAGATGCACAACGCCGCCACGATGGCCGGCATGGCCTTCGGCTCCGCGTTCCTTGGCATGTGCCACGGCATGGCCCACACCATCGGCGCGCTGTGCGACGTCGCCCACGGCCACACCAACGCGATCCTCCTGCCTTACGTCATCCGCTACAACGGCTCGATCCCGCAGGAGCCGACAAGCTGGCCGAAGTACAATAAGTACGTCGCCCCCGAGCGCTATCAGGAATTCGCCCGTGTGCTGGGCATCGACCCTGGTAAGACGCCGGAGCAGGGTGTGGAGAACCTCGCGCTCGCCGTGGAGGATTACCGCGACAACAAGCTTCACATGGATTCCAGCTTCCAGCAATGCGGCGTCGACGAGACGTATTTCTGGAGCATCCTCGACCAGATCGGCATGCGCGCCTACGAGGACCAGTGCACCCCAGCGAATCCTCGTATCCCGCAGATCGAGGACATGAAAGACATCGCCATCGCCGCCTACTACGGCGTCTCCCAGGCCGAGGGCCACGCCCGTCGCCAGGAGCGCGAGGGCGGAACCGCCGTCGCTGAAGTGGAGATCGTCGAAAGCTGAGAGCATAAAACAGGAAAATCATTATGCCTGCCGTTTCGCAACGGTAGGCATAATTGGTATTTTCGATGATATTCGTATGGTTTATCATCCAGGATTTGAATATTGTATGGACTGCTTTTTGGGGAAAACGGAATTGCCCAAACGCGATGGAAACTACATGGAAGTAGTATGCAAAGCCATGCAAATGCAAGCAATGCCAACGACACGCCCGAATTTTTCTAGTAGCCCCCGAATGCTTTAATAGAACAGTTGCCTGTTTTGGGCTCGCAAATTGTAAGAAAAAGAGCGAGTGCAGCCCGGTGCCGTCCTCTCGAAGGCGCTGTAGTGCTGCACACTGATGTGGTTCGGCCACGGGATTTCCCGGGGGCTGTACGCGCCGGTGTCCTTAAAACGGGTTGGTAATGTCAACAATCGCTAGAAAGGGCGGACGGCAATGGCGGGACAGAAAATCCGCATCAGGCTTAAGTCCTATGACCATGAGGTCATCGACCAATCGGCGAAGAAAATCGTCGAGACGGTCACGAACGCGGGTGCCACTGTGGTGGGCCCGGTTCCTCTGCCTACTGAGAAGAACGTCTTTGTGGTAATTCGTTCTCCTCATAAATACAAGGATTCTCGCGAGCAATTCGAGATGCGCACTCATAAGCGCCTCATCGACATCGTGGACCCGACCCCCAAGGCCGTGGATTCACTGATGCACATCGATTTGCCTGCGGATGTCAATATCGAGATCAAGCTGTAAAGGAGGGGAGAAGCATGTCGTTGCAGAAAGCAAATCGTTCTGCACTGCTGGGCCGCAAGCTTGGTATGTCGCAGGTTTGGGACGAGCAGGGTTTCTTCGTTCCCGTGACGCTCGTTGATGTGTCCACGAACGTGGTCACTTGCGTCAAGACCGAAGAGAGTGATGGCTACAAGGCCGTCCAACTCGGCTATGGCCAGATTGATCCCACCAAGGTGACCAAGCCCATGGCTGGTCATTTCGCGAAGGCGGGCGTCACCCCGCGTCGTCATCTGGTCGAGGTCCGCACGGACAACGTCGACGATTTCAAGCCCGGTCAGGAACTGACCGCCGACTTGTTCGCCGATGGTTCGGAAGTGGACGTCACCGGTACGACCAAGGGCAAGGGCTTCGCCGGAACCATCAAGCGTTGGGGTTTCAAGTCCTATCGTCGTACTCACGGCTCCCACAAGAACGAGCGTCGCCCCGGCTCAGTCGGTGCATGCGCCACGCCGAGCCGTATTTTGAAGGGCAAGCGTATGGCCGGTCGTATGGGCCATGTCACTTCCACCGTGCAGAACCTTGAGGTCGTTTCCTCCGATAAGGAGAACGGCGTCATCGCCATCAAGGGCGCTCTTCCAGGGCCCAAGGGTGGCATCGTCCTGCTTCGTTCGGCTGTGAAGGGAGCCTGATAAACCATGGCAAAAGTAACACTCAATGTCACCGACGCCAAGGGCAAGTCCGCTGGCACCGTTGAGGCGCCGGTCGAGATCTTCGGCATCTCCAATGAAGAGGTCGAGGCTCACGTCCCGCTGATTCATCAGGTGGTCGTCGCTCAGCTCGCCGCAGCACGTCAGGGCACCCACGCGGTCAAGAGCCGTGGCGATGTCTCTGGTGGCGGCAAGAAGCCGTGGAAGCAGAAGGGCACCGGTCGCGCTCGTCAGGGCTCGATTCGCGCTCCCCAGTGGGTTCACGGTGGTATCGCTCACGGCCCAGTGCCGCGCGATTATTCCCAGCGCACTCCCAAGAAGATGAAGGCCGGCGCTCTGCGCTATGTGCTTTCCAACCGCGCGAACGCCGGTCGTGTCGCCGTCGTCGACTTTGGCATCAAGGACACTCCGTCCACCAAGGCCGCCGTCGCAGCGCTCACCCCGGTAAGCCGCAACGAGTTCACCACCGTCGTGCTTTCACGCGACAACGTGAACGAGTGGCTTTCCGTTCGCAACATCCCGACGGTGCATGTGCTCTTCGCAGATCAGCTCAACACCTACGATGTGGTTACCGCTCAGTATGTCGTCTTCAGCAAGGAAGGCTTCGATGCCTTCGTCGCCGCCAAGACTGAGCCCAAGGAGGCCTGAACGATATGGTAGCTATTCACAATCCCGCCCACGATGTCATCATCAAGCCGGTAGTCTCCGAAAAGAGCTACGCCGCCGGTGACCGTGGCCAGTACACTTTCGTGGTCGCTCCTGACGCCAACAAGGTTCAGATCAAGCAGGCCGTCGAAACAATCTTCAACGTCAAGGTGACGAACGTCAACACCCTCAACCGCGCAGGCAAGCGCCAGCGCACCCGCACCGGATTCGGTTCTCGCGTCAATCAGAAGCGCGCGATCGTCACGGTCGCCGAGGGTCAGTCAATCGACATCTTCGGCAAGTGAAGCAATAGCCGAAAAAGTCAAAGGAAGAACTAATTATGGCTATCCGCGTATATAAGCCGACGACTCCGGGCCGCCGCAACGCGTCTGTGTCGGATTTCTCCGACCTCACGCGCTCCACGCCTGAGAAGTCGCTGGTACGCAAACTCAACAGCACCGGCGGTCGTAACTCTTACGGCCGTGTGACCTCCCGCCATCGCGGCGGCGGCCACAAGCGCCAGTACCGTCTCATCGATTTCAAGCGTTGGGACAAGGACGGCGTTCCTGCCAAGGTTGCTGAGATCGAATATGATCCGAACCGCTCCGCCCGCATCGCTCTCCTGCATTATGCAGATGGCGAGAAGCGCTACATCGTGGCGCCGAAGGGTGTCAAGCAGGGTGACGTCATCGAGACCGGCGAGAATGCCGATATCAAGCCCGGCAACAATCTGCCGCTGCGCAATATCCCCACCGGTACGATCGTCCACGCCATCGAGCTCCGTCCTCTGGGCGGCGCCAAGATCGCGCGCTCCGCTGGTGCAGGCGTTCAGCTTGTCGCCAAGGACGGTGCCTACGCCCAGTTGCGTATGCCATCCGGAGAAATCCGCAACGTCGACGCACGCTGCCGCGCCACCGTCGGTGAGGTCGGTAACTCCGATCACGCCAACGTTCAGCTTGGCAAGGCCGGTCGCGCCCGCTGGATGGGCAAGCGCCCGATCACCCGTGGTGAGTCCATGAACCCGGTCGACCACCCGCATGGTGGTACCACTCGCGGTGGCAAGCCGCCAGTGTCGCCGTGGGGCAAGGGCGAAGTTCGTACTCGCCGTCCGAAGAAGGCTTCGAACAAGATGATTGTTCGTCGTCGTCCCAATGGCAAGAACCGTAAGTAAGGAGCGTCGAATAGATGTCACGTAGCATCAAGAAGGGCCCCTTCGTCGACGCCCATTTACAGAAGAAAGTCGACGAACAGAACGAGAAGGGCACGAAGAACGTCATCAAGACGTGGTCGCGCCGTTCGATGATCACCCCGGACTTCATCGGTCACACGTTCGCCGTGCACGATGGTCGCAAGCATGTCCCGGTCTTCGTGACCGAAGCCATGGTCGGCCACAAGCTCGGTGAATTCGCCCCGACGAAGACCTTCCGTGGTCACGTTCATGACGACAAAAAAGCTCGCCGCTAAAGGAAGAGAAAGATTATGGAAGCTAAAGCAATCGCACGTCACGTCCGTGTGACGCCGCGCAAGGCTCGCCGCATGGTCGACCTCATCCGAGGCAAAAAAGTGAGCGAAGCCGTCACCATCCTGAAATTCGCCCCGCAGGACGCCTCTGAGCCAGTGCTCAAGGTTCTGCAGAGCGCCACCGCGAACGCACGCGTCAAGGCCGACAAGGCCGGCGAGGCGTTCCGTGAGAACGACCTGTATGTGAAAGAGACCTATGTGGATGAGGGCGTGACGCTCAAGCGTTTCCGTGCTCGTGCACAGGGCCGCGCCGGACGCATCAACAAGCGCACCAGCCACATCACCGTCGTTGTCGCCAGCAAGGAAGGAGCCCGCTAAAGATGGGTCAGAAGATCAATCCGTTAGGCTACCGCCTGGGTATCACTGAAGACCACCGTTCCAAGTGGTTCTCCGATTCCAACAAGCCTGGTGAGCGTTACAGCGACTTCGTCCTCGAGGACGACAAGATTCGCAAGGCCATGAACAAAGACCTCGAGCGTGCAGGCGTGTCCCGCATCATCATCGAGCGCACCCGTGACCGCGTGCGTGTGGACATCCACACCGCCCGCCCGGGCATTGTCATCGGCCGTCGTGGAGCGGAAGCCGAACGTGTTCGCGCCAAGCTCGAGAAGATCACGGGCAAGCAGGTTCAGCTCAACATCTTCGAAGTCAAGAACGCCGCTCTGGACGCCCAGCTTGTCGCTCAGTCCATCGCCGAGCAGCTGACCAACCGTGTCACGTTCCGTCGTGCCATGCGCAAGGCTCAGCAGGATGCGATGCGCGCTGGTGCCAAGGGTATCCGCATCAAGCTCTCCGGCCGCCTTGGAGGCGCCGAGATGAGCCGTTCCGAGTTCTATCGTGAGGGTCGCGTTCCGCTGCAGACCCTTCGCGCCCTGATTGATTACGGCTTCTTCGAAGCCCGTACGACCTATGGCCGTATCGGTGTGAAGGTCTGGATCTACAAGGGCGACATGACCGAACGTCAGTTCGATGAGCAGCAGGCCCAGCAGGACAACAACCGTGGACGCCGTGGCGGCGATCGTCGCCCGCGCCGTGGTGGCCGTCCCGCCGGTGCTCGTGGTTCCAAGCCAGAAGCCAAGGCCCCTGCGGCCGACGCTCCGGCGGCCGAACCCGCAGCAGCCGCAGCACCTGCCGCCTCGGAAGCAAAGGAGTGAGCAGATATGCTTATCCCAAAGAGGACTAAGTACCGTAAACAGCAGCGTCCGAAGCGCCGCGGCATGTCCAAGGGCGGCAACGAGATCGCGTTCGGCGATTATGGCATCCAGGCTCTGGCCCCTGCCTACATCTCCAACCGCCAGATCGAGGCCGCTCGTATCGCCATGACCCGCTACATCAAGCGTGGTGGTCGTGTGTGGATCACGATCTTCCCTGATCGTCCTTTGACCAAGCACGCGCTCGGAAGCCGAATGGGTTCCGGCAAGGGCACCCCGGAGTCCTGGATCGCCAATGTGCATCCCGGACGCGTGATGTTCGAAATCGGCGGTGTCGACGAGGCGACCGCGAAGGAAGCCCTTCGCCGCGCCATCGACAAGCTGCCGATGAAGTGCCGCATTATCGCACGTGAAGGCGGTGACATCTGATGGCAGTCGGAACAGCTGACTACAGCATCAAGAATCTCAACGAGAAGACCAATGGCGAGATCGAGGGCTTCCTCAAGAAGTCCAAGGAAGAGCTCTTCAACCTGCGCTTCCAGAACGCCACCGGTCAGCTTGACAACTCCGCCAGGCTCAAGGCCGTGAAGCATGACATCGCCAGGATGTACACTGTCCTGCGTGAACGTGAACTCGGTATCAGCGAGGCGCCTGAGTCGGGCGACACGAAGACTGAGGAGAAGTAAGCATGGCTGAAAAGCAAGAGCGCAACTTCCGCAAGACTCGTAGTGGTTACGTCGTGTCCGACGCAATGGACAAGACCATCACCGTCGAGCTCGAGCAGCGTTCGACCCACCCCCTGTACGGCAAGGTCGTCCGTTCCACTCGTAAGGTCAAGGTTCATGACGAGCACAACGACGCCCACAACGGCGACTTCGTGCGTATCATGGAGACTCGGCCTTTGAGCAAGACCAAGCGTTGGCGTCTCGACTCCATCGTCGAACGCGCCAAGTAACAAGTTCGGCAAGGCTCCGCTGCTCACCCTCACGGGTGGCAGGGGAGAACCAGCGCGGCTAAGGAGAATCAATGATTCAGCAGGAAACGCGGCTTCATGTCGCCGACAACACGGGTGCCAAGGAGATCTTGGCCATCCGAGTGCTCGGCGGATCGAAGCGACGCTATGCCGGCATCGGCGACGTAATCGTCGCCTCCGTCAAGGACGCGATCCCTGGCGGGTCGGTCAAGAAGGGCGACGTGGTCAAGGCCGTTGTCGTCCGCACGGTAAAAGAGCATCGTCGCAAGGACGGCTCATACATCAAGTTCGACGAGAACGCTGCGGTTATTCTTGGCTCCGGCCATGAGCCAAAGGGCACTCGTATCTTCGGACCGGTCGGACGTGAACTGCGCGACAAGCGCTTCATGAAGATCGTGTCCCTCGCCCCGGAGGTGATCTGAGATGGTAGCCAAGATCAAGACCGGCGACCAGGTCAAGGTCATCCGCGGCAAGGATCGCGGGAAGGAAGGCAAAGTCACCAAGGTGCTTGCCAACGACCGTCTGATCGTCGAAGGTGTCCAGATCGTCAAGAAGCACGTGCGCGCCACCCAGCAGGGTCAGCAGTCCGGCATCGTCTCCGTTGAGGCGCCGATCCATCGCTCCAATGTGATGGTCATCGACCCGGAGACCAAGGAACCGACCCGCGTCGGCGTCAAGGTCACGACCAAGGCCCAGGACGGCAAGGTCAAGACCGTGCGCACCCGCATCGCCAAGAAATCAGGAAAGGAGCTGGCATGACCGATACGTCAGTCGAAGCGCCGGCAACACCGCGCCTGAAGCAGCAGTACAACGAAAAGATCGTGCCCGAGCTTGAGAAGGAATTCAAGCATTCCAACCCGATGCAGGTCGCCAAGGTCCAGAAGGTCGTCGTCTCCATGGGCGTCGGCGCCGCGGCCCGCGACTCCAAGCTCATCGAGGGCGCCGTCAAGGATCTCACGGCCATCACCGGCCAGAAGCCGAAGGTCACCAAGGCCAAGAAGTCCGTCGCGCAGTTCCATCTGCGTGAGGGCCAGGCCATTGGCGCCTACGTCACGCTTCGCGGCGACCGCATGTGGGAGTTCCTCGACAGGCTGCTCGTTCTGGCTCTGCCGCGTATCCGCGATTTCCGCGGTATCAGCGATCGTCAGTTCGATGGCCAGGGCAACTACAACTTCGGTCTCACCGAGCAGTCCATGTTCCACGAGATCGATCCGGATGCGATCGATCATCAGCGCGGCATGGACATCACCGTGGTGACCAGCACCAAGGATGACAAGGAAGCTCGGGCATTGCTCAAGCACCTTGGCTTCCCCTTCAAGGAGAACTGAAATGGCAAAAACCGCTCTTAGAAACAAGGCTGCTGCCAAACCAAAGTTCAAGGTGCGCGCCTACACGCGCTGCCAGGTTTGCGGCCGTCCCCACTCCGTATATCGCAAGTTCGGCCTGTGCCGCATCTGCCTTCGCGAGAAGGCTCATCGTGGCGAGCTGCCCGGAGTTACGAAGTCCAGTTGGTAAACATCGACGCTGAAGGTCCTCGGCCGGGGCAGGTCCTATCGATTTGCTCCGGCGGAGGAAACCACGGCGAGAAAGGGCGTTAGCCCACATGACAATGACAGATCCAATCGCAGACATGCTTACGCGTCTGCGTAATGCGAGTGCGGCGAAGCATGAGACCGTTTCGATGCCGTACTCCAAGTTCAAGGCGGCGATCGCCGAGATCCTGAAGCGTGAAGGCTATATCAAGGACTTCACCGCTACGGATGCCCGCGTCGGCCAGAACCTTGAGATCACGCTGAAGTACGGTCCCAATGGCGAGCGTGCCATTCAGGGCATCAAGCGCATCTCGAAGCCCGGCCTGCGTCGCTATGCGAAGTCGGACGCGCTGCCGATGCCACTTGGTGGCATGGGTGTCGCGATCATCTCGACCAGTGCAGGATTGTTGACCCAGAAAGATTGCCTCGACCGGGGCATCGGCGGCGAGATCGTCGCCTTCGTTTGGTGAGAAAGGAGAGCTAAACATGGCATCACATATTGGTAAGCTCCCCGTCACCATTCCGGCAGGCGTGGAAGTCAAGATCGACGGACAGAACTTCAGCGTCAAAGGCGCCAAGGGTTCTGATTCCTACACTATTCCCGACGGCATCACCGCCCGCGTCGAAGACAACACCATTTACTTCGACCCGGCCGATGACCAGCTGCAGACCCGTGCGGACCATGGTCTGGCCCGTTCCATCGTCGCTTCGATGGTCCAGGGCGTGCACGAAGGATTCACCAAGACGCTGGACATCGTCGGCACCGGTTACCGTGCGCAGATGAAGGGCAAGGGCATCGAGTTCTCGCTCGGCTATTCGCACACCATCACCGTCAACCCGCCCGAAGGCATCACCTTCGAGCTGCCGAATGCCAACCAGGTGGTCGTCAAGGGTATTGACAAGCAGGCGGTCGGTCAGGCCGCGGCCAATATCCGCGCGCTTCGCAAGCCGGAACCCTACAAGGGCAAGGGCATCAAGTACACCGACGAACACATCCTGCGCAAGGCTGGAAAGGCTGGTAAGTGATATGACAGTCAAGATTTTCGGTAAAGGCAAGAAAGTCGCAAGGCTTCGCCGTCACGCACGTCTTCGCAAGCACCTCACCGGCACCGCAGAGCGTCCGCGTCTGGTCGTCACCCGTTCGAACCGCCACATGGTCGCTCAGATCGTCGACGACACCAAGGGCGTCACTTTGGTCAGCGAGTCCACCATCACCCATGATTTCGATGGGTTCAAGGGCACCAAGACCGAAGCCGCTCAGAAGGTCGGCGAGCTGATTGCCAAGAAGGCCAAGGACGCGGGCATCGATTCCGTCGTCTTCGACCGTGGTGGCAACAAGTATCATGGTCGCGTCGCAGCCGTAGCTGAAGGCGCCCGTCAGGGAGGTCTTGCACTGTGAGCGACAACGAAAAGGAAACCCAAGTGACTGAAGAAACTCAGAACACGCAGGCGTCCAACGATAACAAGCAGGGCCAGCGCAATGACGATCGTCGTGGTTCACGCCGCGGCGGACGTGGCGAAGGCCGCGGTGAAGGCCGTCGAGGGGAGCGTCGCGGTGAACGCCGCGGCCGTCGCGAGGAAAATCGTGGCGACGAGCTGCTCGACCGCGTCGTGACCATCAACCGCGTTTCCAAGACCCGTAAGGGTGGCCGTAGCATGAGCTTCGCCGCTCTCGTGGTGGTCGGAGACGGCAACGGCACCGTCGGTGTTGGCTATGGCAAGTCCCGTGAGGTTCCTGCCGCCATCGCCAAGGGCCAGCTTGACGCCAAGAAGCACATGTTCACCGTCCCGCGCGTTCGCGGCACCGTGACCCACCCGGTCATCGGCCATGACGCCGCAGGTACCGTCCTGCTTCGTCCCGCCGCTCCCGGCACCGGCGTAATCGCCGGCGGTGCGGTCCGCGCCGTCATGGAGTGCGCAGGCATCTCTGATATCCTTACCAAGTCCATGGGAAGCGCCACCGCGGTCAACGTGGTTCGCGCCACTGTGGATGCCTTGAAGCAGCTCGAGGAGCCGGAAGAGATCGCGGCGCGCCGTGGCTTGACCGTTGAGGAAGTCGCTCCCGACACCCTGCTTCGTGCTCGCGCCGAAGGCATCGCCGAGGCCCGCAAGGCCCGTGAGGACGCCAAGGCCGAAGCCGAACAAGCCAAGGATGGTGAAGAGTAATGGCAGATCTGAAGATCACACTGACAAAAGGTCTGGTCAACCGCAAGCCCGCCCAGCGCGACACCGTTCGCACGCTCGGCCTGCACAAGATCGGTCAGACGGTTGTCCGTGAGGACACTCCTGCAACCCGCGGTCTGATCAATGCGGTTCGCCACTTGGTCACGGTTGAGGAGGCCTGATATGGCAGAACAAGAAGAAAACACGATTTTGCAGATGCATGACCTGCGTCCTGCTCCGGGTGCCAAGAAGAACCGCATCCGCGTGGGCCGTGGCGAGGGTTCCAAGGGCAAGACCTCGGGACGTGGCGCCAAGGGCACTTTGAAGCGTTACCAGGTTCGTCCTGGCTTCGAAGGTGGCCAGCTGCCTCTCTACATGCGCCTGCCGAAGCTTCGCGGCTTCAAGAGCCCCTTCAAGCAGGAGTTCCAGGTCGTCAACGTCTCCGCACTCTCCAAGCTGTTCCCGAAGGGTGGGGAGGTCACGGTCGCCGATCTCGTCAAGGCCGGTGCGGTTCGCGCCGGATACCCTGTCAAGGTCCTGGGCGACGGTGAGACCAAGGTCGCGTTCACGCTCAAGGGCGTGAAGGCTTCCAAGTCCGCCAAGGCCAAGATCGAGGCTGCAGGCGGCACCATTTCCGAAGAGTAATTCGGATGTCTGTAATGTGAGCCTTTAGGGTTCGCATGCATGGTGGTCCTTTTCGCATCAGCGAAGGGGACCACTTGTTTTTGCCATTCTTGGGCATTGTGCTCACCATGATGCACACTCATTGAGATATGCCAGAGTGCGCACGATTGAAACGGCTCGGGAATCGGCAATCCGCAAAATAACGGTGAACTTCACAATTGCCGGAGTGGTGCACGTTATTTGGTAGACGCTTGACGCTAAGATTATCGCTTAGTGTGTTTGCATCGGCACAGCAGATGTGCCGAATAGGGAAGGAAATCTAGGTGAGGACGTTAATCCAGGCCCTGAAGACGAAGGAACTTCGCCATAAGATCCTCTTCGTGCTCGGCATCATTGTCATCTACCGCATCGGTTCGTTCATACCGACACCGGGAGTGGACTACAAGGTGGTCCAGCAATGCGTGGGCACCATGAAGACGGCCCAGGAGAACTTCGTGGGGTTGGTCAACCTCTTCTCCGGCGGCGCCATGCTGCAGCTATCGATCTTCGCATTGGGCGTCATGCCGTACATCACGGCGTCCATCGTCATCCAACTGCTGCGCGTGGTCATCCCTCGTTTCGAGGCGCTGCATAAGGAAGGCCAGTCCGGCGAGACGAAGCTGACGCAGTACACGCGTTATCTCACCATCGGCCTGGCGATCCTGCAGTCCACCACCATCCTGGTCACCGCCCGTTCCGGCGCGTTGTTCAACTACCAGTGCGGCCAGGTCGTTCCTGACGGCTCGGTGTGGAACCTCGCGGTCATGGTCATGATCATGACCGGTGGCACGGGTCTCATCATGTGGATGGCCGAGTTGATTACCGACAAGGGCATCGGCCAAGGCATGTCCATTTTGATCTTCATGTCCATCTGCTCCGGCTTCCTGCCGCAGCTTTGGCGCATCGGTTGGGGCACCAACGGCAAGAACGGCAACTGGACGTACTTCGGCATCGTCGTCGCGGTCCTCATCGTCATCCTCATCTTCGTCGATTTCGTCGAGCTCGCGCAGCGCCGCATCCCGGTGCAGTACACACGCCGCATGATCGGCCGCAAGATGTACGGCGGTTCCTCCACCTACCTTCCGCTGAAGATCAACATGTCCGGCGTCATCCCGCCGATCTTCGCCTCCTCGATCCTGGCAATCCCGACGCTGATCGCGCAGTTCGGCAAGTCCGACCAGAAGTGGGTCAAGTGGATCAACACCAACCTGGCCAACACGACCTCCGTCTGGTACATCGCGCTCTACGCCGTGATGATCGTGTTCTTCTGCTTCTTCTACACGTCGATCACCTTCGACCCTGACGAGACCGCGGACAACATGAAGCAGTACGGTGGCTTCATCCCCGGCATCCGCGCCGGCAGCGCCACCAGCCGTTACCTGAGCTATGTGATGAACAGGCTCAACACGGTCGGCGCCATCTACCTGCTCTTCGTCGCGTTGATTCCGACCATGCTCATCATGATGCTGAAGCTCAACAACAAGCTTCCGTTCGGTGGCACGACCATCCTGATCATCGCGGGCGTCGGCCTCGATACCCTGCGTCAGGCCAAGGCCCAGACCGAGCAGTTCCAATACACCGGCTTCCTGCTTGAGGACACCGACCATATCGAGGGCGAGGACGTCAAGACGTCCAAGAAGTCCAAGAGCTCCGCGACGGCCGTTTTGGAGAGCACCTCCAACGAAAGCGAAGACGCCGTGTCCGAGACGACCGATGAGGAAGCCACCAAGACCGACGAAGATGCCACAGATACCTCAGCGGTCGAAAACTCAGAGGTTGAGAACACCGAGACCACCGATTCCGAAGATTCAACCACCGAGAGTGGCGAATCGAACGAAGAGGATGCGACCAGCGATGACAAATCCTCCAAGGACGATGACGACACCGACGACAAGTCCGAGTGACGATATTCGGTTGAGCCGTTGAAAACAGCTGTAAAGAAAAAACAATGAAATGATGCTCATCCGTCTTTGAAACGGGTGGGCATCATTTGCTAGGTACAACAACCAAGGAAGTGGATTACATGCGTCTATTAATTATGGGCCCGCAAGGAGTGGGCAAGGGAACCCAAGCCAAGCTGATCGCGGAGCACTACGGCATCCCGCACATCTCCACCGGCGACATCTTCCGCTACAACATGAAGAACAACACCCCGCTCGGGCAGGAAGCCAAGAGCTATACCGACAAAGGTCAGCTCGTGCCTGATGAACTGACCAACAAGATCGTCAAGGACCGCCTCGCCATGGACGATGCCAAGAACGGCTGGATCCTCGACGGCTACCCGCGCAACGCGGCCCAGGTCGAGGCGCTCGACAAGATGCTCGAAGGGCTCGGCACCCCGCTCGACAAGGTCGTGGCGCTCGACGCCGACCGCGACATCCTGATGAAGCGTATCGCCAAGCGCGCCGCCGAAGAAGGCCGTGCCGACGACAACGCCGAGGCCATCGCCCAGCGTCTCAAGACCTACGACGAGGAGACCGCGCCACTGCTCGACACCTACAAGTCCCGTGGCTGCCTGGTCCCCATCGATGGCGAGGGTGATATCGAGGACATCTCCAAGTCCATCTTCGACGCGCTCGACTGATAGGGCATTTCTTTCATGTGGTTGGTTGCGGCATGATTATGCGACCGACACCTGACACTGAAATCCGCCATTAGCACAAGAAGAGATTGAATGCAACACGCCGTGTCGCATCTGGTCTCTTCTTTTGCTATAGTAATAAGTTGGTGTGTTTTCGGATGCGCCGAAACTGTAATATCGGCCAAAGAACGGAATGAGGCTCATGGCTAAAGACGGTGTGATTGAAGTCGAAGGTCAGGTGGTGGAAGCACTGCCGAACGCGATGTTTCGCGTCGAACTTGAAAACAAGCACATCGTGCTGGCCACGATCTCAGGCAAGATGCGCAAGAATTACATCCGCATCCTCCCGCAGGACCGTGTGGTCCTTGAGATGAGCCCCTACGATCTGAACCGTGGTCGTATTACGTACCGTTATAAGTAAAAGGTACAGAAAAGGAAAACCATGAAGGTCAGCCCTAGTGTGAAGAGGATCTGCGAGAATTGCCGCGTGATCCGTCGTCACGGTCGCGTCATGGTGATCTGCTCCAACCCGCGCCACAAGCAGCGTCAAGGCTGAGCGGAAAACCTCCGACCAGAAAAGGTACTGAGTCGCAGCCCAAAAGCTGAACCCCGGGTACGTAGGCCCGAGCCGGGAAACCGGATGACTTGGTACAAACCTACGGAAACATAGAAGGAATCGCAATGGCACGTCTTGCCGGAGTCGACATCCCCAATGAGAAGCGCATCGAGATCGCCCTCACCTATATCTTTGGTGTCGGCCGTACTCGCGCGAAGGAAACGCTTGCCGCAACCGGTGTGAATCCGGATACCCGCGTCAAGGATCTGAGCGATGAGCAGCTTATTACGCTGCGCGACTATCTTGAGGCAAATTACAAGATTGAAGGCGATCTGCGTCGTGAAGTCGATGCGGATATTCGTCGCAAGATTCAGATCAACTGCTATCAGGGCCAGCGTCACCGCCATGGTCTTCCTGTGCGCGGTCAGCGCACCAAGACCAACGCCCGCACCCGCAAGGGTCCGAAGCGTACCGTCGCTGGAAAGAAAAAGGCCGTCAAGTAATCAGCCTTAAGCAGTTATGAAGAGGGACGGGGCGTTGTTGGCAGTAAAGATTACGTTCCAGGCTCTTCGTGACGTAGGAATCATTCGTAATTAGGAAACGAGGATCAATGGCAGCTGCAAAGCAAGCCGTGCGCAAGCCGCGTCGCCGTGACCGCAAGTCGGTCCCGGTCGGTCAGGCGCACATCAAGTCCACTTTCAATAACACCATCATCTCCATCACGGATCCCTCGGGCGCTGTCGTGGCCTGGGCCTCCGGTGGCGATGTCGGTTTCAAGGGCTCACGTAAGTCCACCCCCTACGCCGCAGGCATGGCCGCTGAGTCCGCCGCCCGCAAGGCGCAGGAGCACGGCGTCAAGAAGGTCGACGTCTACGTCAAGGGTCCGGGCAGCGGTCGCGAAACCGCCATCCGCTCCCTGCAGTCCGCAGGCCTTGAGGTCGGCTCCATCACCGACGTCACCCCGCAGGCTCATAACGGTGTGCGCCCTCCGAAGCGCCGTCGCGTCTGAAGCACTTCATTTAACCATCCGTCCAACCCGCTTATGACCAGTGAGTGCACCACCGATCAGAAGCTGAAAGGATAACACAGTGCTTATTGCACAGCGTCCGCAACTTACTGAGGAATCACTGAATCCGCAGCGTTCTCGCTTTGTTATCGAGCCGCTCGAGCCTGGATTCGGCTATACGCTCGGTAATTCGTTGCGTCGTACCCTGCTGAGCTCCATTCCCGGAGCGGCAGTCACTTCGGTGCGCATCTCCGGTGCCCTGCACGAGTTCACCACTCTGCCAGGCGTCGAGGAGGATGTCACCGAGATCCTGCTCAATATCAAGGGAATCGTACTCACCAGCGAATATGACGAACCGGTTGTCATGTATCTGCGTAAAAGCGGCAAGGGCGAGGCCACCGCGGGGGACATCACCCCTCCGGCCGGCGTCACCATCGCCAATCCGGATATGCATATCGCCACCCTCGCGGATGACGGCGAACTTGAGATCGAGTTCACCGTCGAGCGCGGCCGTGGCTATGTCCCCGCGCAGATGAACAAGCAGGACGGCGATGAGATCGGCCGTATTCCGGTCGATTCCATCTATTCGCCAGTCCTCAAGGTGAGCTACAAGGTTGAGGCGACCCGTGTCGAACAGCGCACGGACTTCGACAAGCTCATCCTCGATGTGGAGACCAAGCCGGCGATTTCGCCGCGCGACGCCGTCGCATCCGCCGGTTCCACCCTTGTCGAGCTCTTCGGTCTGTGCCGCGAGCTCAACACGCAAGCGGAAGGCGTCGAGGTCGGCCCGGCTCCGGTTGAGGAAGAAGTCAACCCGGAGATGTCGATTCCGATCGAGGAACTCAATCTCACCCAGCGCAGCTACAACTGCCTGAAGCGCGAAGGTATCCACACCGTCGGTGAATTGGTGTCCCACACCGAGCAGGATCTGCTCGACATCCGTAATTTCGGTATGAAGTCGATCGATGAGGTCAAGGAGAAGCTCGAAAGCATGGGTCTCTCGTTGAAGGCCTCGCCGCTGGGCTTCGATACCAACAACCTTGAAGGTGGCACTTTCTTCTCGCCTGAGGACGAGTGAGAGCCAACTTCATTTTAAGCTTCGGTAATCGTTTGGATGTTCGGGCGTATGCCCACCTGAACGGTGTAAAACCGGGGCGTTAAGGAGTAATAATGCCTACACCTAGAAAAGGGCCGCACCTGGCTTCAAGCCCGGCTCATGAGCGTCTGATGCTCGCGAACATGGCGACCAGCCTGTTCGAGCACGGCCGCATCGTCACAACGTTGCCGAAGGCCAAGCGCCTTCGCCCGGTGGCCGAGCGCCTCATCACCTTCGCCAAGCGCGGGGATCTGGCCAGCCGCCGTCGCGTGATGCGCGTCATCCGCAACAAGTCCATCGTGCACAAGCTCTTCACCGAGATTGCCGAGCAGATGCAGCAGCGCGAGGGTGGCTACACCCGCATCGTGAAGATCGCCCCCTCCAAGGGCAACAACGCGCCGCGCGCCATCATCGAGCTCATCACCGAACCGGTGAGCGCCAAGGAATCCGTGGTCAAGGAAGCCGAGGCTTCCGCTGCGGTCGCCGAGGACAAGGCCGCGGTCGAAGAGGCCGAAGCCAAGGTCCAGAAGGACACAGCCGAGACCGCCAAGACCAAGACGGATAAGGCCGTTGACGAGGCTGAGGCCAAGGAGACTGAGGTCAACGCCGATGTCGCCGCGGACAAGGCCGAGGTCAAGAAGGCCGAAGCCAAGGACGTCGACGCTGAGGCCAAGAAGGCCGCCAAGGCCAAGAAGCCGGCTGCCAAGAAGGCTCCTGCGAAGAAACCTGCAGCCAAGAAGCCAGCCGCCAAGAAGGCTGACAAGGAAGAGAAGTGAGTCGCTAGATTCGCTTGAGTTTTTCTTCATAAAGAAGGTCGGAGATGCGAGTCTCCGGCCTTCTTGCGTATGTGGATACGGATTCGTGACGGTAGACCACGTATACTGGCAACGATGAGATTACGAATTGACTTGGCATACGACGGCGGCGGATTCCATGGTTGGGCCAAGCAGCCCGGCCTGCGGACCGTGCAAGGGGCCGTGGAGGACGCCCTGCATACCGTTCTGCGTGTGCCTGTTGATGATGCCGGTGAGCCGTTGCGGTTGGTGGTTGCCGGACGCACCGACACCGGCGTGCACGCCGCTCATCAAGTCTGCCACTTGGACGTGGGGGAGCAGACGCTTGAGCGCTGCGTGGGGCACATGGAAGTGCCTGCGGTCGAAGCGTTGCGCCGACGGCTAAGCCACGACTTGCCGGATGATATTGCATTACATAATGTGCGTGTCGCCCCGAAGGGTTTCGATGCACGCTTCTCGGCCTTGGAACGGACGTACGTCTATCGGATTGCAGACGGGGCGAGGCCGGCTGATCCGAGAATGCGCGGTTTTGTCTGGAAACTTGAAGACACGCTTGACGTTCCTGCGATGAACGAGGCCGCAGCCTTGACCATCGGCCTGCATGATTTCGGCTCGTTCGCCACGCCAAATCCCGGTGGCACCACCATTCGCGAGGTCAAGAAAGCCATTTGGCAGCGTGTACCGGTGAAGGATATGTTTGGAAATCCCGGAAACGGAGAAAAGGCGGAAATCGTAAGTTCCAGCCAAAAGTCCGGTGTTGGAATGGAAATGACCGCAAACGACGCGGAGAATGTGGGTTATTCCGTACCGACGCTGGAATCCGGTCTTGTGTGCTTCACCATCGTGGCCGATGCTTTTGCGCACAACATGGTGCGTTCGTTGGTCAACGCCTGTGTCCAGGTCGGAAGGCACCGCAAGTCCTTGGACTGGTTCGCGCAGAAAATGGCCAATCCGGTTCGCGAAGGTTCAACGGGCCCCATCGCCGCCTGTGGCTTGACTCTCGAACATGTCGCTTACCCGCCGGATGCCGGGTTGACGAGTAGGGCTGCTTCGATTCGCGCGCGTCGTACGTTGGAATGAAGCACGCCACGCCCGGTTGCGGTGGTTGGTACGTTGTCTTATACTAGAAAAGTTGCGTTTTGCGCAGCAGTGGATGAATGTCCGAGCGGTCTAAGGAGCACGCCTCGAAAGCGTGTGAGGAGAAATCCTCCGCGAGTTCGAATCTCGCTTCATCCGCGTCAAGCCTCCGGAGCTTCGGTTTCGGAGGCGTTTTCATACCGTCAGCTCGTGGCAACGTGGCCAGGTGCGGTGCATGCAACTACTCGTACAGGGCGTGGTCAAAGGCCGGATAGCCCAGTGACAGCGCGAGGTAGATGCGCGAGGAAATAAGGTCGGAAAGCACCGCCAACGATTTGCTGCTGCCGGTGCTGCGTGGGGTCTTGTCCCTGCTTCCGTTGTTTTTAGCGGTATTCGAAGTAGGAAATGTATTGGCAAGGGCCGTCAGCGATTCACGGGCGCAATTCATCTCGGCGACGGCCACGGTGGGAGCCTGAAGGCCGGTGCTCGGATCGGTGATCGTGTCGGGGTGGGCGAGAAGGTTGCCCACATCATAGACTTTCTGCCGTGGATCGTTGGGAGCCGCTGCCGCAGAAGAGTCTTTGGCCTCAAGCGAAATGAGACGCGAGGCGATGGCCTTGTGATCGTCGCTTAATTGCAATGTCGCGCCGCCGACGCCCCTGGCTGCCAGCACCTCGATTTCGAAACCCGCCCGATCCTCGGCCAACGCCATTGAGGCAAGGGCGTCGTTGCTCACATTCAAGGCGACGATGTCATTGAGATTGGCCAGCGCCGCCTTGGCGTGGGTCGGGCTGGCTCCCACGATAGGGGAAAGGCTCTGTTGCAACCATTGCATCTGCGCGCTTTTCATGGTGTACACGCTGAACTGGGAAGGGCAGAGCGTGGCCGCTTGCCGCCAGGATTGCGCGGCGTCTCCGGCGGCAAGATAGCGGGCGATGAACGGGTTCCCCTCGGTGGCATTGGTCGTCACCGTCGCGGCACTGATATAGGTCGTTCGGCAAGGCCCGGCGGATTCGACAGGGGACTCGATTCTCGGGGCGTTGCAAGCGGCCAGAGGCAAGGCGAAAGCCATGATGGTGGCGCTCGGCAGGACACGTCTTCCTAGAAAATTGAGCAAGGAGGGAAAAATACCACGTGTCTTCATAAACCACTAGAATATCGAATGATTATGACTTCATAGGGCTATTAGAAGAGCTCGGCAGATAATTTCATATAGGAGGTCTTGCGACCATGGAACTGGACCTGACAGGTATTCATCAGCTCGCGGCGGGGCAGGGAATCGATTCTGAAACACTTGACAACGCACTTTCCGAAGCGTTGCTATTGGCTTATAGCAAAACACCACATGCGGCGAAGCACGCTCGCGTTGAACTCGACGAGCGTGCCGGCACCTTCACCATCTGGGCGAGGGACGAGAAGCCCGTGGAACCCACCGAGGAGGACCCGCATCCGCGTCCTGAACTCGGTGAGGAATACGACGACACCCCGCATGATTTCGGGAGGCTCGCGGCTTCGACGGCCCGTCAGGTGATTCGCCAGCTCTTCCGTGATGCGGAGGACGAGCGCGTGCTCGGCGCCTTCGCCGGGCAGAAGGGCAAGCTCATCACCGGCGTCATCCAGCAGGACACGAAGGACCCGGCCAACGTGCATGTCGCCGTGGGCGACGTCGAGGCCATCCTTCCCAAGCGCGAGCAGGTGCCTGGCGAGCATTATCGTCACGGCGACCGCCTGCGTGTCTATGTCGTCACCGTCGGCCGTGGCTTGAAGGGCCCTGAGATCGTCGTGTCCCGTTCGCACCCCGAACTGGTGCGCAAGCTGTTCGAACGTGAGGTTCCGGAACTGGTTTCCGGTGCTGTCTCGATCATGGCCATCGCCCGTGAGGCCGGTGCCCGCACCAAGATCGCCGTTCGCGCCAACACCGAGGGCGTCAATCCGAAGGGTGCCCTGATTGGCCCCGGCGGTGCTCGCGTGCGCGCGGTGATGGAGAACCTCGGCCCGGAGAAGATCGACATCGTCGATTGGTCGAAAGATCCCGCCAAGTTCGTCGGTTCGGCGCTTTCGCCGGCTGTCGCCACCGGCGTCGACATCGTCAGCGAGAAGAACAAGACGGCCATCGCCTACATCCACGACGATCAGCTTTCGCTCGCCATCGGCAAGGAGGGCCAGAACGCCCGTCTCGCCGCCAAACTCACCGGTTGGAAGATCGGCATCGAGTCCAGCGAGGCGCATGCGGCGGCGCAGGCGCAGGCCGCTGCCAAGACCACCGAAGCCGGCGAAACGGCAGGAAACGAGCAATAGTCTGCAATCCAGCATGACGAGTATGCTGGATTAAAGCAATCCGAATGTGAGCACGCAGTGTGCCTGCATGTCGGCAGGAGACGAGGTAACACAATCATGGTCGCACGATGAGTCTGGGTAAGCTCGCCGTAACAATACATTGACCGTGCATGTACGCGCGGTCACAATAGTAGGAGAAAACTGAGTGGCAAAACAGCGCGTATATGAACTCGCTAAAGAGTTTGGCGTAGATAGCAAAGCCGTCCTTCAGAAGCTGAAGGACATGGGGGAGTTCGTCAAATCCGCATCCTCCACAGTGGAAGCGCCGGTCGTCCGCAAATTGCGGGCCGCGTTCCCTCAAAATGACGGTTCCGGAGCAAATGGGGATTCCGGAAAATCCAAGACCAACGCACACGGTGCCAAGCCGAGCAATGGTCATCAGCGCCAAGGCGCGACAGCGGCCAGGCCCGGTCAAGAGGCGCGTCCGCATTTCTCGGCGAAGCCAGGGCAAGGCTCACGCGGCGAATCCGCGCGTGGCGAGCAGACACATGGTTCACATCATGAGGGCGGCAACCGCGAATACGAAGGCGGCCGTGGCCATAACGAGCATGGTGGGCGCGATCACGGGCGTCGTCAAGGCGGTATGCCAGGGCCTCGTGGCAACCAGCATTTCGGCGGCAACAACGGAGGTATGAGGCCGGGCGCAAACGGTTCGCACAACGGTTCTCAGCGTCCCGGCAACGGCGGTGCACAGCCGGCTCCGCATTCCCAGCATGCCGGTTCCGGGCCCCGTCCGGGCAACAATCCGTTCAGCCGCAAGCAGGGCATGCATGTGCCCATGCCCAGCGGCATCCCGCGTCCGCACCCGATGGCCCGTCCCACCGTCAGCAATGGCCGTGGTGGCGGTCGCAATGGTGGAGGGCGCAACGGCGGCCGTGGAGGGTTCCGTAACGGGCGTTCGGAACAAGGCGCAAGGCCAGGGCAGTGGGGGCACAATCGTCCCGGCCAAGGCCAGGGCGAATCCCAAGGGCGCGGCGGCAACCGCTTCGGCGGCGGCCCCAGCACCGGTGGCTATCAGGGCGGCGGTCCGTCCCGTGGTGGCGGCCGCGGTCGCGGCGGTGCCGCAGGCGCGTTCGGTCGTCAGGGTGGCAAGTCCTCGAGAGCCCGCAAGAACAGGCTCGCGAAACGTCGTGATTACGAGGAGATTAAAGCTCCTACCATCGGCGGCGTCCGCATTCCTACCGGAAACGGCCAGACCATCAAGCTGCGTCAAGGCGCGACGTTGGCCGACCTTGCTGAGAAGATCAACGTCAACCCCGCCGCTTTGGTGACGGTCATGTTCCACTTGGGTGAGATGGTCACGGCCACCCAGTCCCTTGACGAAACGACTTTCCAGATTCTGGGCGAGGAAATCGGTTGGAACATCAAGATCGTTTCCTCCGAGGAGGAAGACAAGGAAATCCTCCAGCAGTTCGACATCAATCTTGATGAGGAAGAGCTGCAGGATGACGAGAACCTCAAGCCGCGTCCGCCCGTGGTCACCGTCATGGGCCATGTCGACCACGGCAAGACCCGCCTGCTCGATACCATCCGCAAGACCAATGTCTCCGCACGCGAGGCCGGCGGCATCACCCAGCGCATCGGCGCTTATCAGGTGACCGTCAACCTTGAGGACAAGCCGCGCAAGATCACCTTCCTCGATACCCCTGGCCACGAGGCGTTCACCGCCATGCGTGCCCGTGGTGCCGAGCTCACCGACATCGCGGTCTTGGTCGTAGCGGCCGATGACGGCGTGATGCCGCAGACAGTCGAGGCCATCAACCACGCGCAGGCGGCCAAGGTGCCGATCGTCGTGGCGGTCAACAAGATCGATGTCCCCGGAGCGAACCCCGAAAAGGTGCGCGGCCAGCTTACCGAATTCGGCCTGGTTCCTGAGGAATACGGCGGCGACACCATGTTCGTCGACATCTCGGCGAAGCAGGGCACGAACGTCGACAAGCTGCTCGAGGCGATTCTTCTTACCGCTGACGCGGAACTTGATTTGAAGGCCAACCCCGACATGGACGCGCGCGGCGCGACCGTCGAGGCAAGGCTCGACAAGGGCCGTGGCGCCGTGGCGACCGTGCTGGTGCAGCAGGGCACGCTCCATGTGGGCGATGCCATCGTGGCCGGTACTTCATACGGCCGTGTGCGTGCGATGCTCAACGAGGACGGCAAGCAGATGAAGGCCGCAGGACCCTCCACACCTGTTCAGGTGCTTGGTCTGACTTCCGTGCCGAGCGCCGGCGACCTCTTCCTGGTCGCCCCCGACGACCGCACCGCCCGCCAGATCGCCGAAAAGCGTCAGGCTTCCGAACGTGCGGCTCAGCTGGCCAAGCGCCGCAAGGTCGTCTCGCTCGAGAGCCTCAAGGAGCAGTTCGCCAAGTCCGAGGTCGATATGCTCAACATCGTCATCAAGGGCGATTCCTCCGGTTCCGTCGAGGCGCTGGAAGATTCCCTGATGAAGATCGAGGTGTCCGACGAGGTCGGCATCCAGGTCATCCACCGCGGCGTCGGCGCGATCACCCAGAACGATGTCAACCTGGCAAGCGTGGACAAGGCCGTCATCATCGGCTTCAACGTCCGCCCGAACCGTCAGGTCGCCGATCTCGCCGAGCGCGAGGGCGTGGAGATCAAGTACTACTCCATCATCTACAAGGCGATCGAGGACATCGAGGCGTCCCTCAAGGGCATGCTCAAGCCGGAATACGAAGAGGTCACCACCTCCCATTCCGAGATTCGCCAGATCTTCCGTTCCTCCAAGTTCGGCAATATCGCCGGCGTTATGGTTCAGGACGGCGAGGTCAAGCGTGGCACCAAGGCGCGCATCCTGCGCAACGGCGTCACCACGGTCAACGATCTCGAGATCTCCTCGCTGCGTCGTTTCAAGGACGATGTGCAGTCCGTCAAGGAAGGCTACGAGGCCGGTATCAACCTCGGCAACTTCAACGACATCCAGGAAGGCGACATCATCGAGACCTTCGAGATGAAGGAAATCGAGCGCAAGGATGGCCAGCCTTCGAAGAAGGACGACAAGGACTCCGACAAGTCCGACGATGCCAAGAACAATCTCAAGGCACCGGCTCCCAAGGCTGATTCCAAGAAGAACTGAA